>JAAFJW010000078.1 GCA_013298995.1 Sphingobacteriales bacterium | reverse complement strand
CTGTCGGGTTTAGGTACGCAGGGCTGTGCTTTTTAATGCGGGTTTACCTTGCACATAAACTTTAGTAAAGTATTTCGTTTTTTTATGTTGGGGAATGCCATTGGGTCTCAAAAAAAAACAATATTTTTTTTTAAATCAAACCCAACAATAAATATCCCACCAAAAAACCATACAAAATGTTTATTTTGCGGCAATGCAGTTTAAAGATATTATTGGGCAGCAAGCCACCAAAAAGCACCTTATAGATACGGTTAATAATAACCGAGTAAGCCATGCACAATTATTTTTAGGCCCCGAGGGTTGCGGAAGTTTAGCCTTGGCCATTGCTTATGCACAATATATTTGTTGCGCACATAAATTACCCGACGACTCGTGTGGCCAATGTGCATCATGCAAAAAATACCAAAAATTAATTCACCCCGATTTACATTTTTCATTTCCTTTTTTCGCAAAAGATAAAGACGATGTAGCCAGCAATTATATCGTAGATTGGCGCCAAGCCGTTACACAAAACCCATACCTGGGCCTAGATAGCTGGCGATATAGCTTGAACGTAGATAACAAGCAGTTTAACATCAACATTGCCGAAAGCCACCACATTATTAACCGCCTAAGCCTAAAACCCTTTGAAGCCGAGTATAAAATTATGATTATGTGGTTGCCCGAATTTTTGGTAAGCTCGGGCAATGCCTTGTTAAAAATAATTGAAGAACCTGCCGATAAAACCCTGTTTTTATTGGTAGCACAAAACCAAGAACAGCTGCTAAACACCATTATATCTCGCACCCAAATTGTAAAAATACCCAAGTTAGGCTACAATGACGTGGTTGATTTTTTAACAAATCATAAAAATATAACCCTCGAAAAAGCACAGCAAATTGCTTATTTAAGCAATGGAAACTTGCATACAGCACAAGAATATATCACACACGAAGAAAACAATTACCACGAAACATTTGTAACTTGGATGCGCCATTGTGTACAAAACAAGGGTATAGATATTGTAAACCAAGTAGATGAGCTCGCAAAAATGGGCCGCGAAAACCAAAAAAACTTTTTCAGGTACGGTATAAACCTAATGCGTGAAGCGGTATTATGCCTATCGGGCACACCCATATTGATACACCTGCCCGATAAAGAGCTGGATTTTATAAGCAAGTTTTCAAAAATTTTAACCCTAGCCAAAGCCGAAAGCATAGCTGCCGAGTTCGAAAAAGCACATTACCATATCGAACGTAATGCGAACCCCAAGATATTGTTTTTAGATGTATCTTTGATGCTGATAAAATTATTAAAGTTTAATACGTTCCCTGCGGGGACTCAACATATATTAGTATAAATTATGGGATGTGGAAGTTGCTCAACCGGGGGCTGTACCCCTGGGGGCTGTAAAAGTAATGGATCATGCTTAACCGATGGCGGTTGCAGCAAGTTAGATGTATATGATTGGCTGGCCGATATGGATTTACCAGCCAATTTTAAACCTTTTAATATTGTAGAAGTAAGGTTTAAAGGCTCCCGAAAAGAGTTTTACCGCAACGTAGATAATATATACTTTGAAGCGGGCGAACTGGTAGCGGTAGAAACCACCACAGGCGGTTACGATATTGGCCATGTATCTTTAACGGGCGAATTGGTGCGTATGCAAATGAAAAAACGCCGTACCAACGAAGAAAAAGTAGCCCTAAAAATATACCGAAAAGCAAGCCCCGCCGATGTAGAAAAATGGAAACTAGCCAAAGAAACCGAATCGGTAACGATGCACAAAGCCCGTACTATTGCTATTGAGCTAGGGCTAGCCATGAAACTAAGCGATGTAGATTACCAAGGCGATAAAAGCAAAGCCACTTTTTACTACACCGCCGAAGGTAGAGTTGATTTTAGAGAGCTAATAAAACGCCTAGCCGAGTCGTTTAAAATACGCATAGAAATGCGCCAAATAGGTATGCGCCAAGAAGCTAGCCGCCTAGGAGGTATAGGCTCCTGTGGGCGAGAGTTATGCTGCTCTACTTGGTTAACCGATTTTAAAACCGTATCAACCGCTGCGGCCAGGTACCAAAACCTATCGCTAAACACGCTAAAACTTGCTGGCCAATGTGGCAAGCTAAAATGCTGTTTAAATTTCGAGCTCGACTCATACATGGATGCCCTAAAACACATCCCCGATAATGCCGATAAGCTTAAAACCATACGTGGCGATGCCCGATTACAAAAAACCGACATCTTCAAAAAAATTATGTGGTACGTGTACCCCGGCGAAGAAAACACCTGGATACCCCTCGAAATTGTTAGGGTTAAAGAAATCCAAGAAATGAACCGAAAAGGCGAAAAACCAGAGGATTTAAAAGACCTAGCCGTAGAAATTGCCGAAACCAAACTCGTAATTAAAGCCTTTGATTACGAAAACGTAGTGGGGCAAGATAGCTTAACCCGCCTCGACGAAAAAGCCAGAAAAAAGAAAAAAAATAAATCAAAATCCAAAAACCGTAACACAGCCGAAACCACAGCACCACAAAAAAATGCAACAAAAACACAGGCAACGGCTAACTTAGATGGAAAAACCAAGGCAACACCAAACGCCGAAACATCGCCTAAAAAACGATTTAATAACCGCAATAAAAACCGAAATAAACCACCCCAAGCACCGCCATTGTAAATGAAAATAAAATTAATAACACTGTTTTTTTTTATAGCAATAGCCACTTTACAAGGCTGTATTGATAACGCCATTACCGATAATTTTGTAAGCGTACCAAACCAACATTGGACTTATGCCCAGCCCATAAAAAGCGCAGTAGAAATTACTCAGCCCAATAAAAAATACAATATACTTATTAACCTACGTCATAGTGATGCTTATAAATATGCCAATATATGGTTTAAAGTAACCATTATACAGCCCAATAAAAGCAAAAAAACCGAAAGGATAGAATTTACCATCGCCAACCCCGATGGCGCTTGGCTAGGCACCACCAGTGGCAGTTTATTTACCTACCAGCTGCCCTATAAGCAAAATTATAGCTTCCCCCACAAGGGAAAATACACCATACTTGTTGAACAAAATATGCGAGACAATCCGCTCGACGGTATAAACGATATAGGCCTAAGGGTAGAAGAAGTACAAGGGCAATAAAAAATAAAGTTTTGTAACTTGCGCAAATAGCATTATTTAGCCATATTTATTATAAAGATATTTTGAAAAACCAAGGCTAGCATTTCATCACCCAAGCTAGTCCCGCCATTCGCTCACCCGCCTGCTGGCCGGCAGGTACGCCACAAGGCCTTAGCCACAAGGCCAGTATCCGCTACCCGCCTGCGCAGGCAGGCTGTCGGGTTTATTAACTCAGTACTGTGCTTTTTAATGCGGGTTTACCTTGCAGCGTTTTTTTTCTACATCCAGTTTACCTATTTTTACCCAAAATTAAATTAAATGAGCACAACCCTATCCGAGCAAGAAATACAACGCCGCCAATCGTTACAAGAATTAATAGCCCTAGGCATAAACCCATACCCCGCCGAGGCCTACCATGTAGATACCTACGCTGCCGATATTACGGCAAACTACCAAAACGAAAAAACAGCCTATAAAAACATAAGCATGGCCGGCCGCATTATGACCCGACGCATTATGGGCAACGCATCCTTTGCCGAAATACAAGATGCCACTGGCCGTATGCAAATATATTTAAAACGAGACGACCTATGCCCCGATGAAGATAAAACCCTTTACAATACCGTATTTAAAAAACTGCTAGATATTGGCGATTTTATAGGCATTAAAGGCTACGTTTTTACCACCCAAACGGGCGAAATATCGGTACACGTAACCCAATTAACGCTACTATCAAAATCATTAAAACCTTTACCTATTGTAAAACGAGACGATGACGGCAATACCTACGATGGCTTTACCGACCCCGAAATGCGCTACCGCATGCGCTACGTTGATTTAACGGTGAACCCTCATTTTAAAGAAATTTTTAAAACCCGCTCAAAAGTTATCAGCACCATGCGTAACTATTTTGATGCCCAAGGTTGGCTAGAGGTAGAAACCCCCATTTTACAAAGCGTACACGGCGGTGCGGCGGCAAGGCCTTTCAACACGTTTCATAACACGCTTGATATGCCACTTTTTTTACGCATAGCCAACGAACTGTACCTAAAACGATTAATTGTTGCAGGCTTTGATGGTGTGTACGAATTTGGTAAAATGTTTAGAAACGAAGGAATGGACAAAACCCACAACCCCGAGTTTACATCGATGGAAATTTACATTGCCTACAAAGATTATATTTGGATGATGGCCATGGTTGAAGATTGCCTAGAAAAAATAACCATAGCCATACATGGCAAAACCACCGTTACCGTTGGCGATAAAGAAATAGATTTTGCAGGGCCATACTTACGCCTAAGCATGTACGATGCTATTTTAAAATATACAGGTATTGATGTATCGGCCATGACCGAAGAACAACTTTTACACACTTGCCAAAATTTAGGCATAGAAGTAAACGCTACCATGGGCAAAGGTAAATTGGTAGATGCCATATTTGGCGAAAAAGTTGAACACGAACTGATACAACCCACCTACATTACCGATTACCCTATCGAAATGACACCGCTTGCAAAAAAACACCGCACACACGATGGCCTGGTTGAACGCTTCGAGCTATTTGTAAACGGCAAAGAAATTGCCAATGCTTACAGCGAATTAAACGATGCTATTGACCAAAAACAACGTTTCGAACAGCAACTTGGTCTAGCCGCCCGTGGCGACGATGAAGCCATGGCCATGGACGATGATTTTATACGAGCCCTCGAATATGGTATGCCCCCAACTGCTGGCCTAGGCATTGGTATTGATAGGCTGGTAATGATGCTTACCAACCAGCAAAGCATACAAGAGGTACTGTTTTTTCCGCAAATGCGACCCGAAAAAAAAGCTAAAATTATTAACGATGATGATTTTACCGCCCTTGGCATACCCGCAGAATGGATACCTGTAATTATAAAAATGGGCTTTAATAGCCCCGATGAATTACAAGCAGGCAACCCCAATAAAGTTTTTAACGACCTTGGCGGGATGCGTAAAAAAATGAAACTGGATATTGCCATGCCAAGCAAAGAAACAGTAATGGCGTGGTTTGAGGTGGAAAAATAAAATCATACTTCAATACGGTTTCAAAAAAACACCACAGCATCCTATTTATTAACCACATTATTTATAAATTTTGGGCTTACAATAGTTGAGATAGCCCCTCGTACATGATGATAAAAAAAACAATTTCGCTTACATTATTAGCCGTTGCAAGTTTAAATGCCTGTAATTCAAACACAAAAACACAAAAACACAAAGCCGTAACGTTAAACCCACAACACGATAGCTTGCTATTGGCTTACAATCCCGCCCAAGCGGATAAAAAACTAGACGCTTATTTTACAGAAATACATAAAAAACGAAATTTTAATGGCAATGTATTGATAGCCAAAAACGGTAAAATAATTTACGAAAACGCATTTGGCTGGGCCGATTATTTACACCGCGATTCATTAACTATTGCCTCTAAGTTTCAGCTTGCTTCGCTTTCTAAACCTTTTACTGGTACCGCTATTTTGATGTTGATGGAGCAAGGGAAACTTAAACTAAGCCAAACGGTAAACGATTTTTTCCCAGATTTTCCGTACCCAGGCATCACTATCCAAATGCTACTTTCGCACCGCTCGGGCTTAATTAATTATGTTTATTTTACCGATAAAATTTGGAAAAAAAAATATAAAGGGATGACAAATATGGATGCCATGCAACTTTTTGCACAGTATAAACCAAAACCATATTTTCCGCCCAATAGGATGTTTCATTACAACAATTCAAACTTTATGGTATTGGCCGCCATTGTAGAAAAAATTACCCAGAAATCCTTTGCACAATACCTGCAAGAAACTATATTTAAACCCCTTGGGATGAAAAATACGGCCATTTACTCTACCGCCGTTTACGAAAAAATACCTGTTGATGTGGTAGGGCATGACCGTAATTGGCGCAGGTCGGTAAGGCAAGATTTTTTGGATGGCACCACGGGCGATAAAGGAATATACAGCACCGTAGGCGATTTATATTTGTTTGACCAAGCCATACGCAATGGCCGTGTACTCAACCAAACCACCCTCGACTCGGCCTATAGCCCACAAAGCAAGCTACAAAACAAATATTTTGGCTATGGCCTAGGCTGGCGCATTTATACCGATAGCCTGCACCAGCAAAAAGTAATTTACCATACTGGCTGGTGGCATGGGTTTAGGCATATATTTTTGCGAGATACCAAACAAAATATAACCATAATACTGTTAAGCAACTTGGTAAATGGAAGCATTAACCAAATAGACGATGTGTATAAAATAATAGGTATGCCCGTTATACGCCGTGGTGCCAACCCCGAAGATTAAATGGTTAAACCATAAAAAAGCCCTAACAATGTAGGGCTTTTTTTTATTCGTTAAATTTTTTAGATTTAATTGGCGGTAGCAGCTTTGGCTTCGGCTTTCATCGCTTCGTTGGCTGTAATTACAATTTCTACCCTTCGGTTTTTTGCTCTTCCATCCTCGGTTTCGTTGCTTGCAATAGGCTCGTTTTTACCTCGGCCATCTACTTTTAAACGGCTAAAATCAACCCCCTTTGTAGCGGCATAGCTTCTTACAGATGAAGCCCTATCTAAAGACAGCTTGTTGTTTACACCATCGGTACCTACGGCATCGGTATGGCCAATAACCATTACATTGGTATTAGGATATTTATTTAATGATGCTACCAAGTTATCTATATTTTGCTTTGCGGTAGCGGTTAACTCTGATTTACCAAAACCAAATAATATGCCCGAATCAAATTTTACCAAAATACCTTCGCCAGTATTTGTTACCTCGGCACCAGGTATTGCTTGTTCCAATTCTTTAGCTTGCCTATCCATTTTACGGCCAATAAAAGCACCCGCTGTACCACCTATGGCTCCGCCAATAAGTGCGCCTACGGCTGTGTTACCTGCTTTTTTGCCTATTAATGCACCCAGTGCGCCTCCAGCAATTGCGCCAATACCAGCTCCTTTTTGTGTTTTCGACATTGATTTACAACTGGGCAGTATAGTTACCGTGGTAAATACTAGTGCTAAGGTTAATGCTGTAATTTTTAATTTGTTCGATTTCATGATTTTAGATTTAATTGTTTATTTACTTTTACAAAATAATGCCAAAATTAGGTTAATTTTTTGTTTTTATATGTTAAATAACGCTACAAAATCAATTTCTATTATAGGTTGTGGATGGTTGGGTTTTCCTTTGGCTAAATTTTTACTCGCCCAAGGCTATACGGTTAAAGGCTCTACCACCCAGCCCGAAAAAATAATTAGCCTTAGAGCAAATGGTATTGAGGCTTATGTGCTACAATTAAATCCAGCTTTAAATTGTGATAATATAGCTGCTTTTTTGGATTCGGATTTGCTTATTGTAAACATCCCACCAGGCAGAAATGCCTTGGTAGACGATTATGTATTGAAAATAAATAACCTAAACGATGCGGTAAAGGCGTCGAGGATTAAAAAAATTATTTTTATTTCTTCTACATCGGTTTATCCCGAATTAAATAATTGGGTGGATGAAACTACCGAGGTTGACAAAAACTCGGTCAAAGCCATGCGTATGTTTAACGCCGAGCAGGTTTTTAAAAACAACCCCCACCTGCAAACTACCGTAATACGCATGGCTGGCTTAATAGGCCTAGGCAGGCATCCTGGTAGGTTTTTTGCTGGCAAACAGCATATTGCCGATGGCCTAGTACCTGTAAATTTAATTTGTTTGGAGGATTGTATTGGTGTGATTGCCGCCGTTATCGAACGTGATTTTTGGCACAAAACTATTAATGGTGTTGCGCCTAGCCATCCTACTAAGCAAGATTTTTATGGTTTAGCCGCCATGCTGGGCTATGGTAGTAGCGTTAGTTTTATCCCTGAAAAGGGAAAATATAAAATGGTGCGTAGTGTGGTGGCGGATGCCGAGCTGGGTTACAGGTTTGAAATTACGGATTTGATGGAGTGGGTAGTTAGTAGTTAGTGGTGGGTTGCCAATGCGGTTTTGTCTAATACATCCCAAGTATGGTCGCCTAGTAATTTTACGGTGGAGATAAATTGCTTGGTAGTGGCTAGTTTGCCCCATTCGTCGGGGGCAATAATACTGATTAAATACCCACCTGTTTCTTTTTGGTATAGATGATAGGTTTGCCCTAAAATGGGTTTAAACCGCATTTCGGCTTGGTAAATAAGCTCCGATATTTTTAGGCGTTCTTCAATATCTTTTACTTGTTGCATTATTAAATCGGCTTGTTGCTTTAGCAATGCCATTTGCTGAGTGGCCTGTAAGTGCATTGCTTCAACAGCTACCGCCCGTATTTTATTTTTATCAATCAGTTTTATAACTGGCGAACTAATGCTGGTAGGTACAGGCGAAAACTTGGCTTCGCCAGTGTAATAGGTGCTTTTTGTTGGGATACTTTCTTCGGTCATATTGTTTGTTATAAACCCCAAAATGGTATTAAAGTTTTTTTTAGATATTATTTTTTGATGAAAAATTTTTTACATACATAAAATACCCCATTGCCCCAAGCATAGGTAATAAACAAACCAATACAAGCCATAATAATTTTTTGCTTTGGCTTATTTGTGGGTTTTTAAAAATGTATAAAATGGTTATCACATCAACCAGTAGCGGAAAAACAATAACCAGTAATATAGCGATGGTAAGTTGCATATCTAAACTAAACTAAATTTATTCTGTTTGGCGTTCGCCTATTTGTTGTCGCCATAGGGCGTAATACAATCCTTTTTCGGCAACCAAATCGTGGTGTTTGCCTGTTTCTACAATATGGCCTTTTTCGAGTACAAATATTTTATCGGCATGCATAATGGTTGATAAACGGTGGGCAATTAATATGGTTATATGATTTACCTCGTCCGATACGTTTTTAATAGTTTCGGTAATTTCTTCTTCGGTAATGGAATCGAGCGAAGATGTTGCTTCATCAAAAACTAAAATATTGGGCTTGCGTAATAATGCCCTAGCAATAGATAAACGTTGTTTTTCGCCACCCGAAACTTTTACACCGCCTTCGCCAATAATGGTATCTAGGCCGTTTTGCGCTCGGGCTAATAGGCTTTGGCAAGCCGATTGTTGCAATACCTGCAAGCAATCCTCATCAGAGGCATTGGGCTGTACAAACAATAAGTTTTCGCGTATAGTACCCGAAAACAGTTGGGTATCTTGGGTAACAAAACCTATTTTTTCTCGCAATTCGTCTAAATCAATTTCGGTACTACATACCTCGTTGTATTGTATTTTACCGCTCAGGGGCGGATACAATCCTACCAAAAGCTTTACCAGCGTAGTTTTACCCGAGCCCGATGGGCCTACAAAAGCAATTGTTTCGCCTTTATTTACACTAAAATCAATGTTGCTTAATGCGTTTGTTTTGGCGGTTAAATGTTTAAAACTAACATTTGTAAATTTTAAGCTATTTATAACCCCAATAGGTTGTGGGTTTGTGGGTTTAACTTCGGTAGGCATGGCCAAAATATGGCTAAAATTACTTAGCGATGCCTCGGCCTCGCGGTAGGTAAGTATAATATTGCCAAACTCCTGCAAAGGGCCAAATAAAAAAAACGAATAAAACAAGAAAGTAAAATACTGCCCCGCCGAAATATCGTTACTAAAAATTAACAATAGTAAAATAATTACCATAGCACTGCGTACAAAATTTACGGTAGTGCCTTGCAAAAAACTCATGCTGCGTACATATTTAACTTTTCGTAGCTCGAGGGCTAGTATTTTAAACGTAGTATTGTTAAGACGTTTAATTTCTTGCCCAGCTAGGCCTAGGCTTTTTACCAGCTCAATATTACGTAACGACTCGGTGGTGGAACCCGCCAATGCCGTAGTTTCTTTAACAATAGCTTTTTGTATCACTTTTATTTTTTTGCTAAGAAACCAGCTTACCGCAAATATTAAAGGAATAGCGGTAAAGTAAACCAAGGTTACTTTATAGCTTACGTTTAACGAGTAAAAAATAACAAAAGCCATACCTACCAGGCTGGTAAACACAATGTTTATAAATGCGATAATAAATCGTTCGCTATCTGTGCGAACTTTTTGTAAAATGCCTAGGGTTTCGCCACTGCGCTGGTCTTCAAAGGTTTGGTAAGGTAATTGTAAACTGTGTTGTAGGCCATCGGCATACATTTGTGCACCCAGTTTTTGGGTAATAATATTGGCAAAATAATCTTGAAAATTTTTGGCAATACGCGACACCATGGCCGCCCCTACGGCAAAACCAATGAGTTTTAAAATGCCATTGATGTATTCGGTTTTAGATAATATATTTTTTTTATTGATAAAACCATCTACAATTTTACCTGTAATATGTGGGTCTAGCAGCGAAAAACACTGGTTAATGGAGGCAAATAAAAGTGCCAGTGCAATTAAATGTTTATAATTTTTTAAATATGATAAAAGTATTTTCATAAAAACAATTAAAATATATTTTGTAAATAGTATTTAACTTTTTTTTGAGTTATAAAATCTATTTGCCAAATTTTATAAAGATATAAAACTAATTTTGAGGCAATACTAAAAACACTTGTTTATTCACATTGTAACGAAAATAATACATGTTAAAACTATCTCTTTGCTATTTATTGCTTTTTACGCTTTGCGCTGATGGGGCTAATGCACAGCAAAAAACCCCATATATTAAAACATTATATACGCCCAATAGCTGGGTAGATTCGGTGTATAAGCACATGAACCGCCGACAAAAAATAGCACAGCTATTTATGGTACGGGCACATACCAACCGTGGCCAAGCCTACGAAGATTCGGTAGCCCGAATAATAGAGAAAGAACATATTGGTGGTTTGGTATTTTTCCAAGGTGGGCCTGGCCGGCAAGCCGTTTTAACAAACCGCTACCAAGCTATCTCAAAAATACCTTTAATGATAGCCATGGATGGCGAGTGGGGCCTAGCCATGCGCCTTGATAGTACGTTGGCGTACCCTTACCAAATGACGCTTGGTGCCATACAAGACAATACACTTTTGTACAAAATGGGCGTACAGGTGGCCAAAGATTTTAAACGATTGGGTATGCAAATAAATTTTGCACCTGTAATGGATATTAACAATAACCCCAATAATCCTATTATTAATTACCGTTCGTTTGGCGAAAATAGGTTAAATGTAGCTGCCAAAAGTATTGCCTACATGCAAGGGATGCAAGATAATGGAATACTAACCACTGCCAAACATTACCCTGGCCATGGCGATACGGATGTAGATTCGCACTACGACCTACCCCAGTTAAATTTTACTACCAGCCGCCTAGATTCGCTAGAAATGTACCCTTTTAAGCAAGCTATAAAACAAAATTTAAGCGGTATAATGGTAGCGCACATGAACATACCATCGTTAGATAGCACCAAAAACTTGCCTTCAACCTTATCCAAACCCATTATTACAGGCTGGTTAAAACAAAAACAAGACTTTAAAGGCTTGGTGTTTTCGGATGCGATGGAGATGAAAGGCGTAGTTAAATTTTTCTCTAACGGAGAAGCTGATGTGCGGGCATTAATGGCTGGTATTGATGTAATTGAGCTATCCGAAAACTCGCTACGGGCCGAAAAATTAATCCGCAAAGCGATACACCAGCGAAAATTAACTTGGGCTGATATTAACGAAAAGGTTAAAAAAATCCTCTACGCTAAATATTGGGCTGGTCTAAATAATTATAATCCGATAGAAACAAATAATATAGTAACCGACCTTAACAGCCCAGAGGCCAAAGATTTAAAACAACAAATAGCCGATGCCGCAATTACCCGTTTAAAAGGTGCTGATAGCCTAGTACTGGGTAAAAGTTTTATGAGCAAAACAGCCATCTTAAATATTGGAACTAAAGAAATTTCGCTTTTTGCCAAAGAGGTTAAAAAAAACGATTTAAAGGCAAGCGTTTTTATAATTCCTAAAAACGCATCGCTACTTGATTTACAGATTATTAAAAACCAGTTATCGGGATTTGACCGTATAATTATGGCCATACACGATACCCGAAAACGCCCCCTTAGTACGCTAGATTATAACAATGATGTGAAACTTTTTATTGCCGATATAGCTGCAAAAAACACTGTAAGCGTGGTATTTGCAAACCCTTATACCCTTGCAGGCTTGCCTGGAATAGAAAAAAGCAAAGGCCTAATAATGGCCTACCAAGATACCGACGAAATGGAAATGGCTGCCCTTAAAGTTATCAGCGGTAAGCTGAAAACAAAAGGAAAATTACCCGTAAGCATCAACACGTTTTTTAAATATGGCATGGGCTTGTAGAGGGCTATTATAGGTTGGTATTGTGGAGATATTTAT
>JAAFJW010000077.1 GCA_013298995.1 Sphingobacteriales bacterium | reverse complement strand
ATTACCAGTTTATCCCAAATAGCTACATGCTCTTTGGCTAGTACCAAAATAATTTTGGGCTTGTATTTGTTATTGCTAAATTTTAAAATGGTGTGCATAAGCACAGGTAAGCCATTTAGCAATAAAAATTGCTTTGGGCTTGTAGCTTGCATGCGGAGACCACTACCACCGGCTACTATTACTGCATAAAATTGAGGTTTATCCATTTTATTATGAAACAAAAAAAGGTCGGATTAAAGCAAAATCCGACCTTCAAACTTAATATTTAATTTTAGATAATCAGCATGGCATCGCCATAGCTATAAAATCTGTATTTTTCTTTTACGGCAATTTCGTAGGCTTTCATTACGTGTTCGTAACCTCCAAATGCGGCAACCATCATTAATAAGGTTGATTCGGGTGTATGGAAATTGGTAATCATGCTATTGGCAATGCTAAAATCGTGTGGTGGAAAAAGGAATTTAGAAGTCCAATCGGTTACTGGCTTTAACCTGTGGCCAGCCGAAACTGCCGATTCGATAGCCCGCATTACTGTAGTACCTACGGCACATATTTTACGTTTTTCGTCTAGCGCATTGTTTACAATATCTACCGCTTTTTGGTCGATAATAAACTGCTCCGAATCCATTTTATGCTTGGTTAAATCCTCTACATCTACCTGTCTAAAAGTACCTAGGCCAATATGTAGGGTAACTTCGGCAAAATCTAATCCTTTTAACTCTAGCCGTTTCATTAACTCGCGGCTAAAGTGCAAGCCCGCTGTGGGTGCTGCTACGGCACCTTCGTTTTTTGCAAATATGGTTTGGTAGCGTTCTTTATCATCGGCAGTAGGGCGACGTTTTATGTATTTGGGCAGTGGTGTTTCGCCTAGCAACTCGATGTTTGCTCTAAACTCTTCATCAGTACCATCAAATAAAAACCTAATGGTACGACCTCTTGATGTGGTATTATCTACCACTTCGGCAACCAATAAATCATCATCACCAAAATAGAGCTTATTACCTACCCTAATTTTACGGGCGGGATCTACCAATACATCCCACAGGCGTAGTTCTTTGTTTAGTTCACGTAGTAAAAATACTTCTATGGTGGCTCCTGTTTTTTCTTTATTACCATATAAGCGGGCTGGAAAAACTTTTGTATTATTTAAAATAAATACATCTTTTTCGTTAAAGTAGCCTAATACATCTTTAAAAATTTTATGTTCGATGGTGCCTGTTTTTCTGTCCAATACCATTAAACGAGATTCGTCGCGGTTTTCGGAAGGGTGGTTAGCTATTAATGATTCGGGTAAATTAAATTTGAATTGCGATAATTTCATATTTTTGAATATGTATTTTAGGAGTGCAAAGTTAAGATAATTTCTTTTAATATGAAGGTGTATGCTTTGATTAATTATAACAAAGTAAATAAACCAATTTGTGTGGTGTTAAATTTACTCTTTTTTACATATAACGGCTTCAATTTTTTATATATTTGATGAAGCTAATTTTGTTTTTTCACTTTGAAAACAACCAATTGCTTGTTTAAACCAATTTTTATATCCTTAATTAATACATCTGAAAATGAAAATAATACGATTTATTATCGCCATAAGCCTATTTACCATTAATAATTTGGTGGCACAAGATGAAAACAAGTTTAAAATTATACATATTACTACAACTGTAAGCCGTAACCCTGCTGCTATTACTTTTACTTGGCCAGCTATAGATAGAGGAACACAAGTATCGGTTTTTAGGAAAGCAAAAAACGATTTAAACTGGAACTTAAACGCCCCAAAAGCAACTTTGGCTGGCAATGCTACAACATGGACAGATAATGATGTAGTAATAGGTAAAGATTATGAATATTTTTTTAGAGGATACAGTAGAGACTATAATCCATATACTTATATCTATGGCGGGGTTGATGTAGCCCAAGTAGATGATAGGGGTAAAATAATTTTATTGGTAGATGATACTTTTACAACAGCATTACAGGCCGAATTAAACCGCCTAGAGATGGACCTTACGGGTGATGGCTGGCAAGTTATAAGGCACAATGTATCACGCACAGCAACTGTACCTAGTGTAAAACAGCTTATAAAAAACGATTACGATGCCGACCCCGAAAATGTAAAAATGGTATTTTTATTTGGTCATGTACCTGTACCTTATGCAGGAAGCATTGCTTGGGATAGCCACCCCGACCATAGTGGTGCTTGGCCATGCGATGGCTACTATGCCGATATGACTGGCGTGTGGACTGATAATATAGTAAACACTACCCAAGCATCAAGGGTTGAAAATCATAATAGAATTGGTGATGGAAAATTTGATCAAAATTATTTCCCTGCACCTACCACTTTGCAAATAGGTAGAGTTGATTTATCTAAAATGGTTTCTTCTAGCAAATCAGAAATGCAATTGCTTAAACAATACTTAAACAAAGACCATGATTTTAGGCACAAGGTATTTTTTGCCGAACCAAGGGCTTTTATTGATAATAATTTTGGACTAAACGGTTTTGATGCTTCATATTACGCCAGCTGTGGCTGGAGGAGTTTTGTGTCTATGTTTCCATCATCTAAAATTAAAGATGGTGATTATATTGTGGATGGCAAAGTCGAAAGTTTTTTATGTGCTTATGGCGCAGGTGGCGGGATTTATAAATCGGCATGGGGTGTTGCATACACCGATTATTTTTTAAGCAACAAACCCAAGATAGTATTTAACATGCTATTTGGAAGCTATTTTGGCGATTGGGATAGCGAAGATAACTTTTTACGGGCTCCATTAGCTTCTGCTGGCTGGGGCTTGGTTAGTTGCTGGGCAGGCAGACCATACTGGCTTAGCCACCATACTGCACTGGGCGAAACCTTTGGCTACTCGGCATGGATAACCATGCGTAATACTTGCTACCAAAGCGATGGCCCAGACCGTAACCAAACCAGTATAAATTTAATGGGCGACCCTTCTTTACGCATTCACCCTGTGGCACCACCTACAAATTTATTGGTTAATGGTACAACCCTAAACTGGACAAGCAGTACCGAGCCTGTAAACGCTTATTGCATTTACCGCAAAAATAATGCTTCGGGGGCTTATACAAAAATTGCTACCACAGCACCTAATACGAATACTTTTGAGGATACAAATCCTGATGATGGAGTAAACACTTATATGGTACGGGCACAAAAACTAGAAGTATCAAACAGTGGAAGCTATTATAATTTAAGTCAGGGTGTTTTTGTAAATCCTGTTACGGTGCCTTTAAATTTATCTAGTTACACGGTAAAACTTAACGGAAATACGGTGCTAAATAGTTGGCAAACCAATAACGAAGTAAATGTTGATTATATAAATGTACAACGTAGTGATAATGGTATAAATTTTACCACTATTGGAAAAATTAAAGCCAAAGGCGAAAGTACATATAGCTTTACAGATACCCAGCTACCGCAAAATGTACGCACATTATATTACCGCTTAGAAATAGTAGATAACGATGCAAAAACAGATACAAGCAGTACATTATTTGTTAATTTAATCCTGGGTAACGATGCCTCCTTTACTGTTTTCCCCAGCCCTGTTACAGGCAAAACGTTTACCATACAGCTAAACCAGTTACCCAAAGGTAAGTATCAATTAACGTTAGTAAGTACTGATGGAAAGGTAGTTAAATCATTTAATTTTGATTACGATGGTGCAATGCTTTCTCAAAAAATTGATGCTGATGTAATTTCGGGTATGTATATTTTAAACTTAAAATCCGAAAATTATAGTACTTATAAAAAGCTGATGGTAAAATAAAGAGGATAAAGAAATGTGGCATCAACAACGTTATAAAACCTTACAAGTGTTTATTATTAACTTCTGTAAATCAAAACTAAATTTAGCATTTAAAAAAACCAGCCAGCCACCAATACTGCCGTAATTACACATACCAAATCAATCAAAAGCATGGTGCTAAGCGTGTAGCGTGTGTTTTTAACGTTAATGCTTCCAAAATAAACGGCAATTACATAAAAGGTGGTTTCGGCACTACATTGAAAAATAGCACTTAACCTACCCGTAAACGAATCGGGTCCAAAGGTACGCATCGCATCTATCATAAACCCACGCGAGCCACCCGAGCTAAAAGGCCTAAGCATGGCTACAGGTAACGAATCGGTGATTTGCTTGCTCACGCCTAGGTGCGAAAAAATATATGAAATACCGTTGCTAATCAGCTCAAATAAACCGCTGTTTCTAAAAAACGAAATAGCTACCAACATCCCCATAACGTAAGGAAATATTTTTACCCCAGTTTGCAATCCGTTTTTAGCTCCAGTAACAAAGGTATCGAAGATGGTGGTGTCTTCTGCTACAAATTTTTTCTCGTTTACGAACGAAAATATCAGCGCAAAGCCAATAATAGCAATCAACATTAATCCCGAAAGGTTACCTGTAAAAAAATTTTTACCTATTAAATCTAATCTGTTTATATAAAATAACAAGCCCACTATGGCCGCAATTGCTGTAATTAATGCAATAAGTAACGATGCACTTTTAAAATTTATTTTTTGTTTGATGCCTACTATCAAAAAAGCAGCAATAGTACCTATAAACGACGTTATAATACATGGTAACATTACATCGGCAGGGTTGGCGGCATTTTCGGCTGCCCGGTAACCAATAATAGAAGTAGGTATAAGGGTTAGGCCAGCAGCGTGTAAGCACATAAACATAATTTGAGCATCGCTGGCTTTATCTTTATCGGGGTTTATTTCTTGTAGGCTTTGCATGGCTTTTAAGCCAAAGGGTGTAGCTGCCGAATCTAACCCTAAAAAATTAGCAGCAAAATTTAAAGTCATGTACGAAATCGATTCGTGGTTTTTGGGCACCGTAGGAAATATTTTGGCAAACATTGGGCTTAGCCTTTGGGCCAATTTTTCTGACGCTCCCGATACAATCAACAGCTCCATAATCCCACAAAAAAACGCTAAATAAGCAATTAAAGGAATAATTAAATCAATCAAACTATTTTTACACGTAGGCAATAAACCATCCGATTTTTGTACACCACTATATATTTTTACTGTTTGGTTTTTTAAAATATAGGTTGTATCCAAATCGGATTTTACATAATTGATAACAAAAGTTTTTGTAGGAGAATTTGTAATGCTATCTGCAACATAAGTAGGCAATTGGCTGATATATTTTTCGGATATCAAAACAGGATCGTCTTTTTTTCCGCTCAATACATAATCAATGGTATAACTGTTACCAGCAAATAAACCAAATACCACAAATGCAATTGAAGCAATAAAAATAACGAGCCAAAATCTACTTAATACCATAATTTTTTTGGGTAAATATAATTTATTGTAAGCTAATTTTATTTTTTTTACATTTTTTTACCTTGCTTTTTTAAAGTTGTAAAGCAAAACAAGGCGTAATTTTTTAAAATTAAGGGTATTTTTTTTGGGAAAAACTAAGGCCTTGCTTTATTAACCCAAGCTAGCCCCGCCATTCGCTCACCCGCCTGCTGGCCGGCAGGTACGCACACATGCATTAGGCGCAAGGCCGGTATCCGCTACTGTCGGGTTTAGGTACGCGGGCTGGTGCTGTTAATGAGGGTTTAACGCAGTGCATATAGGGCACTTTTCCACTTCAAAACCTATTAACAATCAAAAACAGGAAGCACTTTTGTACCAAAGCCTTAATTACTTTACCTCGAAATCTAAAAGTTTCACATCCTCTATATAGCCCGTTAGCCTATCGCCAATATTTATTTTACCTACGCCAGCTGGCGTACCTGTAAACAGTAAATCGCCTTTTTTTAAGGTAAAAAATTGCGAAGCAAATGCAATCATATCATCAATAGTAAAAAGCATATCGCTGGTATTGCCTTGTTGTTTAATGTTATTGTTTACCTCTAACCTAAAATTTAGGTTGGCTAAGTTTAAACCCTCTTTTGAAATAAACGAGCCTACTGGTGCCGAGTTATCAAATGCTTTAGCTATTGCCCAAGGTAAGCCATTTTGTTTAAGTTTTTCCTGTATATCGCGGGCGGTAAAATCAATACCTACACTTACTTCGTTATAATACTTATATGCAAATTTTTTGGCTATATACTTTCCCTCTTTGCTTATTTTTACAATTACCTCTACTTCATGGTGTATATTGGTAGAAAAATCTGGATGGTAAAAGGCTTGGTTATTTTTTAGCACAGCCGTATCGGGCTTTAAAAAAATAACGGGTTGTGTGGGGGGGGTATTGTTTAATTCTTTGGTATGTTCGGCATAATTACGGCCAATAGCAATAATTTTCATTCGTTAAAAAATAGGTTTTGGGAAATTTACCGCAATATGCAGTAGTGTTATATTAAATTACCGAAATGCGTTTAATAACCGATTCGTTACCCGATACTATTCTAATGAAATAAAAACCAGTAGGGATTTTGGCATTGATGGTAAACGTATTGGATTGTTCGCCTTGAGGTAATTTTTGATCCAGTAATGTGATAATTTCATTTCCTAAAACATCTAAAATTTTGATGCTTACTTTATTTTCTTTTTTTAAAGAAAACGAAATGTTTACTTGGGTTGAAACTGGGTTAGGGAAAATTTTAACGTTATCAATAGGTTTTTGGTTATCAATAGGGTTTAAGCCAATTATTTTATTATTATCATTAGTGTTTTTGATGGCCGAAATTTTAAGCATAAAAGTTTCGAAACTGGTATTAATTTTATTAAAAATAGGGCGGTTGTTACGGTTATCTTTTAATTTAAAAACTGTTTTGGCCGAATCTGTTTGTTTATCCAAATTTATAGCAGCAACAACGGCTACATTGCAGGTAACTGCAAGTAAAACCGAAATGAATAATTTTAAGTAACTGTTTAAAACCATAATGTTATTGCACAAATATAAAAATAAAAACAAAATTTATACTATTGGCAAAAAAATGTTTTAATTTTTAACAGCTTTTAACATTGTTTTAATGAATAGGCTTTTTTTTGCCCTAATGCGTAATTTGAAGCAATAGTTTGTGCTTATTGGTATTTAATTTAGATTTGTGGCTTACAAAAAATTATTCAAGTGTCTGGTCATAAAAATGTAAGTAAACTCAGCGCCGCCGGTGTATTAATTAGTTTAGGTATTATATACGGCGATATTGGCACCTCGCCTCTATATGTTTTCAAATCTATTGTAGGCAACAATATTATTAACCCTACGCTTATATTGGGTGGTTTATCCTGTATATTTTGGACATTAACTTTACAAACTACCCTTAAATATGTTTTAATTACCTTAAACGCCGATAACAAAGGTGAGGGTGGCATTTTCTCGCTATACTCATTGGTAAAACGCAGGGCCAAATGGCTAATTATTCCAGCAATTATTGGTGGCTGCGCTTTGCTAGCCGATGGTATTATTACCCCTCCTATTACGGTTTCGGCAGCTATTGAAGGTTTAGAGATATTGTACCCAGGTTTACAAACTATACCTATTGTTATAGGTATTATTACGGCCTTATTTATTATTCAACAATTTGGTACCTCGTTTGTAGGTAAGGCATTTGGCCCTATAATGTTTGTTTGGTTTAGTATGATGGGCGTTTTAGGCGTATCGTACATTATACATTTCCCCGAGATTTTAAAAGCAATAAACCCATATTACGCTTATAAATTACTGGCAGGTAACCCTGGCGCACTTACCATTATTGGAGCTGTATTTTTATGTACCACAGGTGCCGAAGCCTTATACTCGGACCTTGGCCATTGCGGTAAGCAAAATATTAGGGTAAGCTGGATAATGGTAAAAACCTGCCTTTTACTTAATTATTTTGGGCAAGGGGTTTACTTATGGAGCATACAAAACCAGCTTATTGGCAACCGAAACCCATTTTATACAATGATGCCTAGTTGGTTTTTGTTTTTTGGGATTGCTATTGCTACTGCTGCTGCCGTTATTGCTAGCCAGGCTTTAATATCGGGTTCGTTTACGCTAATATCCGAAGCGGTACGCTTAAACCTTTGGCCCAAAGTAAAAATAAATTACCCAAGCGAGCAAAAAGGGCAATTATATGTACCCAGCATGAACTGGCTACTTTGGATAGGTTGCGTAATCGTAGTTTTATTATTTAAAAAAGAAGAGAACATGCAAGGTGCTTACGGTTTATCAATAACCTTAGCAATGCTGATGACTACCATTTTGGTTTCCGAATTTTTAAAACGAAAAAAAATACCTACGTATTTAATTGTAATATTTTTAATTATCTACTGTAGTATCGAACTTACATTTTTGGTGGGTAATATGTCTAAATTTTTACACGGAGGCTGGTTTACCATTATGCTAGGTGGCATTTTATTTGCCGTAATGTGGGCTTGGTTTTCGGCTCGTAAAATTAAAAATAGGTATTTAAAATTTGAAGAGATAGATAAATATTACGATATATTAAAAGAATTAAGTGTAGATGAAAGTGTGCCCAAATACGCATCGCAACTAGTATATTTAACTAGTGCAAACTTTAACTCAGAAATTGAAACAAAAATTATTTACTCGATACTACAAAAGAAACCCAAACGAGCCGATGTATATTGGCTAGTACATGTTGATGTGGTTGATGAGCCTTACCGCTGCGATTATAAAGTAGAATACCTAATACCCGAAAAATTAATCCGTATCGACTTTAAACTAGGCTTTAGGATAGAACAAAAAATAAACGTATTGTTTAGAAAAGTGGTAGAAGAATTGGTAAAAAACAAAGAAATAGATATTACCAGCCACTATACATCATTAAAAAAACACAATATTGTAGGTGATTTTAAATTTGTTATACTCGAAAAAACCCTTTCACGGTCTAATAATTTAACGCTTTGGGAAAAAATAGTAATGTCTATTTATTTTCATCTCAAAAAAGTATCTCTATCCGAAGAACGAGGCTTTGGCCTCGACCTTAGCTTTGTAACACTAGAAAAAGTGCCTTTAATGGTTACACCACCCGATAATGTGGGGATAAAAAGAATATACTAATCTGAGCTTGATTGTTATATTGCAATACAATTTGCTATTAACCAGTATTTTAGCGTTAACGATGGCAATGGCCTACCTGCGCAGGCTGGCATCCTTTTTTTTTTATAGCCCCATCCCCCTAACCCAAAAAATGGGGATGGGGGCTATAAAGAAAAAGATATAATCCTTCCTTTGTCAGGATAAATTCCCAACGTGTTTCCTGCCTGCGCAGGCAGGAAACGCCCTAATCATCATCATAAAACAATATTTATACATTGTAACTAAGGGTACTAGATTTTGTGTTGGGTTTTTCTTGTTATAAATTTTAGTTACTGGTTTTACATTGGAATTGTATTAGTAGCAGCATGATGCCCCGCACCACCAAAACGAATGCTATAACTTAAATTTATAGAATAATCGGCAAATGCGGCATCGCCTTGTACGTGTACAAACTTTGCAGGGTCGGTTATTTTAGCGTTTTGTAGATTTTGGTCGGCAATATCGGCTGCACTTTGTATGCGGTTGCGGTAAATATTTTTAGGCACAAATAAACTTAAGGTATGTTTGCCTATACGGTATGATGCCCCAGGCTCAACAGCGATAACATAACCTGGCCTACGATAAGCCACTTGGCCTCCAATAGCATCATAGGCGGGTATGCCCTCTACCCTACCAGCTAATGAAAAGGTAATGTTTTTAGGTTTGCCTACATTTATCATTGCACCTGCTCGGGCAAAATATTGGTCGGGCGATGCGTAAACATTATAACCTTCTAAACCAGCTTTAGGTGCGCTTTTAGATGTACCATTGGCTTCTCGAGGGTTAAACAGATAATAGCCATTGGCAAAACCATATATATTTTTAGTTAATTCTCTAAACCCTTGTGCTTCAACAGAAAAACCAACGCCACCATCGCCTGGCTGTATAGCCTGATCCATTACTGTGCTTTCGGTAAAAAATGTTTTTGTGGTTTTATCATACTTTAAAGCATCATCCATTCGGCTATGGCTACCTGTATTTAATTTAATCCCAAGCCCTAACATTAGGTTTCCTTTGGTAGCTTTTGCAGGGTCGAATACCCAGTAATTGCCACTTAGGCGAATATCACCTAAACCTTGGGCATATACACTATAACGTGTTCCTTCTAAGGTTTGTATTTTACTTTCTCCGTTTATTAAAACTTGGCCACCCGTTTTGGTAGCTAAAACCTGCGAGCGTTCGTTATGTACATAAGGCACCGAAACATTAATTTGTAAACGATTGGTTAAAGCATAAGAAAAATTAAAATCTACTGCGTGTGAATAAATGTTTACGGCATTGCCTCGCTCGGTACCATCGGCATTAAAGCCGCCTTGTGTATTTTGACGATAAGGTTGCTCTTTACTACCCACATAATGCCTAAACGAGTGGAAATAACGGTAACTAGCACCTGCTTGCATTTCGCCTTTTGATAAATTGTAACTCATAGTAACTAAGGGATTTAAACCTCCCATTTGGCGAACGGCTACGCAGCCTTGTGCAAATAATTGTTGTGTAAATAAGGTAAATAATAATGCGAATAATATATGTAATTTTTTCATTTTTGAATACAGATTTAGCTGCCGAATATGTACGTACAGCGGTTAAGCCTCCAAGTGTTTTTAAACACTTGGAGGTTATTAAATTAATAAATTAGGGTAATTAAAATTTTGTTAGATAGTTAAGAGATATGCCGTGGCGGTGGCGATGGTTTATCAATACTAAACGCTATAAGCGAGCTATTATAGCGGCAATACTCGCTTTTTATAAGGTTGATGCTATTTAGATCCGAAAGGCTAAAGCTAGGATTAGACAAGTAATTTTTTGCCATTTTTTGGCCAAATTGCTCACTTTTTTTGGTGCCAGAGGCTTCGTTATTGTTTTTCTTAATGTAATCGGCAAAGGCATTTTTAATTGCTTTACCTTTTAGGTTTACCATACATTGGTAGTAAATGGTATCGTTATGTATGGTGCTTTTTACATAGCGGTAGGTGTTTCCCTTATAATTAAGTTCCCCTTTTAAATCGTTTTCTATAGCTTTGTCAGGTAAATAAGGTAAGCTAACAATGGGTATTTTTAGGGTAATATTTTGTATATCAGAAATTTTGCCTTCGTCTATTTTAGCATCCAGACTTGTGTTTATCTTAAAATTATAAACCGAAAAAAACAACTGAAAGCCAATGGCATTCATAAGCACAATACTTGCAAAAAGTAAAGAAAAAGTTTTTTTCAAAATTAATTGGTTAATATAAAAAATCAACCTAGGCTGGTTTAAACCCAAGGTTGATTTTTTTACATCGCAAATGTACTATTATTGCCGAATAATTTATAAAAAAAATTAACGCATACTTATAGGCATAAAAAATTCCATATTAATGGGCTGGCCTTGCTCGGTTGCTGGTGCCCAATTAGGTGCCTTAGTTAAAACTTCAATTGCCATGGCGTTTATATATGGATTACTTGCCGATTTTACAATCCTAATATCTTTTAATTGGCCTGTTGCTTCAACAATAAATTTCAAAATAATTTCGCCCTGTAATTCGCCATTTTGCGATTGAGCCATTTCTTGCATTGCAGATTCAACATAACTATAAAAATCGTTTATTCCGCCTTGAGGTTTAGGGCGGCTGTTTCTGATTGTATAAAACTGGGTACTTCCATTTAGCCCGTATCTTTCTCCTTTTAGCAGTTTGCCTTTTTTATATACTTCTATAAACATTAATTTTCCATCTTCGTAACCTTTCCATATACCATCTGGAAAAGTATGCGAAACCACTCCTTTTTGTACCAACTCTTGATTGGTACCGTACTCTTGAAATTCGCCGTTACCATCTTTCAAAATTATTTTACCATCTGGGGTGGCGCAGTATATGTACTTGGTTGATGATGTAGCGGCATTGCCTTTACCATAACCTGCTGCGGTATAATTAATTTTATAATTTATGCCTCCCGTAATAAAATAATGCGTTTTGCTACCACTAGGTAAACCATCCTCGTAGTTTACCACATCTTTAATATTTCCATTTGTATAATAGGTGGTAATTTCGCCTTTTTTAATTAGTGATTGCATGTTTACAATGCTACCTTTTTCTAAAAGTATGTTATCAACCGAATACTTTTGGTAGGATATAAGTTTATTGTTTTCGGGCTTGTACACCACATAAAACTTAGCATTATCCTTTGAATTGGCAACTATATTGTTGCTTTGATAAAAAATAGTGGTTTCCTGTGCTTTTAAAGCAACTTGTAACCCCATACATAAAACACCTAGGATGAGTAACTTTTTCATAATTTCTATATTATTTGTTCACACTAAATTAATAAAAATTTAATATTAAATTAACATTAAAATAAAAAAAAATTTTATGACAGTAATAATACATAACTTATTTATTATAAAAACCGCAAAAAAATTACACCAAGGCACTATTTACGAATAAAATTAGGACTAAATAAATTTTTAGATTTTAAGGGAACTTAACCCAATACGGCGTAATTTTAGCGTGAATTATTTTTACACCTAAGAAAAAAGCAAACCGTATGGAAACTCAAAATATAAAATGTTGTTATACATTTAAAGTTTAGAAAGATTAAAATATTTAGATACGTTAATTTA
>JAAFJW010000076.1 GCA_013298995.1 Sphingobacteriales bacterium | reverse complement strand
TTAAGCCCAAACCTAAAATCTATTTACAAAAAAATTATGCGTAAAATTGTAAGGTATTTAAAACCTAGCAAAAAATGGTAATAGCAAACCCTATATACGATGTTGTTTTTAAACGAATGATGGAAAACGAAAGGGTTGCCAAATTTTTTATTGGCACACTTTTAGAAGAAACCATTGAAGCCGTTGAAGTAAAACCGCAAGAATATACCTACGAAGGCGAGTTTGATTTTAACAACCCCAAACACGTAGAACAGTATGAAGCTAGAGTACGTGAGCGGCACTCTATTTGGGTTTACCGTTTAGATTTTATTGCCACTATAAAAACCGAAAGTGGCGAACTAAAAAAGGTATTAATTGAGATTCAGAAAGCAAAAAATCAGATAGATTTAATGCGTTTTAGAAACTACTTGGCCGAGCAATACAAAAAAGAGGATGTAGTAAACAATAAAAAAGTAGCCTTACCCATTACCACCATTTATATTTTAGGATTTATACTGCCCGAAATAGAAACCGCTTGTTTAAAAGTAGAACGTAATTATTTAGACCTAACCAACAAAACCATTCTTAAAACAAAAAGCGATTTTGTAGAAAAATTAACGCATGATAGCTTTATCGTTCAGGTAGAAAGGATAACCAGTAACTACAAAACTAAATTAGATAAACTGTTAAGTATTTTTGAGCAAAGCAACTTTGTGGACGATAAAAAAATTATTAAAGAATTTACGCACTTAGTAGATTTAGAAGAAGTAAAAATAGCCACCGATATTTTACACTACTCGGGTACCAACCCTACCGAAAAAAGAAAAATAGAAAACGAACAAGAAGCTATTAGAACTATTAATGCACTTTTTGAGGACGAAATATGGTTTTTTGAACAAGCGAAAAAAAAGTTTGAAGAAGACAAAAAACAATTTGAAAAAACAGTAAGCGAAAACGAAAAAGCGTTAAGCGAAAAAGAAAAAGCATTAAGCGAAAAAGATGTATCATTAGCCCTGCTCCAAAAAGAAATTGAAGAATTAAAAAATAAATTAGACAAAAAATAAATAACAATACATAAATTTTTATGGTAATGATAGCCGATTTAAAAATAGCCATAGGTGCCGATCATGCGGGCTTTACTTATAAGGAAGAATTGATTAAATTTTTAAGCGATTGTAAAGAATTGAAAGATTTTGGTACCTACTCGCCCACTTCGGTTGATTACCCTGATTTTGCACACCCCGTGGCTACGGCATTAGAAAACAAGGAGTTTGACTTTGGGATATTGGTATGCGGTAGTGGCAATGGCGTAGCCATAACGGCCAATAAGCACCAAGGTATTAGGGCCGCCATTTGCTGGGATTTGGAACTGGCAAAACTAGCCAGATTGCATAACAACGCTAACATTGTGTGTATCCCCGAGCGATTTATTACGCTAGAATCGGCGAAAGCCATTGTAGAAATATTTTTAACAACCCCTTTTGAAGGTGGCCGCCATGCCACTAGAGTTAATAAAATGAGTTGTTAATATTTTTATTGGTATTGTTTTACAAATGAATAGTTTACATGAAGATTTTTTAAAAGTAACCGAAGCCAAAGCCTTTGATTTGGGGCACCGTAAAATTATCAATAATAATATTGGTAAATACGATATTGCCGTTGAGCGTGGCCTAAGCCGTATAGCTAACCTAGAGCATATAAAAAAGAAAGCCCATGTAATAAAATGGAAAGTAATAGAAAACTTAGACAAATATTTAATCGAATTTGAATCTAATTTTCAAAAAAGAGGTGGAAAAGTAATTTGGGCAAACAATACCGAAGACGCAAATAAAGAAATATTACAAATATTAAAAAAAGCAAAGGCCAAAACGGTTATCAAATCAAAATCAATGGTTACCGAAGAAATTCATTTAAACGAATTTTTGGAAAGCCAAGGCATAGAATCGCTAGAATCGGATTTGGGCGAATACATTGTACAACTATTGGGGCAAAAACCTTACCACATTGTAACCCCAGCAATGCACCTAAGTAAAGAAGATATTGCTAAACTTTTTAACGAAAAATTTAACACCCCTATTGATGCCACACCACAACAGCTTACCTTAAAAGCCCGCGAACTACTGCGAGACAAATACCTAAGTGCCGATGTGGGCATTACTGGTGCTAATTTTTTAATTGCCGATACTGGCGGTGTGTGTATTACCGAAAACGAAGGCAATGCCCGCTTAACCACCACTTTCCCAAAAACACACATTGCTATTGTAGGTATCGAAAAAATTATACCTACCACTGCCGATCTCGATTTATTTTGGCCCATGCTTTCTACCCACGGTACAGGGCAAAACTTAACCGTTTACAACACTATTTTAAATGGCCCCAAGCAAGCCAACGAAACCGATGGTCCCGAAGAAATGTACGTGATACTGCTGGATAACGGCCGTACCGATTTGCTTGCACAAAAAGACCAACGCCAAGGCCTGTATTGCATACGCTGTGGTGCTTGCCTTAACGCTTGCCCCATTTACAAAAACATAGGTGGGCATAGTTACGCTACCACTTACAGCGGCCCAATTGGTTCAATAATTACACCGCATTTGAAGGGCATGGACGATTTTAAACACCTCAGCTACGCATCAAGCCTTTGTGGTAAATGCAGCGAAGTGTGCCCCGTAAAAATTGATATTCATAAAATGCTATTGCTTAATAGGCGAGATGCTGTAACAAATAACTTTAGCCGTAAAGCCGAAAAAACAGGCTGGTACTTTGCCTCTAAAGCCCTCAACAGCCGTAAGGTAATGGACTATTTTAGTGGGAAAACTAAAAATTTTTTCATCAAGTTTTTGTTTAAAAATACTTGGGGTAAAAATAGGGAATTGCCCAAAATTGCCGAAAAATCGTTTAGCAAACAGTGGAAAGATGGCAAGGGTGAAAAATGAAAATTCAAAGGTAAAAATTTAAAAAAACTTTCAAATTTAATGTGGGTTATCATCATCAACAAACAAATCGGCAGCAATACCATCGGCATATAATTTACCTGTACGGCTAAGGGTGATGGTATTGTTTTGGATTTGAATAAACCCTTTGGCAATGGGTGCTTGGGCTTGGTTTAAAATATGCTGTGTAACGTGGTTGCCAAATGTTGCGCCTATTGTATCTAAATTAATGCCCCAATGGGTGCGTAAATTAGTCATAATAAATTCGTTGATTTTGTTGGCAGTAGTTAGCACTTCGATGGTGCTGGGTATTTGTTGTTTGGCTAAGGCCGATAAATAGCCTACATTATTGGCCAAGTTCCACTGCCTGCTATGGCCGTTATACGAATGTGCCGAAGGGCCAATACCCAAGTAATGTACGCCTTTCCAATAATTGGTATTGTGCTGGCTTTGCATCCCCGGAAGGGAAAAATTTGAAATTTCGTAATGCTGGTAGCCCGCTTGGCATAAGGTATCTATGGAAATTAAAAAATCTTTGGTGCTTTGTTCATCGTTAATTGGTGCTTGTTTTTGGGTATTGATAAAGGTGGCGAGTGCGGTTTTGGGTTCTACCGTGAGGGCGTAGGCCGAAATATGTGCTACTTTAAAGTCGATGGCTTTTTGCAAATTGCTTTCCCATTTTTGTTGAGATAATAAGGGGAAACCGTAAATTAAATCGATATTAAGATTGGTAAAGCCATTATCTTGAGCTCGTTTTATTGCCGCTTCGGCTTCGGTGGCTTGGTGTGCCCTGTTCATCCATTTTAAATCGTCATCAAAAAAAGATTGTACACCAATGCTAAATCTGTTGATATTGGTTTGCCTTATTTCTTTTATTTTTTGATTGTTTAGGTCGTCGGGATTAGCTTCTAAGGTAATTTCGGCATCGGGTGCAAGGCTAAAATTTTCTTGTATGCTTGCTATTATCCTACTTAAATCGCTACCCGATAAAATAGATGGTGTACCGCCACCAATATAAATGGTGTTGATAATTTGCTGTGCTAGGTAGTTTTTTTGTAGTTTAATTTCGTGGCTTATAGCCTCTAATATTTCTTGCTTGTACTGCAGCAATAGCGTTTAGTATTTCTTGCTTGTGCTGCAAAGAGGTGCTAAAATGGAAATCGCAGTAATGGCAAGCTTTTTTACAAAAAGGAATGTGAATATATATGCCTGCCATCGGGGGGATTTAAAAATTTAACCTTTCATCGGCAGGGGTTTCGGGGGCTGCGCCTTTTGGGTTTTGGTATTGGTTACAATCAAGGGTAATGGTACTGCCTCCTTTAGGTGCTTCAAAATCGTTTTTAGTAATCCTAAGGCTTTTATCGGCATATACTTTTTGCATAAACAGGCCGAAAATAGGCAAAGCAGTATTGGCTCCTTCGCCCAAGTTGGTGGTGCGAAAGTGTATATCGCGGTCTTCGCAACCTGTCCATACGCCAGCAACCAGCTGTGGGGTAATGCCCATAAACCAGCCATCAGAGTTATCGTTGGTAGTGCCTGTTTTGCCTCCTATGGGGTTGTATAAACCATACTTAAATTGCAGGCGATGGCCTGTACCTTCTTGTACTACACCTTTTAGCATATAGGTCATGGTATATGCCGTTTGCTCGTTTAGGGCTACAACTATTTTGGGTTTACGTTCGTATAATACGTTTCCGTTTTTATCTTCGATGCGGCTAAGGTAGATAGGCTCCGTCCATACGCCGTGGTTTACAAATGCGCTGTATGCGCCTGCCATATCATACACCGAAGCATTAAAAGTACCCAAGCAAATAGATGGAACAGAAGGCACATCGGTAGTAATACCCATCCGCTTAATTAGCTCGGCTACTACGGTAGGTTGCACCTGTTTCATTACCCAAGCGGTTACAAAGTTTTGCGAATTGGCCAATGCTTTACGCAAGGTAATGGCACCGGGTATGGGGTTATAAGCCCTTGGTGTCCAAGGTTCGGTGCCGTAGCCATCAATAGTTACGGGAACATTATTTACTTTGTAGCAGGGCGAAAAACCGTTATCAATACCTACGGCATAGGTAAAAGGCTTGGCGGTAGAGCCTACTTGGCGTGAACCCATTTGCACTTGGTCGTATTTAAAATGTTCGAAATTTATACCACCTACCCATGCCCGTACTTCGCCTGTAATGGGGTCCATGCTCATCATGGCATTGCGTAAAAACATTTTATAATATTTTATCGAATCCATGGGTGTAAGGGTAGCTGTAATGTTTCCTTTCCAAGTAAAAAGTTCCATTTGCTGTGGTGTATTAAAATCGGTTTTAATTTCTTCGTCCGATTTTCCGTCTTCTTTTAAGGCTTTATACCTGTCCGATCGTTTCATGCCTTGTATCAAAAGGTTTTCGTGGCCTTTAAACGGATTTTTATTTTGCCAATGTTTTGTAAATTGCTGTTGCAAATCTTGCATATACTCGCGTTGTGCTTCTTCGGCATATTGTTGCATTTTGGCGTTTATGGTGGTATAAATTTTTAAGCCATCCCGGTCTAAATCGTAAGGAGTGCCATCGGCTTTGGTAATGGCAAGTTCTTCAAATGTTTTTTGAATATCTTGCTTTAATATGGCTCTAAAATAGGTGGCCATGCCTTCGTTATGCGATGATGGGTTAAACTGTAAACCTAAATCTTGCTTTTTTAACTCCTCGGCTTCGGTTTGAGGGATGTATCCTGCATCGGCTAGTTTGCCTAATATTAAGTTTCGCCTAGCCAACGACCGCTGCGGGTTACGGGTGGGCGAATACATGGAAGTACCCTTTAAAACACCTATTAATACCGCAGCTTGGGCTGGATTTAAGTTTTGGGGGCTGGTATTAAAATATGTTTTAGCAGCCGATTTTATGCCGTACGCATTGTTACCAAAATCAACCGTGTTTAAATACATGGTAATAATTTCTTCTTTGGTATAATTTCGTTCGAGGCGTACGGCTACTATTAATTCTTTTAGTTTTTGAGGTAATCGTTTAAAAAAAGATTTTTGCCTGCCTTCTTTGGAAAATAGGTTGAGGGCTAATTGTTGTGTAATGGTACTAGCACCTTGTTTTTTGCCTATTAGGTTATAAAAAATAATGGTAAATGTTCGTTGAAAATCTATGCCCGAATGGTTTTGAAAACGGGTATCCTCGGTAGCTATTAATGTATTAAGCAGTATGGGGTTAATATCTTGGTAACGTACGCTCGATCGGTTTTGAACAAAGTAATTCCCTAGTTCGGCTTTATCTTGTGTGTAAATTACCGAGGCTTGGTTGCTTTTAGGGTGTTCCAAATCTCGGAAAGAAGGCAAGGCCCCAAATAAGCCTAACCAAGTAACGCCAATAATGAGTATAAAAAAGGCTACACAGGCCAATATAATTTTCCAAAACAGTTTATTGTAGCGTTTTATATCTTCGGGTGTAAGGTTATTTGCTTGCATCTTTTTTGGCTGATTTTAAATATTTTAAATACTGGTCTAAGGCATTTTGCGAGTTGATGAGCCCAAGGTTAACTTCTGATATAATAAACGTATTGTATTTATATGCGGGCATGGTAATAAATTCGGCGGCATTTAATTTGAACTCATCCAGCACTGTTTTTGTACGGTCGGTACCATAAAAATCGCCTTTAACAATAATAAGTTTATTGCCTTTTTCGAGTTCTTTAATTACCAATATCAACGATTCGGAATTAAATTTACTGTAAAAATATTTACTAATACCGGCAAACGATTTGGCAATGTTTAACGACCTATCTAGCACATTGATAATGATGGCCTGCTTTTGGCGAATACCTTCCTCAAATTTAATTTCGCTAGGTGCAATGGGTGCTGGGGATTTTATAGCTGTTGCGTTTTTTACCGCTCCCGCAGGTAGCGTATTTTTATTATCCAAAGCTGTGTTTTCGCTTGGTTTTACAAGTATCGAATCTTTACCAATAGTTGTTTTTTGGGGCAATTTGGGTGCTTGTGGTTTAGGGCTTTTTTTATTTGCATTTTTGCTAGTAATAGGCTGGGCATCGTAATCATCCTCAAATACATATTTATTTACAGCAGGGCTTACATACCTTCGTTGTTCGGGCAGGTTACTATCCTCGGATGCAAGGGGTTCTAATGCAAATTGGCGGGCATCAAAAACGGCTTTATTTTGTTTGATATAAATAATTTGTTTAAGCACCCGTGGCACAACTGTTGTGTCGTTAGGGTAGGTTTTGGTAATGTTTTCGAGCTCGGCCAAAAAAGGTACAATGCTTTGCGTATGGCCTAATGCCAAGGCATTTATATATACAAACTGCGGTGGAAGCATATTGCTGCTATCGGCAGCAAAAGTTACTTTGGCTTCGCTTATTTTAGCCATTACTTCGTTAAAATTATTGTTATTGTATAGTTCAAAAACGTTTTCGTAATAGGTATTTAATGCGGCAGCTTGTAGTTCTTTTGCTTTGCCAAAATCGGGGTCGGTAATGGTACGGGCAAAATCGGTTTTGGGATATTTTTCGAGCAATAAATCTTTATAATAGGTTGCTTTTGTTTTATCTGTTTCGCTGTATAAGCGGTACAGTTGATAATAAATACTTGGGGTATAATCGCTTACTGGGTATCGTTTTAATAATTCTTCAAAGGATTGTATTGAAGCAAGGTTATCGTTTAACACATCTTTATAAAAATTAGATACCTCGTAAAAAGCGGTTAATACTTTTAAATTGGCTTTATCTTTATCGGCTTGTGTAAGGGGTACATCACGCAAATAATTGGCTTTTAGCGAATCGGGGCTGTTGCTTACAATGGCAAGGGCCGGCGTTGCTTGGTCGGGGTCTTGTAGGGTAGTGGCATTTTGGCTGGCATTATCAGCAACAGCACTTATACGCCAGCTATCGCTTAGCTTTCTTTTGCCCCAGCGTTTGTTAAATTCATATAATCCTTGGCTCATTGCTGTTGAATTATTGAAATAGAATGTACCCGTTGATTTTGTTTTTGTATTGTTATCTAACGTGTTAAGGGGCATTAAATCGTTGGCCGAAAGCGAATCTTTTTTTCTTTCTTCTTTAATTTGTTGTGCAATAATATCGCTTATTTTTTTGTTTCTTACGCTATCGGGCAAAGCCGCCAAAGCCAAAAGTTCATCTTGGCGGTTAATAATTTGCATTCTATCGGCTAGGTATTGTAGGTTTTTTGCTTTTTTTTCTATTTGGGCAAATCCCATACTTTCTTTGGGTAAAAATTGCAATGTACTATCATAATAAACTTGCGATTGTACATAGTTTTTTAACGAATCGAAGTTGATTTCGGCTAGTTTTAAAAACGATAAACCTTTTTGCTGGTCGCTGCCAGGGGTGGTAGCTGTTGATTTTTTGTAGCTTTTTATGGCTAAGTCTAGTTTTCCTTTTTCGAGGTATGCATTACCTATTTGGTAATAAATTTGGTCGATAAATTCTAAATTTTTATCATCTTTTATTAATTTTTTTAAGGTAGCTATTTTATCAAATACAATTCCGTTTTCGCTTTCTTTTACTTTAATACGGTATAAATTAGCCATAAACGATAACTCGAACGAGGCATTACTTTTAACCACGCGGGTATAATGGGCGTAAGCATCTTTATTGGCGCCAATGTTTTCTTCTAATTGTGCGAGTATAAAAGTCCAGCGTATTTTATCAAACTGGTTTTTACATAGTTTTATGGCTGTTTTTAAATAATTTACAGCAGCCTTATAGTCGCTATGGTTTATAGCAGCTTGGGCAAGTAGGGCGTTAAGGTTGCTTTGGTGGTGTTTGTTTTTTATGTTTTTTGCATCGGCCAATAAAGAGTCGGCTTGGGGCAATCTATCCATTGCTAAATTGGTTTTGGCATCACCAATAAGGGCCTCCAAGCGGTTTTTGGTTTCTTTAGGATACGTTAAACTTACATAACTAAAATATTCAGAAGCATTAAAAAAGTTTCCTTTGTAATACTCGGCTTTGGCCAATAATAAATAGGCATCATCTACCCAAGTACTGGCACTTTTTTTTAATGCTATGGTATTTGCTCGTTTTATTACCTCGTTTAATGGGGCGGTTTGTTCTTGCGAGGTTTGTTCGGTGGGTACAGGGTAAATATCTAATAGTTCGGCATAGTTTTCTGCATAGCTGGTTTTAATTTTGCTTTCGCTTTCTTTTAAGCCCTCTTTGGCATTAAAATAAATATTGTAATGGGCGGTTAAATTTTGTATTTTACGGCCAATATACCCTGGGTTTTGCGAGCTACAGCTACTATACACAGCAAGTACCAAAATCCCGAAAACGAAGGATATGTATTTTTTAAAATGCAATTTCAATGTTAAAAAATTAATGTTTTGTATGTACTGTTTACGAGTAAACCTATATAATATTGTTTTATAAAAGCCAATAAAGATATTAATTAGCTTTAGTTTTTAGCTTATAAAATATCGATTAAAATAAATTGGCTATAAATACACCTGTAAGGGTACAAATATTATAGCCCGTTAAAACTATTCAAAATGATGAAGCCCGAAAGTAATTATCCTACCAAAAATAAAATAAAAAGTTATGTACAATACTCGGGGCTTGTGTTTCAAATGATGGGCATTATAGGTTTTTTTACATTTGCTGGTTATAAATTAGACGAAAACCAAGCCAGCAAAACACCTGTTTATACCGCTGTATTAAGCCTATTGGGTGTGTGCATAAGCCTATACACGGTTATTAAAAGTTTAAAAAAAACAGATTTTAGATAATAACTATCCTCAATTTTACTTGGGATAGGCTAGCCTTGGTTATGAAATGCTAGCTTTTATTTTTCAAAAAAAATATTTGCTCCAATGCTTTTACAGCACCATAGGTGGCTGTACAGTATCACAATCTACAAAATCACCATCGGCATCAAATAAATAACTAATGGGCTGCTGTGGATTTTTTATAATTTGGAGCAGTAATATTTGCCAGCGTTTCCAAAAATTTTCGAGCACTTGGGCGTAGGTTTTAGCTTGCCAATCATCAAAAATAGGTTTATTGCTCATGCCTCGTACAGGCATTGCACTCATAAAAACCTGTGTAGCGGTGGGTATAATGTGGTATTGGGGCAGGCGGTTAAAAAGATACGCCGAGTAAAAAACCCTTGCCGATAGCTCCTCGAACTGTATGGGGTGTAGCGTTTTGCCTTTTATTTTATCCAACACCGCTTGGTGGTACAAATGGTTTAGGCCATTATCTTGTAGATTAATTACGAGGCCAAAATCGTTCATCCGTAGCGAAAACGTAAGCGTATTTATTTCATCACGGTAAGTAAATTCGTTGGCTGGGTTTTTTACACGGTACAAAAAAATGCTCCAAGGCGTAAAATCTTCAAACGTTACGGGCTGTATAATTGATTGCAACATGGTATGCAAGTGGGCAAATTTATGTATTAAACCTTGCGACATATTAAAACCATCGGCCGAAGCATGGTTTTGTTTAATAGCCGCCTGCAATTCGTTAAAAATAATGCCATACACAATTTTACCAGCCCACTGAAACAACAGCATTTCGGGCATGGCTTTTAAGCCATCGTAGCCTTGCTTTAGGGCGGTTTCCATTTTATTTTCCAAGGCATCCAAACAGCTTAAAGTAGTTGCACACACAGGTATTTGTATATCAGCATAGCTAAGCATACGTTCGTCCAGCATTTTAAAAGGCCTATCAAGTAAATTATACTGTTGGATAAGCCCTTGCGGAAATACGGTAATTTTTTGCGTATCTATTACTTTATCGCCACTTAAAAAACAATGCTTATTATCGAAAGTAAATTGGGTAAAGGGTTGGTATAATTGCATACCCGCAAAAGTAACAACACTGGGTTAATTTAATAAAAAAATAAACGTTAATAAAAACCAATACAATTACATAAACCCCATAATTATTATAAAAATATGTTGAAAAACCCGGGCCAGCGTTTCATAACGTAGGCTAGCCTAAGTTTTTCAAAGTATAAAAAAACAAAATAGGTACAAATAAGGCATTTATACACCGTTTGCTTTAGGCTACTTCTTGTGTAAATTTTTTAAACAGCTCGTTTACATCTAATTTTAGGTTAAGGTCTTCGGTATCGCTTGGGTCTTCGTCTTCGGTGCCATGTAGGTAATGCTCGGGTTTATACCTATAAATTTGCCATGTGCCGTTGTGGTATTCGAGCGAGCTTAGGCTTTCGACCCAATCGCCCGAGTTTAAATAAGTTACTTTTCCTTTTTCGGTTTTAATTTCTTTGATTTCGGCATGGTGTATATGCCCACATACTACATAATGGTAACCTTTTTCTATGGCTAGCTCGGCGGCGGTTTGCTCAAACTGGTTGATAAATTTTACCGCTTCTTTAACGCTGGCTTTTATACGTTGCGAAAACGAAAATTTTTCTCGCCCCATTTTGCTTAAAAACCAGTTTACCATGCTGTTAATAAGTATCAAGGTATCGTAACCTACGGCACCTAATTTGGCCAGCCATTTGGAGTGTTGCATGGTAACGTCAAACACATCGCCATGGAAAAACCAAGCCTTTTTACCGCCTAGGTTAAGTATCAATTTGTTAAGTAACTGAAAGCCTCCCATATTAAAATCGGCAAATTTACGCAGCATCTCATCGTGGTTACCTGTTAAATAATATACAGGAACTCCATCGCTCACAAATTTTAAGATACGGCGTATAACTTTGGTATGCGTTTCGGGGAAATAGCGTTTGCTAAACTGCCAAATATCAATAATATCGCCATTAAGTATTACCATTTGTGGTTTTATACTTTTGAGGTATTTTAACAGTTCTTTGGCTTGGCAACCGTAAGTGCCTAAGTGTATATCGGATATTACAACAATATCCACTTCGCGTTTAGGCATATATCGGTGTGTTAAAGTTTGGGGCGTTCAATTTTACTGGGCTTATACGGGTAAGCCCAAAGCGTGGTAGCATTGCTGGCTGGCTAATCTCGTTCCTCTTCAATGGTAAACTCGAGTGGGCTGAAATAAAAAACCGCAACCGCAATAAACAATAAGGCAATAATGAAACTGTAAAAAAAATCGGTAAGCATAATTTTTTGCGTTTTACAAATATGTAGTGCTAAAATAACCTTAATGTTAAATTGGTATTAATTTTTTTGATAACCTCCAATGCTTTGTTTTTCAAAACAATAAATTAAAACCTTTTCCTTTTGAGGGCTTATCCATATCTTCAAATTTATGTATTTCGTGGCTTAGCAATTGGGCGTATTGTGTGGCCATAAATGTTCTAAAAATCTCAATATCTTCTTTTTCTCGGGCATTTAAAAGGGCTTGTATATACTCTGTTTTGGCATCGCTGTGTACAATGGCCAATGGTAAACCAAAATAGGCTTGAAAATAATTCATCAATAAGCGAGCGGTGCGCCCATTGCCATCGTAAAAAGGGTGTATGCTTACCAAGTTAAAATGTGCATCGAACGATAAATTAATTTGCTGGGCTTGGCTTAGTGGTTTGTTTAAAGTGTCTATAATTTGGTTTACCATTTGCTGGCTAAGATGCGCTACCTTATCATAATTTGGAAAATAGGTATTGCCCGCAAATACATTCCCTTTTCTAAATGCACCTGTTTTGGCATCAACTTCGCCCAGTACAGTTTTGTAAACGCTGCCTGTATTTTTAAGCACCAATGCGTTTATTTGTTGTATAAAATCGATGGAAATTTTTGTTTTTTCTTTGGCTTGTTGTACAACAAAGTTTATCGCCGTAAAATGGTCGGTAGCCATTAAAGTATGTTGCAATGGCTTGTTTTGGGGCGTAAGCCCGTTGTTTAATAAAACCTGTGTTTCTAATTCGCTTAATGTGGAACCTTCGATTTTGGTAGAATGATGTACAATAGCAATAAGATTAAATTTTTGATGATTTATTACCTCATCAATTCCCAAACTTTTGTAACGATCTA
>JAAFJW010000075.1 GCA_013298995.1 Sphingobacteriales bacterium | reverse complement strand
TTGCTTGTTAAAGTTGGTGTGGCTTCGCTTACGGTTTCCATATTATCGATAATTACAAAATCGTTACCTTCTATCACTATCCCTCCCGAAGCCAAAATAAATTCGTAGGTATAAATAGGGCAATTAAACCTTACTGCCAGCGCAACAGCATCTGAAGTACGGGCATCTATTTCCATACTTTTATTGCCATTTATACACATTAGCTTGGCGTAAAAAATCCCATCAACAAGGTTGTAAATAATAACCTCGCTTACAGATATGTGGTAAGCATCGGCGAAAGCCTTAAACAAATCGTGGGTAAGCGGACGGCTGGGTGTCATTTTTTCGATTTCGATGGCAATTGCCTGTGCTTCAAATGCGCCAATAATAATAGGCAACCTGCGCCTACCATTTACCTCGCCCAATACTAGGGCATAAGCCCCTGTTTGGCTTTGGCTGTACGATAAGCCTACAATATCTAATTTTAATTTTTTCATTTACGATTTTAATGCTTTTACGGCTGCAATTAATTGGGGAACTACCTCAAAAGCATCGCCTACAATACCATAATCGGCTACTTTAAAAAATGGGGCATTGGCATCGCTATTTATTACCACAATTATTTTTGATGATGATATGCCTGCAATATGCTGTATAGCCCCCGAAATACCTATGGCAATATACAAATTAGGGCTTACAGTTATACCTGTTTGGCCTACATGTTCTTCGTGTGGGCGCCAATGTGCATCCGATACTGGTTTGGAGCAGGCCACGGCAGCACCCAGCAGGCTGGCTAATTCTTCTATCATCCCCCAGTTTTCGGGGCCTTTTAATCCCCTACCCGCCGATACCACAATTTCGGCATCGGGTAAGGAAACCTTATCGCTTGCTTTTACAATTTCTTTAACGATGCTGGTAAAATCATTCACATTGTATTGGTAATCAAAGTTTTCTACTGTTGCTTCGCCACCTGTTTCAAGCACTTTATAGGCATTAGGCATTAAAGCCAATACTTTAATAGGCGATGTAATTTCTACATAAGCAATTGCTTTGCTCGAAAAAACATTGTTTTTTACTACAAATTTACCATCGCTTACATTAGGCAAACCAATGGCACCATCAACCAAGCCTGCTTGTAATTTTACGGCAATACGTGGTGCTAAACCCTTACCAGTAAACGAGTTGGAAAGTACTACTACACTAGCATCTAAATTTTTTGCTGCTTGGGCAATAATGGCTGCGTATGCTTGATTTACAAAACCTTGTAGGTTTTGATGGTTTACGGTTAATACTTTATTGGCTCCGTAATGGCCCAATGATTTTAAATCGTCGTCGGATACGTTGCCAATAGAAATGGCAGTTAAACTGGTATTTAATTGCGTGGCAATGGCTTTGGCGTAGCTTATGGCTTCGAAACCCGATTTTTTAAACTTGCCTTCTTGGCTTTCGATATATACTAATACACTCATTTTTATTTCTTAATTTTTTAAAAAACCTTTGCTTGGTGGTGCAATAGGTCTATCAATTTACCTACCTGGCTGACATCAATTAACTGTACGGATGTACGTGGTGCAGGGCTTTCAAATTTTACAATTTTGTTTAATGGTTTTACCTCAATAGGTTCAACCACTATTAAAGGTTTGGTACGGGCACTCATTATACCACGCATATTGGGTATTTTCCAATCGGCAACGCCCTCGGCGGTACCCGCTACAAATGGGAACGGGATGGCTAACACTTCTTTACCTCCTTCAATTTCTCGTTCTAAAATACCAGTATTGCCATCGATAGTTATTTTTTTGGTAATAGCTACCGAAGGAATTTCTAATATTTCGCCTAGCATAGCGGCTACTTTTGTACCGTTATAATCTATTGATTCACGCCCTGTTAAAATCATATCAAAACCTTTATCTTGTGCATAGGCGGCAATTTGGCTGGCTACAAAATAGGCATCGGTGGGTTGGGCATTTATCCTAACAGCATCGCCAGCACCTATGGCAAGGGCTTTACGTAGCGTAGCGTCGGCATTTGCATCGCCTACGTGTAGTACGGTTACTGTACCTTGTTGGTTTTCGGCAAGTTCAACGGCTCGGGCTAGCGCAATCTCATCGTAAGGATTTAAAATAAACTGTACGTCTTGTGTATTAAACTGTGTATTGTTATCGGTAAAAGTTATTTTTGTGGTGGTATCAGGAACGGTACTAATACAAACTAATATTTTCATGCGAACTATTTTTGCAAATTTAACTATTTAAGCCAATTAAAAAATGCCAATTAACCGATTAGAAAAATTATTAGCATTTGCAGCTGCCGAGCCTAACGATGCTTTTTTACAATATGCCCTAGCAACCGAGTATTTGCGATTACAAAACACGGATAAAGCGTTGGAATATTACCAAAATCTTACCAAAAACCACCCCAATTATGTGGGTACTTATTACCATTTAGGCAAACTTTTAGAAACCTTAAACCAACATGAAAAAGCTCTAGAGGTTTACCAAACTGGGATGAACGTAGCTAGAAAAGCCAAAGACCAACACGCTTTAAATGAATTGATGGGGGTTTTTAATACTTTGATGGATGAAATGGAGGAGTAAATGGTTTTTTGATTGGTTGTTTTTTATACTTATAGGCTGTTACAAAAAATGTGATTTTATAACAGAGGTAATAGCCGATTTTGATAAAAATTATGCGAATCAACAAAAAATCAGGTTAAAAAACTGATAATCATTATAATAAAAAATTATTGCTCCATAGTTTTCTTAATAGCCTGAGTTCGATTAATAAATACTATTTTTATAATAATTAGGGCGTTTTAACACGCCGTCTGCTACCGCCGTTAACGCTATTAAATTGCAAATAATATTGATTTATAGCAAATTATACTATAGTTTAATCATCGTAACTCGGCTTAAAAGCAAAAAAAAGCACCTGTTTAATTTACCTCCGAAACTTTAGATAATAAAAAATAGGAATTTGTGGCAGGGCTAGCCCGAGGCAATAAATGGTGCCTTGGTTTTTGAATATATATTTTAAAGCAATAAAATATCCAGTAGCTCTTCCACCTCTTTGGCTTTATCGTTTAAGCCAGCTTTTTGGTAGGATGAAATAAGGTTTCGCAACACTCTTTTTATAATATCTACATTGCTGCAAGGTTCATAAAAATGTGGGCTAGCTTCGATGTTTAATTGGCGTAAAAACTGGTCGATATCTCGTTTGCCAAATGTGTAGCCTTTATTAAAAGTATTGATGTAAAATAAAACCGATGCTTGGTTCTCTTTATTTTTTAATTCATCAACATAAGCCAATATAAAATGCTGGGGTAGGTTTACCCCGTAAATAGGTATATCAAGTTTTTGTGCTATAACCGAGTAAATAATGGCCAAACTTATTTGGTTTCCTTTTTTACTTTCTAATACTTGGCTTATATACGAGTTTTGAGGGTCTTGGTGGTTAAGCGTATTGCCCGAAAAATGGTATAAGTTATAAAACACATTGTTCATAATTTTTACTGTTTCTACAGGGCTGGTTTCGTACATTAACTGCAACCATATTTCGCGTTTGATGGCTTCAATTTGGTTAATTATTTTTTGCTCATCAAGGTCGGGGTATTGGTATTTATTTACCACCAATATGCCTCTTAGCAAATCGAAATTACCGCTATGGTGCCACAAGGCTAAATCTTGTTTTACATTATTAAATTGTATTTTGTGTACTAGGTTTTCGATTCGTTTTTGCAATAGCGCATCAAATGATTGCGCCCAAGCATCCTCTAGGTAGCTAATTACCGAACTACCGTACGATAGTATTTTGTGTTCTATGTGGGTGTAAATAAACTCGTCGGGGTCGTCCAGTAATTTTATAACTGCTGTAATTTCTTTTTCGTTTAACATAGGCAACGGGGTTGTGTTACAATTTATTCCAAAAATCGGCACTCAAAAATCCTACATCATAAATCTAAAATACCTAAAAACCCACCGCCTTTAACCTTAAACCCATGGTTTGCGGTAGGCCAAAAAGTAAGTTCATGTTTTGAACCGCCTGCCCCGATGCACCTTTTAGCAAATTATCTATCACGCTAGTAACTAATAATTTATTGTTGTGTTTTTCTAAATAAATTAAACATTTATTGGTATTTACTACCTGTTTTAAGTTAATGTTGGTAGGGCTAAGAAATGTAAATGGGTGTTGGGCGTAATAATCGTCAAAAAGTTTATTGGCTTGAGCCAAAGTTAAAGCACAATCTAAATAAATACTAGCCAAAATACCACGGGCAAAATTGCCCCTTTGGGGTATAAAATTAAGATTTTGCTGCGATATGGCTGTTGCCGATTTTGGCTGTAAAGCGTTTAACGATTGGCCAATTTCGTTTAAATGTTGATGCTCGAACGCTTTGTAAACAGATACATTATTGTTACGCCAGCTAAAATGCGATGTTGCCGATAAGCCTTGCCCCGCCCCTGTTGAGCCCGTGGTGGCATTAATATGCACTTCGGTATTTAATAAACCTGCTTTTGCCAGCGGCAATAAAGCCAACTGTATGCAAGTGGCAAAGCAGCCTGGGTTGGCAATATTTTGGGCAGTTTTAATGGCTTCTACATTTAGCTCGGGCAGGCCGTAAACAAATTTTTTGTTGCCAAAAGTGGCGTTGGCTGTTAGCCTAAAATCCTGCGAAAGGTCTATAATTTTTATGTTATCGTTTATGAGGTGGGCATCTAAAAACTTTTTGGCATCGCCGTGGCCTACGCACAAAAATAGTACGTCAATATCCTGCGAAAGCTGGCTGGTAAAACGTAAATCGGTATCGCCCAACAAATCGGTATGTACGGCCGATATTAAATTACCTGCATTGCTATTGCTATGTATAAAAGCAATTTCAATCTGGGGGTGGTTTATCAAAATACGCAACAATTCGCCACCGGTATAGCCTGCGCCGCCTATTATGCCTGCTTGTATCATATTGCTGGGTTTACTTTGTGCCAAATACTGGTTTGGTTACCAAAAATTTTAGAAAATCCTTTTACATCGTCGCCAGTGTAGCCTTCGTTCATTTCGCCGTAGCTACCAAAAGCGTTGTTCATCAAATCATTAGCCGACTCGATACCTAAAACCACAAAGCGGTAAGGCATTAATTTTATAAATACTTTGCCATTAACGGTTTTTTGGGTATCGGTAAAAAAGGCTTCCATATTGCGCATAATAGGGTCGTGAAATTGGCCTTCGTGTAACCAATTTCCGTAAAAAAGCGAAAGTTGGTCTTTCCAGTTTAACTGCCATTTGGTAAGCGTATGTTTTTCTAAAGTGTGGTGTGCTTTTATGATGATGATGGGTGCAGCCGCCTCAAAACCTACACGGCCTTTAATGCCAATAATGGTATCGCCAATGTGTATATCCCTACCTATTGCATACGGTGCAGCAATAGCTTGCAGGGCTTGTATGGCTTGGGTGGGATGCTGGTAAGTTGTACCATTTAGGCCTATAAATTCGCCGTTAACAAAAGCTAATTCAATATCTTGCTCGCCTGTGGCGGTAAGTTGGGTAGGCCAGGCTTCTTCGGGCAACATACCATTGCTATTTAGGGTTTCTTTACCCCCAACAGATGTGCCCCAAATACCTTTATTGATAGAGTATTTGGCTTTTTCGGCATTTATATTTACGCCGTGTTTGTGTAAGTATTCAATCTCGGCTTCGCGGCTTAATTTTAAATCTCTAATAGGCGTAATAATACCCGTTTTGGGGATTAAGATATTAAAAATCATATCAAAGCGCACTTGGTCGTTACCAGCACCTGTGCTGCCGTGGGCCACAAAATCGGCATTTATTTGTTTGGCATAGTTGGCAATTGCAGTGGCTTGGGTAACCCGCTCGGCACTTACCGATAATGGGTAAGCATTGTTTTTTAATACGTTAGCGTACACCAAATATTTTAAGCAATCATCGTAATATCCTTTTACGGCATCAACTGCGTGGTGGCTGCTTACGCCAAGGCTGTAGGCTCGTTTTTCTATTTCGGCCAACTCATCACTGGTAAAGCCACCTGTGTTTACAATAACCGAGTGTACTTCTAAATCTAAATCTTTGGTTAAGTAAATGCAACAAAACGAGGTATCTAAACCTCCGCTAAAAGCTAAAACAACTTTTTTCTTCATTTTTTGTGTGGGATAAAATCTTAATTATATCTGAGGTAAATTATTTAAAGTGCTACGCAATTTGGCTTCAATACGCTCTAAAAGGGTTGCTTTTTTGGTAATTTTTTTAAAACGCTCTTGCTCTTCTTCCTTTTTTTCGGCGGGGTCGTAAAGCATGGCGGTACACATACAGTTTTGGCGTTGCTTGCTCATTAAAATATCGTAGTTAACGCAACTTTGGCAACCTTTCCAAAAGTTTTCGTCTTGGGTAAGTTCCGAGTAGGTAACAGGTTCGTAACCTAGCTCCGAGTTTATTTTCATTACGGCTAAGCCAGTGGTTAAACCAAATATTTTAGATTCGGGATATTTTTCTCGCGAAAGCGCAAATATTCTGTTTTTTATGGCTTTTGCCAAGCCTGCTTTGCGGTAAATGGGGTTAACAATTAAGCCCGAGTTGGCTACAAAACTTTCGTGGCTCCAGGTTTCTATATAGCAAAAGCCGGCCCAAGTACCATCGTTATTAAAAGCAATTACGGCTTTGCCTTCTAGCATTTTATTGGCTACGTACTCGGTAGAGCGTTTGGCAATACCAGTTCCTCGGCTTTTGGCCGATTCTAGCATTTCTTGGCATATTTGCTCGGCGTAGCGTATATGTTCAATACCGGCAACTAATATTTTAAAATCGGTGATTTGCATTTTAAAAAGAGAAATTTTTGCTAATTATTTTAAAGGCTTGGTTAATTATACTATTGTTAAAAAATGGTTTGTAACAATATTTAAAAGGATATTGCGCTTTTAACGCAGTGTAATAAATAAAGGTAGCCTAATTAGATTTAGCTTTACCGGGTAATTAAAAAAAACAATAAAACGGGCTGTAAACGGTTGGTTTACTAGCAATACCGCATTATAAAATTGTTTAATTTTTTTCATTTTTAGGATATCAGCGTTATGCTTAAATAATAATGCAAAAGAGGGTATTTTTTATTATAAATGCAAAAATTAAACCTTGTTTTTACGGTGAATTAAACTGGTTTTAAAACAGTGATTTAGAGATAAATTAAGCTAAGTTTAGGTTTATATGTGTTTTGATTAAAAGGTAATGGTAAATAAATTTGATACAAGTAAAATTAGATGTAAAAAACGAAAGCTAACTTTAAATAGTTTTACATTTTAACTATGCTATTTTGTATATTTGGGTAAAATTTAAAAACAATGATAACCACTTTTGAAGTAAAACCTAACGAGTTAGATGATGATTTTTTAGCCTTGCTACAATCTATAATGAAAGGCCGAAGCAGCAAAATAATAGTGAAACCACTTGCTTTTGAAAATGAAGATGAGCTAGAAATGGACGAAACCGAATTTTTATTATCCAACCCGACTAATAAAGCAATGTTGCTAAAGGCAATAAAACAAGTTGAAAACGGTAACGTAATTGAGGTAAGCTGGGATGAGCACCAAAAAATGTACGAAGACCTAAAACTAAGGGTTGCAAATGGCGGGTAGAAAATTGATTTATTCGGCCATTGCACACGAGCAATTAGGCGAATGGGTAAAGCAAAATCCTAAAATGGCCATAAAAATTATGGAATTAGTAGATGAAATTGCAAAAACACCCTTTACAGGAAAAGGAAAACCAGAACCATTAAAACACCAATTAAAAGGTACTTGGAGTAGAAGAATAGACCAAGAACATCGTTTGGTTTACGTTGTAAGCGAAACGGCTATTGATATTGTATCTTGCAAAAACCACTACGCTTAATATATTCCTTATTACGCCTAAAAATTTAATTTCTTATTTGCAGAGTAAATCCAAACACGATATAAGTAATTGATTTTGAAATACTTTTTAATTGCAATTAAATCATAAAAGTTATTATAACATTTTTGCACAGCCTAAAATTTGGTTTTATAATTTTAAATTTCAGTAGTTTAATTGTGATTTAATATTGATGCCATCCATAAAAACAAGCACAAAAATTATCAAACCTAAAAAATAAAAAAATGAAAAATTTACCCATTACCGTAAAACGCTCGATTGAGTTATTAGGTTTATTGCTATTAGGTGCGCTAATTGTAATAGGTGCCGATATTATTATGCCACTTTTAATGGCGTTTTTTATTAGCATTATGCTATTGCCTGTTTATAGGTTTTTAAAACGGTTTAGGTTTCCCGATGCTTTGGCTATTATTTTACCCATTATTTTGCTACTGGTGTTTTTTGCTTTATTGGTGTGGTTTTTTAGCGCACAGGTAGGGGCTTTAATATCCGATTTCCCCGAAATAAAAAGCAATGTAAACAAACATTTAACCGATTTAAGCAGCTGGATTGATGATAAAGCCCATTATTCTACCCGACAGCAGCTAAAGTTTGTGAGCCAGCAAAGCGATAAATTAATAGGCAGTGCTGGTAATTTACTTACAGGTGCATTGGGGTCTATATCGGGTATGTTCTTGTTTTTTGGTTTGATACCCATTTATATTTACCTAATGCTGTATTACAAAAATCTTTTTTTGAGGTTTATTTTTATGTGGTTTAATGATAATAGCCACAAAAAAGTAGAAGAAGGCTTGCGTGAAACCGAAAGCATTATTAAAAGCTATTTAATAGGCTTGCTTATTCAAATAACCTACATCACTATTTTACTAGGCGGTATTTTACTTATTGTGGGTATAAAACATGCCTTGCTAATTGGGGTAATATTTGCCTTGCTAAATTTAATACCTTATGTAGGTGCGCTTATTGGCAATATTATTGGGGTGTTGCTCACGCTAACATCATCTACCCAAATATCATCAATTGTTACTGTATTGGTGGTAATTGCTGTGGTGCAATTTTTAGATAACAATATTTTAATGCCACGTATTGTGGGTAGTAAGGTTAAAATTAATGCTTTAAGTGCCATTTTGGGTGTAATTATTGGCGGCAGTTTGGCGGGTATTTCGGGCATGTTTTTGGCTTTACCTGTAATTGCGGTATTAAAAATAGTGTTTGATAGGTCGGATATTTTTAAGCATTGGGGTGTGTTATTGGGCGATGATGTGCCGCAAACAAGCCCCTTAAATTTTACGATTTTAAAACGAAGGCCTTAAACGTTGTTACAATTTTAGCCACCCACTTTTTTTACTTTATAACCATCATCGGAGAGTAACAAAAACGTTTTTTCTTTAAAATCGCCCTGTATAATTATTTCGCCATCTTTGGCACTTCCGCCTACGCCAAATTTGTTTTTTAGTTTTTTACCTAAAATCTCTAAATCGCTTTGTGAGCCAATAAAGCCTGTAATTAGGGTAATGGTTTTGCCTCCACGTTGCTTACGGTCGAGCTGTATTTTTAGATTTTGATGTTGGGGTAATAAGCAATTTTCGGGTTCGTTATCGCTTATTTCGGTACTGTGATTAGGGTTGGTCGAAAACACGATGCCCTCAAAGCTGTTAAATTTTTTTGAGCGTTTATCCATTTTTTTTAATAAATCTTAAAGTTACCCTGCGGTTTAGCCTACGCCCATTTTCGGTATCGTTATTTGAGTTAGGTTCGGTAAACGAGTTATAATCAACAGCATCGGTTATAAAATTTGGAATGTTTTTTTGTAAAATATTTATAACAGCTTCGCAACGCTTTATCGAAAGTTTATAATTAAAATCAAATGAACCAATACTATCGGTATTTCCTTTAATTTCAATCCTGTAATAATCTTTTATTTTATCGTATATATCAATAAATTGCATTAGTTTTTTCATTTCTTCATTATGTATTTCGGCTTTATTAAAATCAAAATAAATATTAACATTAGGTAACTCGGGTAAAATATCAGCCAGTTTTTTCCCCTGTAAAATTAAATTAGGGTCTATTAGTTTGCTATAATCTAAGTAATCTTTAAAATTTGGCTGTGTTATATCTTTATTAGCGGTAAAACTGCGGCTTTCTAAAAACACTGCCGAATCATAAAAATTATCGGCAACATCGGCAATAATTATTTTCAAATGATATTTTTTATAAGGTTCAACAAAAGTTTGGGCAGTTAATTTTTGTGTAATACCATCGTATTGTAAATAGTTGTATAAATCTTCGTTTACAGTTTTTAAAAGATTTTCGTCGGGTATCGACTCGTTTCGGCCAGTGTTTTCACCTTTTTTGAATACACTTTTCATGTTATACCATAATTTACCCGCACTTAATTTTGGGTTTATTGATTTATCTTTGTTTAAGGTTATTTTATTTATATCGTTAATAAAAACGTTGTTATTTATAAATAAAGCGGCTTCGTATTTATTATTAATTGTATTAACGCTTACGGGGAGCGTTTTGCCTGGTATTACAGCAATATTTTTAGTGGTTTTTTCGTCGGTAACAAAAAACGCAAAAATATCGTTAAACGACGAGCCTACATATTCTGGATACTCATCCGAAGCAAACTGGTAATTAAATTTAATATTGTTATGAAACGATACAAAATCAAACTCGATTAAGCTAACATCGTATAAATCACCTTTTTCTATACTTTTTAAGTCTTTATCATGGTCTATAATATAGCTAAAATCTTTGCTAATATTAAAATCATTATTAGGCCCAATAGCATCGGCCGCTTCGCCTGTAGAAATTAATAAACCATCAGCTATTTTTAACACATTTTTTGTACTATTAAAACTTGCAATAGCTTTATAGTTGCCTTTATGCGTAATGTTACCTAAAATTATACCCTGCCCTCCAAAACTTTTTTGCACCCATTCATCTATATTAGGGTAGCTAACCGTTATTTGCGCATTTGTTTTAAATATGCAAATAAGAAAAAAACAAAAAAATACAATAAACCGTTTTATAATTTTAAATTTATACAAAAGCATTTTACATCAAACAAAAATTAAAAGCCAATGAATACTTCAAGCCAATCGGCTAATTTACAAATCTTAGTTTAATATAACGGTATTATAACCATTTTGTTACATTAAAAACTTGATTTTTTAGGCATTTTTTGTTTGCCGTATTTTAATTAAGATAGTGGAGGGATTTAAGGGACAAAAAAATCATTAAAAGGGCTTTTGCACTAATTTTTTATACGAATAAATTTTATAGATACTCTTCGGTTTAGCTTGCGCCCTTCTTCGGTAGTATTGCTGGTACTGGGTTCGGTGTACGATTTGTATTCCACTTTATCAAATTTAAAATCGGGGATGGCGTATTGCAAAAGTGCAATTACTACCTGCGAGCGGTTTCGTGATAGGTTAAAATTATAATCGTAAGTACCAATACTATCGGTGTTGCCTGTAATTTCTATTCGATAATTATTTTTTATTTTATCGTAGGTATTGGCCAATAGTTTTACTTTTTCCATTTCTTTGGCTGGCACTTCAATTTTATCGAAATCGAAATAAATATTGGTATTAGGTATTTCTACCTGTTGTGGCAATATATCTTCCAGCAGCTTACCGTTTAATATTTGTGTAGGGTTTATTATTTTGCTGTAATCAGGATAATCTTTAAAGCCAGGCTGTTGTTTATCTTTTGCTGCGGTAAGGCTACGGGTTTCTAAAAACACTGCCGAGTCGTAAACATTATCATCTACATCGGCAATAATTATTTTTAAGTGGTACTTTTTATAAGGCTCAACGTACGTTTGTGCTGTTAATTTTTGCGTAATGCCATCGTATTGCAAAAAATGGTATAAATCTTCGTTTACAGTTTTTAATAATTCTTCATCGGGCTCGTACTCTGATGGGGTATTGGTTTTATTTTTTGAGATTACGTTTTTGATACCTTTCCATAATTTTTTCGGCATTTTGCTTTGAGCGCTAGCCATGGCCGATATGTTTTTTTTGTCCACATTGTTTACAAATACGTTGTTGTTTATAAACAGTTGCGATTCGGATTTGTTGTTTATCGTATTAATACTCACAGGTATATTTTTACCTGGTATTACGGCAATGTTTTTGGTGTTTTTACCCTCCGAAATAAAAAACGCAAAAATATCGTTAAACGACGAGCCTACATATTCGGGATACTCATCCGAAGCAAACTGATAATTAAATTTAATACTGTTATGAAACGATACAAAATCAAACTCAATTAAACTAACATCGTATAAATCGCCTTTTTCTATCGCTTTTAAATCTTTATCATGGTCTATCGTAGTTTCAAAATCTCGGCTCACATTATAGCGGTCGTTAGGCCCTATTGCAGCCACAGCTTCGCCCGTCGAAATCATCAAACCATTCGTAATTTTTAGCACACTAGGGCTACTGCTAAAGCTACCAATAGCATCGTTATTGCCCTTGTGGGTAATATTACCTATAATAATGCCCTGTCCACAAAAATTTTTGCGTACCCAATCGTCCACATCGGGGTAATACACATTAATTTGCGCATTAGGTTTTAAATAAGATAAAAGTAAAAAGCAAAAAAGCAAAACGGTTTTTCTCATAAAACACAATTTACAAACCATAAATTTAAGTAATTAAATTGAGGCTTAGCGGGTTAATTTGTACCGTAATTTCTTTACCCATTAGGCAAGGTTCGCCATCTAGGTGTACTGGGCCAGCTGCAAGTCGTGTAATTTTTATTTTTTTGGCTTGTATAATGCTTACATAAGCCGAGTGCTGTACCGTTTTATTTAACATACGCCAGCCAATTATTGGAACGCAGCGTATCGGAAAAGGGTTTACAATACATACATCCAACAAACCATCGTATAACGAAGCCTCGGGTGCAATATGCACATTGTTGCCATACTGCGATGAATTAGCAATACTTACCATAAACGCCTGTTGCTGCAATGCCTCCCCATCCAATTCAAGCGTATAATATTCGGGCTTATAAGTGTTAATTTGGGTAAATGTTGATTTTATATACCCTTTTAATCCACGGGTTTTATCACTGGCAAACAAGGCACTAATGTGCGCATCGAAACCCATGC
>JAAFJW010000074.1 GCA_013298995.1 Sphingobacteriales bacterium | reverse complement strand
TGGGGTCGCCAGCAATATTGGCTACCATCGGAAACTCGTCAACATGTATTAATGCAACTTCGGCATCCAGTTTTAGGGCTAGTTGCATTCCGTATTTTGCGGCTTTTTGCGAGTACTCGGAGGCATCCACGGCAATTAATATTTTTTTAAATTCGATAGTGGTTTTCATATAGATTTGTTTAGCTAATTTAGTTGTGAATTTACGATGTTATACCCGTAAAACAAAGTGCTAAAAACTTTATAAAATACCAAACAATGGATAAACACTACGGCATTTGCCACTTACCCCTTATACCGCTAAGAGCTAGTGCTACGCATCGGGCCGAAATGGTTTCGCAAGTTATTTTCGGGCAACTTTACACCATCACGCAAGTAGAAGAAAATTGGCTTAAAATTAAACTGATAGACGATGGTTATGAGGGCTGGATAGCTGAAAATCAATACCAAGAAATTGATGCTTTGCTAGCCGAAAAATTAAGCACACAAAAAATTTACTACACAGCAGATGCAATTACCCAAGCATCAAATCCTGCCAAAGCAGAAAACATATACCTCCCCATTGGTGCAGCATTACACCATTGGGCGCATAATGGTTTTAATATTGGTGATGATGTATATGAGATAAAAAATGCTAACGTGGTATTGCCAGAGGTGAAAAATTTTACAAAAATGGTAGAAAATACTGCCCAACTGTTTATTAACGTACCTTATTTATGGGGTGGCAAAACGCATTTGGGTATAGATTGCTCGGGCTTTACGCAGCAGGTTTTTAAATTGTGTGGCATACCATTACCCCGCGATGCCTGGCAACAGGCACAAGAAGGCGTATTGGTTGATTTTTTGGAAACTGGGCAGCTAGGCGATTTGGCTTTTTTTGATAATGCCGAAGGTAAAATTACCCATGTAGGCATGTTACTTAATAAACACCAAATTATACACGCATCGGGCAAGGTAAAAATTGATAAGATTGATAATTATGGCATATTTTCGGAGCAGTTAAACGCTTATTCGCACAAGCTTAGGATCATAAAAAGGATGCTTGTAAGCTGAGTAGGGATGAATACATATTGTTTGTTAACGGTATAACTACAAATAATACAATGTATTATAAATTTTAACAACCAATGTTTATTATTTCGCTATTAAACTCATAATTTCCTCTTCCAACTCTTGCCCTCTTAAATTTTTTGCAACAATAATACCTTCTGGATTTATAAGAAATGTAGTTGGATAACTACTCACACCGTATAATTCTTTTATTTTATTTATATCGTCCGACATTATTTGAGGCCAACCTATTGCTTGTTCGTTTATCATTTTATGAAGTTCAGCTTCTTTACTTTCGCAAACTACACCAATAATTTCCAATTTCGATTTATCTACTTTATCGTATAGTACTTTAAGATTTGGAATTTCTTTTCGACAAGGGCCGCACCATAAAGCCCAAAAATCAAGCAAAACATATTTACCTTTTAAATTTTGTAATGAAATTGTAGATTTAGTTTTAAAATTACTTCCTACAAATGATTGAGCCTTAAATCCGATTTGAGAACCTGTTAATTCATTTTTAAGTATTTTGCTTTTTTCTAAAATTAAAACATTGTTATTTGTGTTTACACCAATAAACTTATATGTCTCGTTTTTAAAATCAATATATTCATTTTTTAAAATTGGATTTCTTAAAGCAACTTTTTTGCCATCTTTTTTAACCTTATTAGTCAAAGTAATACTTGGATTTTCGTAAGATAAATTTGTAAAGCCATCAGAACATACTGCAATTTCTTCATTTTTAAATTGAGCTGTTTTATATTGTGGGAAATTGTACAAAAATAAATCCATTTTGCTAACATAAGTAATTAAAAGTGGGGCAATTTTTACAGTTTTTTTGTTGTTCACTAAGCTTTCAAATGTTACATTTATTGTGATATTTTTAGCCAATGAATCTTTATTTATATCCTCATCTACATTAACATAAGCTGGTGTAAATATTTTATCATCACCTAAATCTAAATTATTATTTACATCAATTACCATTTTAATTATACCCTCAACATCCTTGATGTATGCATAAGCTATCTTAGTTTTTAATAGTTTTTTAGATAAATTTTTAATATCAGGAGTCCAATTCCATGATTTTTTTAATTCCTCATAATTCTCTTTGGTAATATTACCAAGTAGGTAATTTTGATACATTGATTGATAAATATTTGTTTCGATATCTCCAAATTTTACGTTTGTCCAATTTTTAGGTACACCTACTACTTTTAACTGGGTTTTTTTCCAAGAATAATCCAACTCTGGATATGTATTTGCCCCACCCAAAGCCGATTCAAAAGAACCGTAACCATTTTTAATGGATAATGGGATTTCAATTCTATTGTTTTGAGAATAGCAAAGTAAGCTATGCAAACAAATCACAGTTAACAAAGTTGTTTTAATATTCATGGTAATTATTTAATGAAATTTTTGTGCTACAAAATTTTGATTGGTAAACACAAATTAAAACAAATAAATTTAATTGTATGTAAAATAAGCTACTGAATATCATTTACCTCAAAATCAAATATCAATAAACACCAAAATTTATTTACATTTCAATTTTGAATATAAAACCCTAAAATTTTACTCTTAAATATGACCACTTTCCAAAGCAGCACCACCATTACATTACCTATTAGCCAAGTTTACAGCTTTTTGGCCGACTTAAATAACCACGCACAGCTAATGCCCGATAACGTTACCGACTGGCAAAGCACCCAAACCGAGGCTACTTTTACCATAAAAAACATGGCTAAATTGGCACTAAGCCTAACATCAAAAACCGAAAACAGCGAAATTTTAATTGCCTCCACTACTCCATCACCCTTTGAAGTGATTATGCGCTGGACATTATCCCCACTTGATGGGCAAACCCTAGTAAATCTAAATTTAGATGCCCAATTAACTACCATGATGAAAATGCTGGCTTCAACCGCATTACAAAAACTGGTAGATTACCAAACAGATACACTAAAAACATTACTTTGTTAATGACTAAATTTCAGCCTAGCACTAAATATAACCGCCATATTGTCTTCATTTTTAATTATTTACAGTCATTTTTTCAGTTAAGCCAGCAAATGATATTATTTGGATAGCCTTTTGTAGCAACCTAATAAAAACGTAAAAACGATGAACCTAAACAACTTTACCATAAAGGCACAAGAAGCCATACAAAAAGCGCAAGAAATTGTAAGTGCTTTGCAACAACAAGCTATCGAAAACGCACATCTATTAAAAGCATTGCTATCCGTTGATGAGAATGTGGTGGGCTATTTGCTAAAAAAACTCAACATAAATATCAGCAAGCTAACTACCGATGTAGATGCTTTAATTGCCACCTACCCCAAAGTAAGTGCCAGCAATATTTACCTATCCAACTCGGCAAATGCCACTTTACAAAAAGCAAATGCTTACCTTAAAGATTTTAAAGACGAATTTGTATCGGTAGAGCATATTTTACTGGCTTTGTTGGCTGGGGCCGATAAAAACGCTGCCTTGCTCAAAAACCAAGGAGCCAACGAAAAAGACCTTAAAAAAGCCATTAAAGATTTACGTGGCGATGCCAAAGTTACCGACCAAAATGCCGAAGCTACCTATCAAGCATTAAATAAATATGCCCGTAACTTAAACCAATATGCCGAATCGGGTAAACTAGACCCAGTTATTGGTCGAGATGAAGAGATACGCCGGGTAATACAAATACTATCACGCCGAACAAAAAACAACCCCATTTTAATAGGCGAACCTGGCGTGGGCAAAACCGCCATTGCCGAAGGTATTGCCTTTAGGATTATTAAAGGCGATGTGCCCGAAAACCTAAAATCTAAAGTGGTGTATTCCTTAGATATGGGTGCTTTAATTGCGGGTGCCAAATACAAAGGTGAGTTTGAAGAACGCCTAAAAGCAGTAGTTAAAGAAGTATCCGACTCGGATGGCGAAACCATTTTATTTATTGATGAAATACATACCCTTGTAGGTGCTGGCGGTGGCGAAGGTGCCATGGATGCTGCCAATATTTTAAAACCTGCCCTTGCCCGTGGCGAATTGCGGGCCATAGGTGCCACTACCTTAAACGAATACCAAAAATATTTAGAAAAAGATAAAGCCTTGGAACGCCGTTTCCAAAAAGTAATGGTTGATGAGCCTGATACTGCCGATGCTATTTCAATTTTGCGTGGGCTAAAAGAACGCTACGAAACGCACCACAAAGTGCGTATAAAAGACGAAGCTATTATTGCCGCCGTGGAGCTATCGCAACGCTACATTGCCGATAGATTTTTGCCCGATAAAGCCATTGATTTGATGGACGAAGCCGCATCAAAACTGCGTATGGAAATGGATAGTGTACCCGAAGCTGTGGACGAACTGAACCGCAAAATAATGCAATTAGAAATTGAACGAGAAGCCATTAAGCGAGAAAACGATAATAAAAAAGTGGCCACTTTATCGCAAGAAATTGCAAATATAAGCACCCAGCGTGATGAGATAAAAGCAATTTGGCAAGGCGAAAAAGATTTGGTGGACAACGTGAACAACAAAATCGAAGAAATTGAAAACCTAAAACAAACCGCCGACCAAGCCGAAAGGGCTGGCGATTATGGCAAAGTTGCCGAAATACGTTACGGTAAAATTAAAGATGCACAAGCGCAATTAGCCACCTTACAAACCCAACTGGCCAACAAAACCAGCGATAGCCGTATGCTAAAAGAAGAAGTTACGGCCGATGATATTGCTGGCGTAGTAGCCCGCTGGACAGGCATACCCGTTACCAAACTTATTGCCAGCGAACGAGAAAAACTATTGCACTTAGAAGCCCAATTACACCAACGTGTAGCTGGCCAAAACGAAGCTATTGAGGCTATTTCAGATGCTATTCGTAGGTCGAGGGCAGGCTTATCAGACCAAAAAAAACCTATTGGCTCGTTTATTTTTTTAGGAACTACTGGCGTAGGAAAAACCGAATTGGCCAAAGCCCTTGCCGAATTTTTGTTTAACGACGAAGCCGCAATGGTGCGCATAGATATGAGCGAATACCAAGAACGCCACTCGGTATCACGCCTTATAGGTGCGCCCCCAGGTTATGTAGGTTACGATGAAGGTGGCCAACTTACCGAAGCCGTACGCCGCAAACCTTATTCGGTTATTTTGCTTGATGAGATAGAAAAAGCCCACCCCGATGTATTCAACATACTTTTGCAGGTACTAGATGATGGCCGCCTTACTGATAATAAAGGCCGTGTGGTAAATTTTAAAAATACCATTATCATCATGACCTCTAATATTGGCTCGCACTTAATTCAAGAAAACTTTACGTTGTTAGATGATGAAAATCGTGACAACGTAATAGCCAAAACCAAAAACGAAGTGTTTGAATTGTTAAAAAAAACCATACGCCCCGAGTTTTTAAACCGTATAGATGAGATTATTATGTTTACGCCGCTTAATCGCGATGAAATACGAGATATTGTAAACCTACAATTTAAACAAGTACAAAGCAGCTTGGCCGAAATGGGCATTACCCTAGAAGCAAGTACCGAAGCCTTAGATTGGCTGGCCGAGCTAGGCTACGACCCACAGTTTGGAGCAAGGCCGCTAAAACGGGTTATCCAAAAACGAATATTAAACGAGCTGTCGAAACAAATTTTGGCAGGTACGGTAAATCGCGATAGCAAAATAAAACTGGATTGTTTCGACCATAATTTTGTATTTATAAATGCGTAGATTTTTTTGCCATAGATGCACAGATGTTAGTATTTATTTTGTATTTTTTGCTGTGGTTGGTAACACAACAAACAATACGCAATTTTTTTCACGTACAATCGGCACATTTGCGAGCCACACAGGCCTACAAACACTGACTTGCAAAAGAGTTAATTCTGCCACATCACAACATTGACCGTTTTATCGGTGAAAAATCCTATCTTAACCCACAAAAAATTGAACTGAATTAGATGCCAGAAAAAGAAGCTAAAGCAAGAATAAAAATCAATAAACTCCTTGAGGAGTCAGGGTGGAGCTTCTTTGACAACAAACCCGAAGAATATTTTGATTTGGAAAAACTTCGCAAGTCATTAAAAATTGAACGCAAAATTGGGTGGCGTGAATTGTTGGAACTTATTTATTTTGGCAACCAAATAAAAGGCAAAGACGATTTGTTGAGTGATGAATTCGAAAAGTTTATAAGCACCAACAATGTTTCCAATATTGATGATTTGCAAGGCTTACGCTATTTCTTTGATACTTACATTACCGACCCAAGTGTGCGGCATATTATAGACCAACAAGATTATGTTGAGTTGAATTACAATTCCTCTTTTAACATAGAAGATTTTAACCGTGTGGACGATGACATGAAACACCAATTGCCTTACTACATTAAAACCTATGTTCCATTAAATAAATTTGCAAACTAATGAAAGTCGAAAGCCAGGATACAGAATGGAAAGAAACATGGCGTGATGAATATCTGAAATGGATATGTGGATTTGCTAATGCGCAAGGGGGGCAAGATATACATTGGAATTACCGACAAGGGTGAAGTAAAAGGCTTGAGTGATGCAAAGAAACTACTTGAAGATATTCCCAATAAAGTCAAAAATCACATGGCAATATTGGTTGATGTAAATTTGAAAACGAAAGCCCAAAAGTCATATATTGAAATAATCGTTGAGCCATACCCAAATCCCATTAGTTTCGGTGGAGAATACCATTATAGAAGTGGAAGCACCAAACAAATTCTAAGAGGGGCGGCTTTAGATAAATTCTTGCTAAAGAAACAAGGAAAGCGATGAGATGGTGTTGCAATTCCTAATGTAAAAGTGGCAGATTTAGACCCAATGGCCTTTAAATATTTTAAAGAGAAAGCTACCCAGTCAGGAAGAATGTCGCCAGAAATGCTAAAAGTGAAGAACGAATTACTATTGGAAAACCTTAGACTAAAAGTAGAAGGTGATTATTTCAAAAGGGCTGCAATTTTATTGTTTCATAAGGATCCAGAGAAATATATTTCTGGTGCTTTTGTTAAAATTGGTTATTTTAACAATGATAATACTTTAGCCTTTCAAGACGAAATTCATAGTAATTTATTCATTCAGGCTGAACAAATAATGGATTTACTTTTAAGAAAATACTTAAAAGCGTTTGTTAGTTATGAAGGTTTAAACAGAATTGAACGATATCCTTTGCCAGAGGCCGCATTAAGAAAAGCATTGCTAAATGCCATTGCGCATAAAGATTATAGCAGTGCCAACCCTATTCAAATAAAAGTATATGACCATAAGTTGATACTTTTTAATGAAGGAGAGTTACCCGCAGATTGGACAGTGAAAAATTTAAAAGCGGAGCACACCTCTAAACCATTCAACCCCGATATTGCAAATACATTCTCGAAAGCGGGTTTAATTGAAGCTTGGGGGCAAGGCACATTGAGAATTATTGATGAATGTAAAAAATACAAAATTGCAGCTCCGCTTTTTGAACAGGATGCATCGGGATTTAAAATATCATTTACTTATAAACCAGTTAGTATTATTGCACTATCAAAACCATCTGTATCTTCCCTTAAAGAAATTATACTTAATTTGATTAAAGAGAAAAATAACATAACCATTGATGAACTAGTTTCGTTGACAATGAAATCAAAAATTACAGTTCGAAGAACCCTAGATAAATTGAAAGAAGATAAAAAAATAATGCGAATAGGCAGTGATAAAGCGGGTTATTGGGAATCGACTTAGTAAATGAGCATGTAAATGAGCATGTAAATGAGCATGTAAATGAGCATGTAAACGAATGAGTAAATAGATAAAGCCCAGTAATGACAAAAAAATAGAAAAGAAAAAAAACTAAATGTTAGACAACATAACAAAGAAAAATATTGACGATTGCCGTGATGTGCTAGTAGGTAAAGTGCCCGACCCTAAAAGCCAAATTGAACAAATTACATTGACTACTTTCCCGTGTTTGGTGGCACAACAAACGTTGCACTTTTTCGTATAAATTTTAGTAGTTAATGTGCCACCAATCACGGCCACAAAAATAAATCAATGCTTATGTTTGATATTAATTACCCAATTATTTACGTTTACAGCTATATATTTTCACCATCTTTACAAAATGTTTAAAGAAATTACGAACCAATATTTAAGGTATTTAGCTATTATTTTATTTTTCATCATTGTATTGATTTGTGCAGTTGAGATTAATTTTTTAGGCCTTTTTGGCTATTCGCCTACTAAAAAAGATATTAAGTTTCCATCGCTTAGCGTAGCAAGCGAAGTATATACTGCCGATAGCATACTTATAGGTCGCTATTATAACGAAAACCGTACGCCAGTACAGTTTAAAGATATTCCGGCAAATGTTATAAATGCACTTGTAGCTACCGAAGATGTTAGGTTTTATAAGCACTCGGGGGTGGATTTTTATTCCATATTATCAGGCATAGTTTCTACCGCCAAAGGCGATAAACGAGGTGCATCTACCATTACGCAGCAATTGGCCAAAAATTTGTACCGTACTAGGTACAATAAATCGCAGGGTTATATAAAGCATATTCCCGTGGTACGCACCCTGTTTTCTAAATTTAAAGAATGGCTTACGGCTTATAAAATCGAATCTAATTACGCCAAAAACGATATACTTACCATGTACCTTAATACCGTACCTTTTGGCAATAATTCGTTCGGGATAAATACAGCAGCCAAACATTATTTTAATAAAAACTTAAAAAACATTAACCTGCAAGAAGGCGCATTATTAATAGGCATGTTAAAAGCTACATCAACCTATAATCCTATAAAATATCCCGATAAGGCAATCGAAAGGCGCAATGTGGTGCTTACGCAAATGGCCAAATATGATTTTTTAAAAAGTATTGAACTACAATCGGCGATAAGCCAACCCTTATTACTTAATATAGGCAACGATAGCAATGAAAGCGATGGCGACTCGTACCTGCGGGCTGCCGTAAGCAAATGGCTAAACAAATGGTGCGAAGAAAACAATTATAACCTATACGAAGATGGGCTAAAAATTTATACCACCATTGACTCCAAATTACAAAAATATGCCGAAGAAGCTGTGCAAGAGCAAATGAAAACCCTGCAACGTAGGTTTAATAACAGCTGGGGAAACGAAGAGCCTTGGCGAGATAGCGAAGGAAACCTAATCGAAAATTTTATAGGCAAAGCGGTAGAAAAACTGGCTTGGTACCCTGCATTGGTAAAAAAATTTAATGGGAATAACGATTCGATACAAGCATTTTTATCAACACCTAAAAAAATGAAAGTTTTTAGCTGGGATGGCGATAAAGAAGTTGAGTACAGTACCTTGGATTCGCTGGCTTATTATGCCAAAACATTAAATACAGGTATGATGACCTTAGACCCATTTACAGGCCATATAAAAGTGTGGGTAGGAGGCGATAAGCATAAATATTTCCAATACGACCATGTAAACCAAGCCAAGCGGCAGGCGGGTTCTACCTTTAAGCCTTTTGCCTATTTGGCCGCACTAGAAAACGGCATGAGCCCCTGCGATAAATTTACCGATAAACCTGTAACCATAAAATACAAACTAGGCGATAAAGAGGAAGTGTGGGAACCCAAAAATGCGAGTTATAGTTTTAGCTACCGCGAAATGTCGTTAAGGCTGGCCATGGCAAGGTCGGTAAACTCTATAACTGCCCAAGTTACCGATAGCATTGGCTGGGATAAGGTGGTTGAAGCTGCCCACCGTTGCGGTATCGAAAGCCCGCTACAATCCGTTCCTTCGGTAAGTTTAGGTTCTAATGATGTTTCGGTTTTTGAAATGGTAAAGGCATACAGCACCTTTTTAAATAAGGGTGTAAAAACCGAGCCTATATTGGTTGAAAAAATTTACGATATCGAGCATAATTTAATTGCCGATTTTAAACCCGTACAAGCGCAAGCCTTAACCGAAGAAATTGCGTGGCTAATGTTATACATGTTGCGTGGTGGTATGGAAGAACCTAGCGGCACATCGCAGGCTTTATGGGAATGGGATTTATGGAAAAATAACAACCAAATAGGAGGCAAAACAGGTACTTCGTCCGATTATGTTGATGGCTGGTATATAGGCCTTACCAAAGACCTTGTAACGGGCATTTGGGTAGGTGCCGATGATAGAAGCATCCATTTTAAAACATCCGAAACGGGCGAAGGCAGCAAAACCGCCCTCCCAATTTTTGGGAAATTTATGGAAAAAGTATATAAAGATAAAAGTACAGGTTACAGCGAAGGCAGGTTTCCGAAAGCTGGCGTAGAAATTACACGAGTTTACAACTGCCCATCGCCACAAATATTTAAAGATACCTTGGCGGTAGATAGCCTAGCTACCGATAGCTTGGCACAACCATTACCTGGTGAAGATGTTTTCCCTGAAACTAAAGATGAAAATAATCCCGCTGTGGATGTGCCTGCAAATTAGCTAGGTTTTGATTAGATTTGGAGATGTTTTTTTTCGATTTAAAAATATTTAATTTTACCATGCTATGAAATTTAACCGCAAACACCGTTTTACAAAGCTCTTTACTTTAACATTTTTAATACTTTTTACAAGCCTATTAAACTCCGCCCAAGCGCAATACTTCGGGCAAAATAAAGTACGCTACAAAAACCTTAAATTTCAAGTATATAAAACTCCCCACTTCGAGTTGTATTATTATACCAAAAACGATGATGTAATAAAACGATTTGCCAAAGAAAGCGAAGCGTGGTACACTTTACATCAACAAATATTTAGAGATACTTTTAGTAAAGCCAACCCTATTATACTTTACGGTAACTCGCCCGAGTTTCAGCAAACCACGGCTATTGATGGCGAAATAGGCGTAGGTACAGGTGGTGTAACCGAAGGTTTAAAAAACCGTGTGGTAATGCCTTTGCAAGAAATAAACTCGCAAACGAGGCATGTATTGGGCCACGAAATGGTGCATGCTTTCCAATACCATTCGCTAATAACGGGCGATAGTACCCAATTAGAAAACATTGGCAACCTACCTTTATGGATGATTGAGGGTATGGCCGAGTACTTATCGCTAGGTAAAACCGATGCCAATACCGCCATGTGGATGCGTGATGCGGTTTTAAATAAAGATATACCCAGCCTTAACGATTTAACCACCAGCAGCAAATACTTCCCTTACCGTTATGGGCAAGCATTTTGGTCGTTTATAGGTTCCACCTATGGCGATTCGGTAATATTTCCATTGTTTAAAGAATCGGCAAAATATGGTTACCCCATGGCCATACGCCGTACATTTGGGTACGATGAAAAAACGCTATCGGCATTGTGGAAAAGTGCCATCGAAAATACTTACAAACCCTACCTTAAAGACACCGCCCAAGTACCCATAGGTGTAAAAATTGTGGACGATAAAAATGGCGGTAAAATGAACGTAGCACCAGCCATTAGCCCCAATGGCAAATATTTGGTTTACCTATCCGAACGAGAACTTTTCTCTATCGACCTTTACCTAGCCGATGCCAAAACGGGTAAAATTATACGCAAGCTAACGTCCAAAATAAAAAATAACCATATTGATGAGTTTAACTTTATCGAATCGGCGGGGGCGTGGTCGCCCGATAGCAAGCAATTTGCCTTTAGTGTTTTTAGCGAAGGCCGCAATAAACTGATTATTGTAGATATAAGCAATGGCAAAACGGTAAAGGAGGTTGCCATGGGCGATGTAGAACAATTTGGAAACCTTACCTGGGCACCCAATGGCGATGATATTGCCTTTTCGGGATTAAAACATGGCCAAAGCGATTTATTTGCCTATAACCTAAAAACCAAAGAACTTAAACAACTTACCGATGATAAGTTTACCGATTACCAGCCCAATTATTCGCAAGATGGCCAACGCATAGTTTTTAGTACCGATAGGGTTGATTATGATGCCGATGCAAGTGCCATAATAAGCATGAATATGGCCATACTTAACCTCGATTATGGTACCATAAAAAACATTGATGTATTCCCCAAAGCCAATAACCTAAACCCAGTATTTGCCAATAACGATAGCCAAATTTATTTTTTATCGAACAAAGATGGCTTTAGAAACCTGTACCGTATAATTGTAAATACAGGTTATGTAGAACAGTTAACCGATTATTTTACAGGCATAAGTGGCATTACCGAAAACGCACCAGCCATAAGTATTTCGACTACTGGCGATGTAATTTACTCGTACTACCGGGCCCAAAAATACACCCTTTATAATGCCAAAAGCACTGATTTTAAAGCCACCCCCGCCGACCCTAAAAAAGTAGATTTTACGGCAGCCTCGCTCCCACCTTTAAAATCGGTAGGTATAAATATAGTAAACAAAAATATTGATAACTTTTTGGCTTACGATGATTTACCCGCCGAGTTTGTAAAACCTATCCCCTATCGCCCACAGTTTCAATTAGATTATTTGGCCAGCAATGGTGTGGGTGCAGGCATAAGCCGCTTTGGTGCTGGCTTACAAAGCGGTGTACAAGCACAGTTTAGCGATATTTTAAGCCGCAACCAAATATTTGCAGCCGCATCAGTAAATGGCGAAATTTATGATATTGGCGCACAATTGGCTTATATAAACCAAAAAAGTAGGTGGAGTTACGGCGGTTCGGTATCGCACATTCCGTTTCAGTTTGGGTACAGAGGTGTAAATCCTACAACTTTATCTAATAATTCGGGTGCTTTTTTTAGAGAGGAATACACAGATATTATAAGAATTTTTCAAGAGTCGGTACAGGGATTTTCGTTTTACCCCATTTCACGTTCAATGCGTTTTGAGGTGGGTACAGGCATTAGTTATTATTCGTACCGGGTTGATAGATTGAGCAGGTACTACGAAAGTAACGCCAATGGCGATTTTCTTAGAAACTTCCCCAGTTCGGTTGATAGGCGTAAAGTATCAAACGATGAGTTTAATAAAAGTAACCCCTTCGGCTATAATATTACCCCATTTGTAAGTTACGAGTTAAATACTTTTTTGGTGGGCGATAATTCGG
>JAAFJW010000073.1 GCA_013298995.1 Sphingobacteriales bacterium | reverse complement strand
AATGGCGTTCTCTTAGCCTGTTTTCGTATTGTTCTACATCTTTAGGGTTAGTAAAATCAAACTCGCCTTCGTAGGTATATTCTTGAGGTTTTACTTCAATGGTTTCAATCGTTTGTTCTAAAAGAGTACCAATAAAAAATTTTGCAACCCTTTCGTTCTCCATCATTTTTTTAAAAACTACGTCGTATATAGGGTTTGCAATTACCATTTTTTATTATTTAAAAATATCACAAATGTAAATATTTTTGCTTGTTACTCCTAATGCTGCAGCTTGCTAATTATGGTATATAAATCTAAATTAAGAGCCTAAATTTTCAAAACAAAATCTATTTACCCAAATTGGAGTTATTGTTATAAGATTAACAAATCTGCGCTAAGCATTTTTTAATAATTGATACAAAAGATGTAAAGCATTTACAGCCGAGCGTTCGATGTTTTGTTGCCTTTTGTTGCCAAAAACAAATTTTTGGGCAATGGTTTTATCTTTATTTGCCACGGCAATCCACACGGTGCCTACGGGTTTGTCGGGTTGGCCACCATCGGGGCCTGCTATGCCGCTTACGGCTAAGGCATAATCGGTATTAAAATTTGCCAATGCGCCTGTAACCATTTCGTTAATAGTTTGCTCGCTTACGGCACCATAGGTTTTTAAGGTTTCTGGTTTTACGCCCAGTAGTTTGGTTTTAAGCTGGTTAGAATATACAATGCCCCCACCCATAAACACGCTCGAGCAACCTGCATGTTGTGTAAATAGCTGGCTTATGGTGCCTCCCGTACAGCTTTCGGCTACCGATAGGCTAAGGCCTTGGGCTTGCATCGCATTTAAAATAACTTTTTCGAGGGGTGTATCTTCTTTGGCTACCCAATTATCGGGTATGGCGGCGGTAATTTTTTCTACATAAGTATCTATCTCATTTTTAAGTTGTGCTTGGTTGTTGCCATAACTGCTTAGTCGTAAGCGCACTTGCCCTAGCTTGGGCAAATAAGCCAGCTTAATATGCTGGGGCAATTGGTTTTCGATGTTTTCTAATTTATCGGCTAAAAACGATTCGCCCACGCCTACCGTTAATATAGTGCGGTGTACAATATTGCCTAGCTTAAATATGCTGGTTATGGTGGGCAATACCTTGTGTTCCATTAAATTCATCATCTCGTAGGGTACACCGGGTAGCGATATAAATATTTTGTGGTTTTTTCTAAAAAGCATGCCCGGTGCTGTGCCCAAATCGTTTAGTAACACCTCACAATTATTGGGTACGGCGGCTTGTAATTTATTGCTTTCGAGTAAAGGAGCATTGTATTTGGCAAATATTTTTTCGATAATTTTTAGGGTTTCATCGTCGGTTTTCCAAGCTGTGGCACCAAAGTATTGGTACATTGTTTTTTTGGTAATATCATCTTTGGTAGGGCCTAGCCCGCCTGTTATAATAATGATATCGGCCCGTGTTTCGGCATCGGCGAAAGCCTGTAAAATATGTTGTTCATCATCAGATATTGAGGTAATTTGCTTTACGCTGATGCCTGCTTTGTTTAATTCGATGGCCATCCAAGCTGAGTTGGTATCTATAATTTGGCCTATCAAAATCTCGTCACCAATGGTAATAATTTCGGCCAGTACTTTATCTCGAGTCATAAAAGTTTCTTCGTTTGCTTAGTTTTAAATCTTGTAAAATAGATGAGCGCACCCTTAAATCAATGCTATAACTTTGGAAAACACCAAAGGGAACCCATTGTATGGCCAAATCCCAGCAGTGCAAATCGCGGTTGATAGAAAACGAGGTAAAACTCATTTTTTTGAGTTCGAAATCGTAGCCCGAGTTAAAGCTTACTTTCCACTTGGGGGTTAAGCTAAAATCGCCATTAAAGCCCAATGTTTGTACAATGCTTTGTGTGCTTCGGTTGTTTTGATAATTAAAGCCGTACTGCATATATAGGTTCCAGGGTACTTTAAAATCAACAAAAGCGTTTTCGTTGGCACTCATTTGCCTTAGTTGTTGGGCTTGCTCGGGGCTTACTTTATCAAATAGGCCTGTGTTATTAGGATTGGGTGGGTTATTGGTTTTTTTGTTTTGCCCTTCGGAGTTAAACTTATAATCGAACGAGAAACCAAAACTGGTTAAAGTGGGAAACTTACCATTTTGCCAAGTGTATTGATTTAAGCGTTTTATATTTTGGCGGCCATTTATCTCCCTAATGCTATATGCGTAGGGGTCTAAATTGCCGTTAAAGTTTACACCTATTTTTTCGGTAAAAAATGTACGGCCACTAAATCCTAAATTAGAAAGCCTAAAACTATCAACCGCTAAATTATAAAAACCACTGATGGATAAACCCTGTATAATAGGGATTTTTTTTGTGGCTTCTTTCCCTGTGGTATCTTTGGAGTTTCTCACTTTTAGTTCAACGGTATTATCCATACCAAAAGAAATACCTGCTTGCTTGCCAGCACCTGGGCTACCGTACATGCTGTTTTCAAATATCGAATATTTTTGTTGGTCGCCCCGTTGGTTTATTTGTACATTTTGGTAGTAACCGTATTTTGCTGCGCTAAAATCGGGTGTGTACGATAGCCCAATATTAGGTGTAATTACATGCCTAATGGCCAATAGCCTGCCTTTTTTAAAGTTTACCATGCCGTAAAATTTGGTAGATAAGCCAGTGCTTACCCTATACTCGGATGCCCGCCTAAAGCCTGCAATAGTATCGAGGGTTGATGAATCTTTTAGGCCAGTAGGGGTGGGGCGTGTTAAAAATCCTTTGCGTATGGTTTGGAAATACCAACGCTCGGTATAGTTAATATTTTGGCTAACCTGAAAAAACTTTAACACCGTTGATGATAGTGTGATAGGGATGGCGTGTTCTACCCCGTTTCGGATTTGCGAGATGGCTTTTTTTGTAAACAGCAACGAGTCGGCAATGTTAAGCTGGTTATTGGCACTCATATTATAGCCGATAGCTATGCGCTGATACCATTTTTGCGGGCCTGATCTGTCTTTTTTATCAAAAGGATTAAGCGTTGTCATGTTAAAGTTTAAATTGGGTAAGCCTAAGCTAATTTGCCGGCGAGAAATCTCTTGGCTATGGCTAAAACTGCTGCTTAAACTAAACGGGCTATTGGCAAATGTTTTGCTGTAAGCAATGCTCGATTGTAGGTTGTTTTGGGTAATTTGAGTGATATTTAAATTTCCTGTAGCATTGTTACGGAAATTGGAAGCTGTGGCCGCGTTTACCGATGCACTAAAACTTGAACCAGGATGGGCGTTAGGGTTTTGTGAGTGCGACCATCGGATGCTAAAATCCTGAGCTGGTTTATACCCTGCTGTACCTTCAATGCCAAAACGCTTGCTCGAATAGCTTAAAAAAACATTGCCATTGTATTTGTACCGTTTGGTATAACTGCTTTGTGCATTAGCTTCGTACGAGCTTTTGGTATAAACACCGCCTTTTAAGGTTAAATCCCAATAATCATTAAAGCCTAAATAATAGCCAAAATCTCTAAGAAAAAAACCCAAAGTTGCATCTTCGCCAAATTGAGGCAAAATAATACCCGACGAGCGTTTATCGGGTTTAGGGAAAAACCCAAATGGCAAAACAAACGGAAGCGGTACACCTTCAATCATTAAATAAGCTGGCCCTGTTATAATTTGTTTTTCGGTGGCTATGCCTTTAGTAATAATAATGCCAAAATGCTGGTGTGGGCTGGGTAAATTACAGGAACTATAAATTACTTTTTTTAAATGCACTTCGCTGTTTTTTTGTTTTTTGATGGTGCCACCTGTAATAAATCCCCCTTGCTGCTCGGTATATACCTGAAAAATTTTGCCTCTCGAGGTGTTAAAATTATACAAAAGCGAATCGGCGGTAAGCATCCCATCTTTAGGATCTTTAATAATGGGTAAGCCCGAAAACTTGCCTAGGCTATCAATAGTACCTTTGGCAAATACTGTTTTTGAACTTTGGCTTAAAGTGATATATCCAGCATCAATTTGCTTTTCGCCATAAACTACCCTTCCTTTTTTATACACGTACATTACGTTATTTTTGTAAAGTATCGAATCTTCGGCGGTTACGGTTATTTCGTCATCAATATCCGATTTTTTAGATTTTTTTACCAAAGTATCCGTTACTAGGGTATCTTTACTGTTTTTGGTAGGAGGCTTTACCGTAACGGCTTGTATTTTTTTTTGTTGTGCAAGCGCACTTACCGATATAATATCAGCAATTAACAGCAATACACAATAAATAAAAAATAATTTGTTAAATTTCAAATCCAAATAAGAATAGTATTTTTGCTAACAGAACCAAAAACGCACAAAATTAATGAAAATTACCACATCAAAAAGGTTTATAATTGGCTTATCGGTTTTAATGTATGTAGGTATTGGCTTAACATCGTTTAAAACCATCCCGCCAAGGGAAATAAAAACAGTAGGAAACAAAATTAAAACCATTGTAATTGATGCTGGCCATGGCGGGCAAGATGGTGCAACACATGGTGCTATATCTAAAGAAAAAAATGTGGCTTTGGCGGTAGCCTTAAAACTGGGGAAAGCAATACAAGAGCGCTTGCCCGATGTAAAAGTAGTTTATACCCGCCAAACCGATGTATTTGTAAAACTGTACGAACGCATAGGCATAGCTAATAAAGAAAAAGCCGATTTATTTATTTCGATACACTGCAACTCGATGCCATTAGTAAGGCAACGCTACGTTATAAAATACACGGGTAGTGGCAAGCCTGTTTACGGCTACCGCAGTATCCCCAACCCAGTAACACGTGGCACCGAAACTTTTGTAGCAGGTTTTGGTAGGATAGATGAACAAGATGCCGCCATACGTGAAAACGCTTCGATATTATTAGAAAAAGATTACAAAAAAAATTATGAGGGATTTGACCCTAAAGACCCCGAAAGTTACATCGTGTTTTCGCTAATGAAAAACGCTTTTAGGGACCAAAGTATTAAGCTAGCATCGCTTGTGCAAGATGAATATGTAAAAAGCGGACGAATTAACCGTGGTGTGCAAGAAAAAGGACTTGCGGTATTGCAACGGGCGGGTATGCCTGCTATACTTACCGAAATAGGTTTTATAAGCAACCCCGAAGAAGAAGAATTTATAAACTCCGATACTGGCCAAGCCGAAATTGTTGATAACTTAGTATCGGCCATTATTGCCTATAAAAAACAAATTGAATTTTAACATTAATATAAAAGCTGAATTTTGAAAATTTCTAACGAAACCAAAGTAGGGATACTAACCGCCCTTGCTATTGCCTTGTTTATAGTGGGTTATAATTTTTTAAAGGGTAACGATATTTTTAGTCGCCAAAACGAATTTTATGCCAAATACGATAAAGTAGATGGCCTAGCCAAATCAAAACCTGTGCTGGTAAATGGCTATCAAATAGGTAGAGTATCGGATTTAACACTATTACCCAACAGCCAAATTTTGGTGCAATTTAAGGTAAACCCCGAGTATAAAGTACCCAAAAACACCGTAGCAAGGCTCGAAAGTACCGACCTACTAGGCAGCAAAGCCATTGTTTTCGACTTGGGCAATAGCACCCAATTAGCCACCGATGGCGATACCCTAGCCGCCAATGTGCAGCAAAATTTATTGGAAAAAGTACAGCCAATACAAAAAAAAGCGCAATTAATTATCGATAGGTTGGACTCTGTACTGGCATCGGTAAACAATATACTGAACCCCAATTTTCAAAAAAATGTAGATAAAAGCTTTAACAGCATTGCCCAAACGCTGCAAAACTTAGAAGCCACCAGCAAAAAAGTAGATAATATTGTAGGTACCGAAGCTATAAGGTTAGATGCGATATTGGCCAATGCCGAATCTATTTCGGGCAATTTTAAAAACTATAACAAGCAAATTACATCTATCTTAAATAACTTGGATAAGGTAACTACCGAAGTTTCGCAATCTAATTTTAAACAAACGGTTGATAACGCCAATAAAGCCATGGCCGATTTGCAAGCCGCCATCAATAAAGTAAACAATGGAAAAGGCTCTATTGGCTTATTATTAAACGACGATGCGCTGTACAATAACCTTAAAAACTCGTCGAGCAGTTTAGATAAATTATTGATTGATGTAAAACAAAATCCAAAAAGGTATGTGCATTTTTCGGTTTTTGGTGGGAAGAATAAATAATGATTTTTGATTGCTGATTTCGGATTTTTGATTTGATGCTACTCGCTTTTGCAGTTTGATATTTTTTTTGTGGTGGGAGGATATTTTTGATTACTGATTTGGGATTTTTGATTTGCTGCTACCCGCTTTTGCAGTTTGATATTTTTTTTGTGGTGGGAGGATATTTTTGATTGCTGATTAGGGATTTTTGATTTGCTGCTACCCGCTTTTGCAGTTTGATATTTTTTTTGTGGTGGGAGGATATTTTTGATTGCTGATTGGGGATTTTTGATTTGCTGCTATATCCCCATCAAAAATCCGTTAAATCCCACAATCCGCTAAATCCGTGTTCCCCTATGCGCTTTTAAGCCATCAAAAATCCGAAATCCCCAATCAAAAATAAAAGAATATATTTGTTTTTTTAAGCAACATATCAAACAATGTCAATCATTGCCGAAAAATTAAACGCTGTTTTACATCGCACCCAAAAACTGGTAGAGCTAGCCCAAGCCCTACAAGAACATAACGACTTATTGAGTTTAGAAAACCAATCGGTAAAAGTAGCCCTAGAAACCAGTGAGAACAAGCGAAAAGAACTGGCTGAAACACTACGAATTTTACAGCTAGCCAAAAGTTTTACAGGCACAAATGAAAAAACACTTGATATGAAGCAAAAAATTAACGACTTTGTGCGGGAAATTGATAAGTGCATCGTATTGCTAAAAAAGTAATAAGTGAAATAAAACGCTGATGGGAGAAATCTCTATAAAAATAAATATTGCCGACCGTGTTTATCCCTTAAAAATAAACACCGAAGAAGAGGAAATTGTGAGGCGGGCAGCCAAAATGATAAACGACCGTATAAAAGAATTTCAAGAAAATTATGCGGTAAAGGATAAGCAAGATTTGCTGGCTATGTGCGTATTACATTACGCTACTAGCAATATAAAGGCCGAAAAAAAGGTAAGTACAACCGATACCGATATTGCCGACCGAGTTTACGAATTGGACATTTTGTTAGATAATTTTTTTGGTAAGTAAAATATTTACCAATCAGTATTTTTTGGGGTTTAGCAATCGTTAAACCTTTCACACACACAGTTATAAGCCTGTTTTATACAGTTTGTAACATTGCTTTTTTTAGGATATTGCGTATGCACTATCGTAAAACTAATTACATTATTTAGAAAATATTATGGAAATAATTACTTGCCTAGTAATAGCTGTTGTAGCTTTTGCTGGAGGAATTGTAGGAGGCCGATACCTATTGCGCAACTTGTTAAAGAAACAAGAAAATGCTGCACAAAACAAAGCAAAACAAATTTTAAAAGATGCCGAAAACAATGCCGAACTTTTAAAAAAGAACAAACTATTAGAAGCAAAAGAAAAATTTTTACAATTAAAATCCGAACATGAGCAAGAGCTTAACCAAAAAAACATTGGTATCAGCCAGCGAGAAAACACGCTCAAGCAAAAAGAACAATCGCTAAACCAAAAACTGGAAAACCAAAACCGTAAAGAGCAAGAGCTAGAAACACAAAAAAAACATTTCGAAAAACAAACCGAAATTGTGGCCAAAAAACAACAAGAAGTTGAGGTCTTAAAAACCCAACACATTAGCCAATTAGAAGCCATTGCGGGGCTTAGTGCTGATGAAGCCAAAAGTCAAATGGTAACCAATTTAAAAGAAGAAGCCCGTAGTACGGCCATGGCGCAGATTAAAGATATTGTGGACGAAGCCAAACTTACTGCAGCCAAAGAAGCCAAAAAAGTAGTGATACAGACGATACAACGTACCGCAACCGAATCGGCTATTGAAAACACGGTATCTATTTTTAATATTGATAACGACGAAGTTAAAGGGCGCATTATTGGCCGCGAAGGGCGCAACATTAGGGCTTTAGAAGCCGCCACAGGTATCGAGATAATTGTGGACGATACCCCCGAGGCCATTATCCTATCAGGATTTGACCCTGTACGCCGCGAAATTGCCCGCCTAGCCTTACACCGCCTAGTAACCGATGGACGCATACACCCCGCCCGTATAGAGGAGGTGGTAGCCAAAACGCAAAAACAAATAGAAGAAGAAATAGTAGAAATAGGCGAACGCACAGTGATAGATTTAGGCATACACGGCCTGCACCCCGAGTTAATAAGAATGGTAGGCCGTATGCGTTACCGCTCATCGTACGGGCAAAACCTGCTACAACACTCCCGCGAGGTAGCCAACTTTTGCGCAACCATGGCCAGTGAGTTGGGGCTAAATGCCAAAATGGCCAAACGAGCAGGCTTATTACACGATATTGGTAAAGTGCCCGACGATAACCCCGAATTGCCACACGCAATTTTAGGCATGCAACTGGCCGAAAAATACAAAGAGCACCCCGAAATATGTAACGCCATAGGTGCCCACCACGATGAAATAGAAATGACATCAATGATATCGCCCATTATACAAGCCTGCGATGCCATATCGGGCGCAAGGCCAGGGGCAAGGCGTGAAATTGTAGAAAGCTATATCAAACGTTTAAAAGAATTAGAAAGCCTAGCACTATCGTACCCCGGGGTCGAAAAAACTTTTGCCATACAAGCAGGCCGAGAGTTACGTGTAGTAGTAGAAAGCGAAAAAATAAGCGATGCACAATCCGAAATTTTAGCTGCCGATATATCAAACCGCATACAAACCGAAATGACGTATCCTGGCCAAATAAAAGTTACCGTAATACGTGAAACCCGCTCGGTAGCATACGCAAAATAGGGTTTTAGTTTATTTTGCTATAAAGGGAAAGCATTGTAAATACATTGTTTTCCCTTTTTGTTTTTAATGATTGTTTTTTATTAAACTGGTTGTTTATGAATTGAATTCGTTGGTACAATTACTCAATCAAAATTTAAGAAGATAAGCTCCAAAATCCACAATCCCTTAAATTTCAACAATTCTCCTCACTCTCTCTAATTTTATTAAATTCGCCAGCAAAATTTAAGTTTTTGAAAAATATAATAGCCGCCAAAGAAACTCCTTTAATGACCCAATACAACGCCATTAAGGTTAAATACCCAGGGGCCTTGTTATTGTTTAGGGTAGGCGATTTTTACGAAACCTTTGGCGAAGATGCCGTAAAGGCAGCACAAATATTAGGCATTACGCTTACTAAAAGAGCAAATGGGGCAGCATCGCATATCGAGCTGGCTGGTTTTCCGCACCATTCTATCGAAACGTATTTGCCAAAACTGGTTAGGGCAGGGCAGAGGGTGGCTATATGCGACCAGCTAGAAGACCCAAAATCAGTAAAAGGAATTGTAAAACGTGGCGTTACCCAATTGGTTACCCCAGGTGTGGCTTACAGCGATAATATTGTACAGCAAAAATCCAATAATTACTTGGCTACGCTGCATTTCGAGAAAAATACGATAGGTATTTCGTTGCTTGATATTTCAACAGGCGAGTTTTTGGTAGCCCAAGGTAATGCCGATTATATCAACAAGTTGCTACAAAGTTTTAAACCCAGCGAGGTAATATTTTCTAAAGCCAAACGCAATGATTTTGCCGAACAATTTGGCGATAATTTTTACACTTACCCTATTGATGATTGGAGCTTTACCTTAGATTTTGCAACCGAAAACCTGTTAAGGCATTTCGAGGTAAAATCCTTAAAAGGCTTTGGTATAGAGCGTTTGCAACTAGGCATTGTAGCCGCTGGCGTAGCTTTACATTACCTCAACGAAACCGAACACCGCAAACTGCAACATATATCCAGTATTTCACGCATTGAGGAAGACCGCTATATGTGGTTAGATAGGTTTACCGTACGCAACCTCGAATTGATAGGTTCAGCAAACGAAAACGCCCACACGCTGATTGATGTTTTAGACCAAACTTCATGCGCCATGGGTGCCCGTATGCTACGCAAATGGGTGGTAATGCCCTTAAAATCTCAAAAACCTATACAGCAAAGGCTTGATGTAGTGCAGTTTTTTGTAGCTAATTTTGAAATTAAAGAAGCCCTAAAAGCACAAATTAGGCATATTGGCGATTTAGAAAGGCTAATTTCTAAAATAGGTTTACAAAAAGTAAATCCACGCGAAGTGCTACAATTACAAAGGGCTTTGGCGGCTATTGCCGAGATAAAAAATATTTGCGAAACCATAGCACAGGAGGGCGTAAAACGCATTGCCGAGCAAATAAATGTTTGTGCATCTATCAAACAAAAAATAGAAAACGAACTACAACCCGACCCGCCAATTTTAGTTACCAAAGGCAAAGTAATGGCCGATGGATTGGACGAAGAGCTGGATAAACTACGCAAAATTGCCTTTGGCGGAAAAAATTATTTACTAGAACTACAACGAAAGGAAGCCGAAAAAACAGGCATAAACTCCTTAAAAATAGCGTTTAATAATGTTTTTGGCTATTATTTAGAAGTATCAAACACGCACAAAGAAAAAGTACCAGCCGATTGGATTAGGAAACAAACCCTTATAAACGCCGAACGCTACATAACCCCCGAACTTAAAGAATACGAAGAACAAATACTGGGTGCCGAAGAAAAAATTTACGCCATAGAAACCCGTTTATTTAACGACCTTGTAGCCACCATTGCCGATTATATAAAACCTATACAGCTTAATGCACACCTAATTGCGCAGCTCGATGTGCTTATTTGCTTTGCCGATATTGCCGAAAAAAACCACTATTGCTGCCCCAAAATTAACGATAGCAAAATACTAGATATTAAAGGCGGCAGGCACCCGGTTATAGAAAAACACCTGCCCCTTGGCGACGAATATATTACCAATAGCGTGTATTTAGATAACGATACGCAACAAATTATCATCATTACTGGGCCAAATATGTCGGGGAAATCGGCTTTGTTAAGGCAAACGGCATTAATTGTAATTATGGCGCAAATGGGTTGTTTTGTGCCCGCCAAAGAGGTTACTTTGGGTATTGTTGATAAAATTTTTACCCGTGTAGGCGCATCCGATAACCTTTCATCGGGCGAATCTACGTTTATGGTAGAGATGAACGAAACGGCTAGTATCTTAAATAATTTATCGGATAGAAGCCTGATTTTGATGGACGAAATTGGCCGTGGCACATCCACCTACGATGGTATTTCTATAGCTTGGGCCATTGCCGAGTATTTGCACATACACCCATCGGCCAAAGCCAAAACCTTATTTGCCACACATTACCACGAGCTTAACGAGCTAAGCAACAGCTTTAACCGAATAAAAAACTTTAACGTATCGGTAAAAGAACTAGGCAATAAAGTAATATTTTTACGCAAGCTAGTACCTGGCGGTAGCGAACATAGTTTTGGTATCCATGTAGCTAAAATGGCGGGTATGCCAGCCAAAGTTTTACAACGGGCCAACGAAATTTTAGTGCGCCTCGAAAACGAACGCACAGGCGGCGAACATATAAAAGCCAGCATTATGAAAATACAAAAACAAGCCGTACAAATGCAAATGTTTTCGCTGGACGACCCTGTTTTAATAAAAATACGTGATGTGCTTAACAACCTTGATGTAAATACATTAACGCCCGTAGAAGCCTTAATGAAACTAGATGAAATACAAAAAGTGCTTAAAAATGCCTAAATGAAAATCAATTTAAAAACCCTAATTTTTTTATTCTTGGTGGGATGTTGCATCCTTAACTTTTCGGCTTGTAAATCTAAAAAAACGGGTGCCAGCCATTCATCTTACCAAAAACCAAATAATAGCATTGCCAGCAAATATGCTGGTATAATGCAAGTAAGCAAAAGCGATATTAGCAATGGCCGATTGTATGCGTTTATAAACGAATGGGAAGGCGTAAAATATAAAATGGGCGGCTTAGATAAAAATGGTATTGATTGCTCGGGCTTTGTATATACTTTATTTAAAGAAGTTTATGGTAGAAACATTCCCCGAAACACAAGCGCATTAATTAATATATTAAAACGAAAATACGAAGACGAATTGCAAGAAGGCGATTTGGTTTTTTTTGATTACGACGGTAAAAAATATAGCCATGTAGGCGTATATTTACAAAACGGCTATTATGTACACGCCAGCACCCGCAAAGGCGTTTTGGTAATGAAACTAAAAGACCCATTTACCTATAAATATTTTAGCCGCTGTGGCGGGATTTAAAAACAATAAACAATGAAAAAAATCTACATTTTATTAGCTTGTTTATTTTTAGGTTTACAAGCATCGGCGCAAGCCATAAAAATTGATACTTTAAAAACTGGGTAACTTGTTTATATTTGATAGATGAAAGATAGAGTAGCAAAAATATATCTAGATACATCTGTTTTTGGTGGTTATTTTGATGCAATATTTGAGGAGGATACTCAAATGTTATTTGAAAAAATAAAGTTAGGACAATTTAAAGTTGTTTATTCTAACACAACTGAAGATGAACTACTTGGAGCACCAAATAAGGTTCAAAATTTGTTAGCTAACCTTTCAAACGATTTAAAGACAAGAGTTGAACTTACCGAAGAAGCTGTAAATTTGGCAGATACCTATCTTGCTGAAAATGTAGTTGGAAGTACAAGTAGGTCTGATTGTTTTCATATTGCAATGGCAACGATTAACCAAGTAGATATTTTGGTAAGTTGGAACTTTAAACATATTGTAAATGTTAAAAGAATTAGGGGTTACAATGCTGTAAATATGAAACTTGGCTATAAAACAATTGATATTCGTTCACCAATAGAAATTATATACAATGAAGACTAAAGAAATTGTAACACAAGATTTTGACGCTGTAAAATTTATGCGTGATACACGAGACAAAATAAGTTTAGAAATTCAAAATATGAACTTCGAGGAATTGAAAAAGTATTATGCCGACCGTAGATTAAAACTTACAAAGTAGATAAATGGGGGATTAATTGGTTTTGTTTTTAATTTTAGCAATAATAAATTTAAAGCAATGAAAAACATTTTTATTTTTTTAACCTGTATATTTTTGGGTTTACAGGCATCGGCGCAAGCCAACAAAACCGATACTTTAAAAATAGGGGAGGCCATACCAATTTTTGATAGCCTAAAAAATGCAAGTATTGGCGGTAAAAAAATCATTAGCCTAAGCGATTATAAAAAACAA
>JAAFJW010000072.1 GCA_013298995.1 Sphingobacteriales bacterium | reverse complement strand
TAAAACATCTGCATAATTTAAAGTTGCAATAGCAATATGTATGCAGTCGGAATGACTGGTTTGACCCACTACTTTTTCGTCTATATATTTATCTGCAAGTTCAACGGCTTGCGTTGTAATATCAAACCATTCTACATTATCTTGTTTTAATGAATTGACTAAATCTCTTACTTTCTGTGGTGCGTTTTCAAGTTCAATATCTATAAGTCGTGAAACAAGTATCTTATATTCTCCTTTAAAAACTCTATCAAACAATACCTTAGTCCAAAGCTCAAACTCTGGTTCAAAGTAACCTCCAAATACAGAGGTGTCTAAATAAATTCTTTCCATTATTCAAAGATACAAGTTTTTATATCCTAAACCGACTTAGCATACATTAATTAAACTTACGGTTTCAAAATTTTTGTTCCTCTCAAAAAAACCTAACTCCCACAACTCACACAACCATCTTCCATACTGCAGCTTGCGCCGTTGGTTGGTGTAGCTTCTACATCAATGGCTTCGGTGTGGGGTATTACGGGTACTATTTCTTCGCTGCCTTGTTTTTCTACCGTAAATTGTACGGCTTGGGTGGCGGCTTGCGAGCGTAGGTAATACATACCTGTTTTTAGGCCTTTTTTCCAGGCGTAAAAGTGCATAGAGGTTAGTTTAGATGCCGTTGGGCTATCCACAAACAGGTTTAACGATTGCGATTGGCAAATGTATGCGCCCCTATCGGCAGCCATATCTATTAGGTTACGCTGTTTTATTTCCCATACGGTTTTGTACAGTTCTTTAATGTCGGCGGGTATTTCGGCTATGTTTTGTATAGAGCCATTGGCAGCAACAATTTTATTTTTCATGGTATTGTTCCATAAACCTATGCTTACCAAATCTTTAAGTAAATGTTTGTTTACAATAATAAACTCGCCACTTAGCACCCTGCGGGTATAAATGTTAGAGGTATAAGGCTCAAAACATTCGTTGTTACCAAATATTTGCGAGGTAGATGCCGTAGGCATTGGCGCCACCAATAGCGAGTTGCGTACGCCATAGTTTTGTACTTCTTCTTTTAAGCCTGCCCAGTTCCAGCGGTCGGTTGGGGTAACGCCCCACATATCAAACTGGAAAATCCCTTTCGATACTGGCGAGCCTTGGTAAGTTTGGTATGCACCTTGCAGTTTGGCCAAATCTTTACTGGCCGTCATCCCTGCAAAGTAAATGGTTTCAAAAATTTCTTTGTTTAGCATTTTTGCCAAATCGCTTTCGAAAGGTAAACGCAACATAATAAACACATCGGCAAGGCCTTGCACACCCAAACCTACGGGGCGGTGCTTGGTGTTCGATGTTCGGGCTTCTTCTACAGGGTAGTAATTATTATCAATAACCGCATTTAGGTTTTTGGTTACTTGGTAGGTTACTTCGTACAGTTTTTTATGGTCAAATTTTCCATCAATTACAAAACGAGGCAATGCAAGCGATGCTAAGTTACACACCGCCACCTCATCGGGGCTGGTGTATTCCATAATTTCGGTACACAGGTTACTGCTTTTTATGGTACCTAAATTTTGCTGGTTGCTTTTACCGTTGGCGGCATCTTTGTACAGCATGTATGGTGTACCAGTTTCTATTTGCGAGTCTAATATTTTAAACCAAAGATCTTGTGCTTTAATGGTTTTGCGGGCTTTGCCTTCGGCTTCGTATTTGGTATAAAGGGCTTCAAACTCGGCACCAAAACAATCGCTTAGGCCTGGGGCTTCGTTGGGGCAAAACAGGCTCCACTCGCCGTTTGCTTCTACACGTTGCATAAACAAATCGCTTATCCAAAGGGCAAAAAACAAATCGCGGGCTCGCATTTCTTCTTTACCGTGGTTTTTACGTAAATCTAAAAACTCAAAAATATCGGCATGCCAAGGCTCTAAGTAAATGGCAAAAGCACCTTTGCGCTTGCCACCACCTTGGTCCACATAGCGGGCGGTATCGTTAAACACCCTAAGCATAGGAATAATGCCGTTGCTGGTACCGTTGGTACCACCAATATAACTGCCTGTTGCCCTAATATTGTGTATGGCAAGTCCAATTCCGCCAGCACTTTGCGATATTTTTGCGGTTTGTTTCAGCGTATCGTAAATGCCATCAATGCTATCATCTTTCATGGTTAGCAAAAAACAAGAACTCATTTGTGGCTTGGGCGTACCTGCATTAAATAGCGTTGGCGTGGCGTGGGTAAACCAACGTTCGCTCATCAAATTATAGGTTTCTATCACGCTATCTATATCGTTTTTGTGTATGCCCACGGCTACACGCATGTACATGTGTTGCGGACGCTCCACTATTTTACCACCTATTTTTAACAAGTACGATTTTTCGAGGGTTTTAAACCCAAAATAATCAAAAGCAAAATCACGGTCGTAAATAATGGTGCTATCTAGCAAGTCGGCATTGTCTTCAATAATTTGCATCACATCGTCGGCAATTAAAGGCAGTTTATGTCCCGATGCCGCATCTACATAATTGTACAGCTTACGCATCGTTTCCGAGAAACTTTTTACCGTATTTTTATGTAAATTACTTACCGCCATGCGTGATGCAAGTATGGCATAATCGGGGTGGGTAATGGTTAGCGATGCCGCAGTTTCGGCCGCTAGGTTATCCAACTCGGTGGTGGGTACACCTTCGTAAATACCTTCAATAGTTTTTTTAGCCACATTTATAGCGTTTACCATAGGGCTTAAGCCATACGATAGTTTCTCTATCCTTGCGGTTACTTTATCAAATTTTACCGATTCTTTTTTGCCGTTTCTTTTTATTACGTAGCTCATTTTATGTTAGTAGTTAGTAGTTAGTGGTTAGTAGTTAGTAGTTAGTAGTTAATGATTATTTATAATTTGGTTTTCAATTACTTACTTTGGTTTTGTGTGTTATAATACATGTTTTTTCTTGTGAAAATAATTTGGGCGTTTTAACACGCTGTTCGCTGTATCTTTTTGGCCGAAAAAGCCAAAAAGGATGCCGCTACCATCGTTAACGCAATAAAATCGTTAAAGTATTGATGGTTAGATTGTTATTAAAATTATTAAGCTCCAAATCAAAAATCTGTGTGCATCAGTGTAATCTGTGAGCAACAATCCGCAATCAAAAATCCCTAAAAATCTTCTTCCAGCGAAAAAGCCTGCGCCTCTTGGCTACTCATTACGCCCGATTTTTGGTAATCACCTACCCGTTTTTCAAAAAAGTTGGTTTTGCCTTGCAGCGATATCATTTCCATAAAATCAAACGGGTTGGTAGTGTTGTAAATGGTTTTATAACCTAACTCATCTAACCATCTGTCGGCTACAAACTCTATGTATTGTTGCATTAGCTTGGCGTTCATCCCAATTAAATCTACAGGTAACGATTCGCTTACAAACTCTTTTTCTATCGCTACGGCATCCATAATAATGGCATACACCTCATCTTGGCTTAGTTTAACTTCCAACATTTTGTACATTAAGCAAGCAAACTCGCAATGTAAACCTTCATCACGGCTTATCAACTCGTTACTAAACGTTAAACCAGGCATTAATCCACGTTTTTTAAGCCAAAAAATTGAGCAAAAACTCCCACTAAAAAATATACCTTCTACGGCGGCAAAAGCTACCAAGCGTTCGGCAAAGCTGCCATTATCTATCCAGCGTAAAGCCCATTCGGCTTTTTTCTTTACTGCTGGTACGGTATCAATGGCATGAAAAAGTTTGTATTTTTCTTGCGGATTTTTGATGTAAGTATCAATTAACAAAGCATAAGTTTCGCTGTGTATGTTTTCCATCATAATTTGGAAACCGTAAAAACACCTAGCTTCGGGCAATTGCACCTCGCTCATAAAATTTACGGCTAGGTTTTCGTTCACAATGCCATCGCTGGCTGCAAAAAAAGCAAGTATGTGACTTACAAAATGGCGTTCGCCATCGTTAAGGTTTTCCCAATCTTTAATATCGGCACTTAAATCAATTTCTTCGGCAGTCCAAAAACTGGCTACATGGCGTTTATAATGTTGCCAAATTTCGGGGTAATTTATAGGTAGTATTACAAAGCGGTCTTTGTTTTCTTTAAGTAATAGCTCGGTTTCTTTAATCATCGTAAGTGTTTTGTTAATGGTGTTGATATGTTAAATAGGGTAAAATGTTATTTGCATTTCTTAAAAAAAAAAAATCAAACTAAAATCATAAAACTCATTGCTCGAAACTAAACTAAGTACATATTAAAGCTAGGCTACTCCTAGGGTTTTTATGCCTTTTGCAACTTTATTTCAATTCCAATATGGTACTATTTAAAGTCGATTTCGCACAATCTCCGTCTATTATCTAAAAGAGGTTAAAAAATAATGTTATTGCTAACCAAGTAATAAGTTTGCGGATTTTTTTTTATGCTGTTGTATTCGATGCAGAATAACAATACAATAATAACAATAGGGTATCGTAAAAAAAGTTAAAGTTAATAACAATTGTACGAAAAAACTGGAAACACTTTTATTTTTAGTAGGTTATGAAACAAAAAATGTGAACAAAAAATACAACTATTTTTAACATTAAATATTGGAGCATTTAATGTTTTTTTTGGGGTTACGCCATGCCTATACTTATGCCAAGTAAATGCTTATTGTAGCCAAGCTAACCGTTAAAAGTAAACAACCCTAAAGCTTTCGCCCACAGGCAATAAATAATTTTACTTATCCCATTTTCCCTCCAAGCTATATCCCTTATGTAATACTAAAAAACTGGCTTTTTCTTCTTTTTTAAAAGGAATATCCCAGTTGCCTTGGTAGCTGATTTTGGTGGGTAAAAGTGTATCGTTAAAGTAGCCCATTTCTATATTCATTTGTACATCAAAGCTAAAAGCAAAATTATCCATTTTCATATCAATATAGCGGCCTAAAATTTGGAAATTACGCTTATCAAAAATTGTGGTAAGCTCTTTTATCATAATGCCATCTTTAGTCCAATCCGAAATATCGGGTTTCATCAAAACCTTAAATCTATATACAGGTATCGAATCCAAGTAAGTACCCGAGGCAAAGCTATAGGTATAATTTTTACGCATATCTTGGTCAAAAATTTGGGTTTTACTAGCAATAAAAGGGATGCCTTTTATGGGTTTACCTGGCGAAAAAATAAGGGTTTTTAATTTGTCTTTATAGCTTTCGTTTTTTCCTCCTTTGGCTTTAGTGGCTACTGCGCTAGGTGGGCTAAAATCCGAGTTGTAAGCGTTTGTGAAAATATAATCGAACATTTCTACCGTATATAGCTGGTAATTGCCGTTACGTTTATACAGTTCGCCCGATGATTCGTTTGCTAAAACTATCATTTTATGCCCTTTTTTATCGTTTTGATGGCGTATTTTACGGTATATTTTCCCCTTTACTTTATTATTGCTATTGTAAGTTATTACCGTGTTTTCGGCGGTAAAAGCATATTTTTTCATTTCTCTAAAAGCGGCATAAAAACTGGTATCTTTTTTAATTTGGTTGATAAAATCTTCTACATATAAACCTGCTCGGGCGGTTACAACAATATCTTTATCTAATACCACTGTAAGCACCGTATCGGGATTATAACGGTTAATAGCCTGGCCATATACGGTGGCCGAAGTAAAAAATAGGCTACATAAAAAAAATAATAGCCAAAGGTGTTTAGGTTTTTTCATTTGGGTTTTTTAATAGGTGATAATTTACTTAATTTTTAAAAACAAACTTACAATTTATGCGTCATTTACCTCAATAACCTGAGTTCGATTTATAAGATATTGTTTTTGACAATGTTTTGGGCGTTTTAACACGCTCTACGCTCTATCTTTTTTTATTTGTTTATCCCCCCGCCCCCCGAAGGGGGAGTTTCGGCGTAAAAAAGGATGCCGCTGCGATCGTTAACGCTCTGAAATAATTCATATTATTGGTTATTAGTAAATTATACAGTAACTCGAGTCAATAATAAATGGCAAACCTTTTTGGGCTTAGGTTTTATCTACAATAAAAATTTAAACAAGCAGCCCGCCGTAGTGTTACTAAATTAAGCATTTTTTTTAGCTTTGCATTTTTAAATATTTTATACGCATGACGAAATTAAATATCGAATACCAAGAGCAATTTGAACACCGACATATAGCCCCTTCGCCACAAGATATAGCGCAAATGTTGGTAGCCGTAAAAGCCTCTAGTATAGATGATTTAATAGCGCAAACTGTCCCCGAAAATATTCGTTTACAGGCACCATTAAATTTGCCTAAAGCAAAAAGTGAATTCGAGTATCTCGAAAATTTAAAACAAATAGCGGCACAAAATAAAGTATTCAAATCCTACATTGGGCAAGGTTACCACGAGGTAATAGTGCCAGGCGTAATTCAACGAAATATTTTAGAAAACCCAGGCTGGTACACCCAATACACGCCTTACCAAGCCGAAATTGCCCAAGGCCGCTTACAGGCACTGCTTAATTTCCAAACCATGGTAACCGACCTTACAGGGATGGAAATAGCCAATGCTTCGTTATTAGACGAAGGTACCGCCGCCGCCGAAGCCATGTTTATGCAATATAGCTTACGCAAAAACGATGCGGCCAACGTGTTTTTTGTTTCCGAAGAGGTATTGCCCCAAACGATTGATATTTTAAAAACCCGCTCGGCACCATTGGGTATTATTTTACAAATAGGCAATCACCAAACGGTACAACTTAGCGATACCATGTTTGGTGCTATATTGCAATACCCAGCTGCCAATGGCGAGGTATATAATTATACTGCTTTCGCCGATAAGGCACACCAAAAAAATATAAAAATTACCGTAGCAGCCGATTTGCTAAGCCTAGCCCTTTTAACCCCTCCAGGCGAGTGGGGAGCCGATATTGTGGTGGGTACCTCACAGCGATTTGGTATTCCAATGGGTTTTGGTGGCCCACACGCCGCTTTTTTTGCTACCAAAGATGCTTATAAACGCAGCATGCCCGGCCGTATTATTGGCGTAACTATTGATGCTGATGGTAATTATGCATTGCGTATGGCTTTACAAACCCGCGAGCAACATATTCGCCGCGATAAAGCCACTTCTAATATTTGCACTGCACAGGCTTTACTTGCCATTATGGCGGGTATGTACGCCGCTTACCATGGGCCTAACGGCATTAAATTAATTGCCCAACGTATTCACGGCTTAACCATTTTATTACATAAAGCGTTAACTGCATTGGGTTACAAGCAATTAAACCAATTGTTTTTTGATACGCTTTCGCTGGATTTGGGCGTATTAGCCCATCCTATACATTCGGAGGCATTAAATAACGAGCTTAATTTTAATTATAAGGACAATTTGGTAGGGATTGCCATTAACGAAACCACACGCATAGCCGATATAGAAACCATTGTACACTTATTTGCCAAAGTAAAAGGTAAAACCCTTAACGATATTGCCTTTGACGAGTTACAGCAAAATGTTTACACCAATATCCCTGCCCAGTTACAGCGTACATCAACATTTTTAACGCACCCCGTTTTTAATAGCTACCACTCGGAGCATGAAATGTTGCGCTATATTAAATCATTAGAAGCTAAGGATTTATCGCTATGCCACTCGATGATAGCCCTAGGTAGTTGCACCATGAAACTTAATGCCACTACCGAAATGATACCCGTAACTTGGCCACAGTTTAGCAACATACACCCTTTTGCACCTATCCATCAAGTAGGCGGTTATATCGAGATAATTAGCCAATTAAACACTTGGTTAAGCGAAATAACAGGCTTTGCTGGCATAAGTTTACAGCCAAATGCTGGCGCACAAGGCGAATATGCAGGCCTAATGGTTATAAGGGCTTATCACCATAGCCGGGGCGATATTAACCGCAATATTGCCATTATTCCCTCATCGGCACATGGTACCAACCCGGCATCGGCAGCTATGGCAGGCATGCACATAGTGGTAACCAAATGCGACGAACAGGGAAATATAGATGTGGATGATTTAGCCCAAAAAATACACGAACATGCCGATAATTTATCCTGCTTAATGGTAACTTACCCTTCTACGCATGGTGTTTTCGAAAAATCAATTACCCAAATTTGCGATTTGGTGCATCAGTACGGTGGCCAAGTATATATGGATGGTGCCAATATGAATGCACAAGTAGGCCTTACTTCGCCTGCCAATATAGGTGCCGATGTATGCCATTTAAACTTACACAAAACCTTTTGCATACCCCACGGTGGTGGTGGCCCAGGCATGGGGCCAATAGGTGTAGCTGCACATTTAGTACCTTATTTACCAGGCCATAGCGTGGTTGATTTAGGTACATCAAAATCTATTTCGGCGGTTTCGGCAGCACCTTATGGCTCGGCTTCGATACTGTTAATTTCACATGCTTATATTGCCATGATGGGTGCCGAAGGGCTAACTAATGCCACCCGAATAGCCATCCTAAATGCCAATTATATTAAAGCCCGCTTACAAAATCATTATCCAATACTATACACAGGCGATAATGGCCGATGCGCCCACGAAATGATTTTAGATTGCCGTTCGTTTAAAGCCTTTGGGGTAGAGGTAAGCGATATTGCCAAACGATTGATGGATTACGGTTTCCATGCCCCCACGGTTTCGTTCCCTGTAGCTGGCACTTTAATGATTGAGCCCACCGAATCGGAGCCTAAGCATGAACTCGACCGCTTTTGCGATGCCATGATTGCCATTCGTATAGAAATTAACGCCATCGAAAACGGTAGCTCCGACAGATTAAACAATCCTTTAAAAAACGCACCGCACACCGCACAAGCAATAAGTTCGCAAACTTGGGAGCATCCTTATAGCCGCCAAACCGCCGCTTTTCCGCTTCCATATATACAGCAATTTAAGTTTTGGCCATCGGTAGCTAGGGTAAACGATACTTATGGCGACCGTACTTTGGTATGCGCTTGCCCGCCTGTAGAAAGTTATGAAACGATAAGTTAGGTAAAAAGTTAAAATTCAAAAAACCTTGCACTGGACTTCGGGCTTTCGGGCAGCGGGCTTTCGGGCAGCGAGCTTTCGGGCAACGAGCTTTCGGGCAACGAGCTTAGGGTTTAATCCCCGTATATTAAGTTAATAAAATTATAATTCAATATTTTGGGATTAGGATAATTTACACCTAATTGCTCCCACCTCAAAAAAAATCTTAACAATCTTTTAAATCTTAATAATCTGTGTGTTTTTATTTTTTTTCCTCTTGGTCTCCCCAAAGGGGATATGCCTAGAGGCTTGTATTTAATGTAAATATTTTAACATTCAAAATTGCCCTCTCGCCCAAATCAAAAATCCAAAATCCGAAATCAAAAATCAACAAATGGTTCCTGCTGGCTTAAACAATGAAAACTCCCTAAACCCCAAATAATATCCGTAGAATCTATCCCTATTACTTCCCTTTCGGGGAAGCAAGAAGCAATAATTTGTAAGGCAATGGCATCTTTGGCACAATTATAGGTAGGTACAATTACGTGTTTGTTGCTTATATAAAAATTAGCGTAGGAAGCTGGCAAGCGCAGCCCATCGTATATAACGGCATCGGGCATGGGTAGCTCAATAATGTGTAATGCTTCGCCATTGAGCAATCGCATTTGTTTTAGCTCTTTTAAATTGGTTTGCAGTAGGTGGTAATTGGCATCGTTTATATCATCTTCTACCACAGTTAAAACGGTGTTATGGTTTACAAACCGTACGGTATCATCAATATGCCCATCGGTATCATCGCCTACAATGCCATCGCTTACCCATAATATTTGCTGTATGCCATAAAAATTTTTCAGGTAGGTTTCTATCTGTTGCTGGTTTAAATGCGGATTTCGGTTTGGGTTTAATAAGCAACTTTTAGAAGTTAGCACCGTACCCGCACCGTTAAACTCTACCGAGCCACCTTCCATAATAATACCAGGCAGGTAAAGCGGGAGCTTAAAATGTTGGGCAATTTTGGTGGGGATTACATCGTCCAAATCAAAGGGTGGATATTTATTTCCCCAAGCGTTAAACCCCCAATCCACAATTATTTTTTTATGCTCGGCATGGTTATTTACCAAAAAAGCAGGGCCGTGGTCGCGGCACCAAGCATCGTTGCTGGGGTTAAAAAAGAATTCTATTTGGGTAATATCGGCATCAGTTTTTTGGATGTGTGATAGCGCAAAGGCTTTCATTTCTTCGTTTTTAACGTTAATGCGCACTTTTTCGCCCAAGGTTAAAAGGGCTATAAATTTGCAATAAGGGGCATAAATAGCTTCTAATTTCCCTGGCCAGCTGGCTTCTTTGTGTGGCCAAGTTAGCCATGTTGCTTCATGCGGTGCCCACTCGGGTGGGAAAGTATAGTTTGCTGGTATTGCTTGTTGTTGAGGTACCATGATTTTAAATATAAAACACAAAAATATGATTTGTATTTTGTTTTAATACCAATAGCTAAAAATCAATGATAAATTTATATGTTAACAAAAAATTGAATATGAAATTTAAGTTTAATTTATTGTTAATCAATGATATATGTTGTTAAAGTGCGTTAACGATGGCAATGGCATCCTTTTTCTTTATAGCCCCCCCCCCTTGGAATTATGGCAAATGGGGGCTATAAAGAAAAAGATATAATGGACAGCGTGTTAAAACGCCCTAATTATTTATAAAATTCTGATTATTAAATTACGTTATAAATTTTTAAAAATAAATTTCCATAATGGCACACGATAGCTAAATACTTTGTTAAATTAGTAAAATTTTTTACCATAAATTATAAAAACAGAATTAAAAAGATGATTATTGGCGTACCTCGAGAAATAAAAAACAACGAAAACCGTGTAGGCTTAACCCCTGCTGGTGCCCACGAACTTATACGCAGAGGGCATAAAGTGATTGTAGAAACCCATTCGGGGGCGGCAAGTGGGTTTAGAAACGAAGATTATGAAGAGGTAGGAGCCAAGGTGGTACTAGACGAGGTAGAAATATGGGCTACTGCCGAAATGATTATAAAGGTGAAGGAGCCAATAGGCAAAGAACTACATTTGGTAAAAAAAGACCAATTGATTTTTTGCTTTTTTCACTTCGCCTCCGATTTAAAACTTACCAATGCCATGATAGATAGTGGGGCGGTATGTTTGGCTTACGAAACGGTTGAAAAAACGGACAAAACATTACCTATACTGGTGCCTATGAGCGAAGTAGCTGGCCGCATGGCCATACAGCAAGGTGCCCGATATTTAGAAAAACCTGTAATGGGCCGAGGCATTTTGCTAGGCGGTGTACCAGGGGTAACGCCAGGTAAAGTATTAATTATTGGTGCAGGTGTGGTGGGTGTACAGGCGGCCAAAATGGCATCGGGCTTGGGGGCGCATGTAACTATTTTAGATACTGATTTACAGCGTTTAAGGTATGTAAACGATGTGCTACCATCGCATGTGGTTACCATGTTTAGTAGCGAGTACAATATACGCCGCTTGGTAGGTAACCACGATTTAATAGTGGGTGCCATTTTAATAGCTGGCGCAAAAACGCCCAAAGTAATTACCCGCGATATGCTAAAACTGATGCGCCCTGGTACTGTAATTGTAGATGTATCGGTGGACCAAGGTGGCTGTATAGAAACCTGTAAGCCTACCACATTGGAAGACCCTACCTATATTGTTGATGGTATATTGCATTATTGTGTTGCCAATATGCCTGGTGCTGTACCTTATACCTCTACCACGGCACTTACCAATTGTACGTTGCCTTATATTTTAGAACTGGCCGATAAAGGCTGGAAAAAAACTTGTTTAGATAGTTACGAACTTTTGAAAGGCTTAAACATTATTCATGGTGAAGTTGTGCATAGGGGAGTGGCATCGGCTTTTAATTTGCCTTACAAAGGGGTACACCATTTTTTAGATACAGGAGAATAGTTTTTTTTGTGGGATGGGATAATACATAAAAACTGGGTTTCGGATAAGGTTTTTTTTTGTTTGTTGATACCGTTTTAAAATGGGATTATATTATTTAAACCTTGTTTTAAACGCTTGTAAAACAAGGTTTAAGATGCGGTTTTGCTTGGTTTTTATCAAATTTTTAATTTGCTTGTGGATTGGTACAAAGGCGTGGAGTTTATTAAAGGAAGGCTTCGCCAGGAAGTCTTCGCTCTAAGCGAAGCCTTCCTTTTTAGTAAATTTTCACTTCGGTAAAAACTCAACATGCCACCTTATTTTAACAAAAACGAGAATTAGGTGGGGGTTTATTTAAAGGAAGACTAGGAAGTCTTCGCTCTAAGCGAAGCCTTCCTTTTTAGGTAAAATTCCACTTCGAAGACTAGGAAGTTTTCGCTCTAAGCGAAGCCATCCTTTTTAGGTAAAATTTCACTTCGATAAAAACCCAACACGCCACCTTATTTTTTTTAACAAAAACGAGAAGAAAGTTGGGGTTTATTTAAAGGAAGACTAGGAAGTCTTCGCTCTAAGCGAAGCCTTCCTTTTTAGTAAAATTTCACTTCGGTAAAAACTCAACATGCCACCTTATTTAAACAAAAACGAGAATTAGGTGGGGTTTATTTAAAGGAAGACTTCGCTTGGAGCGAAGGCTTCCTACGAAGGCTTCCTACGAAGGCTTCCTAAAACGAAAATTTAGGAAGCTACCTTATAGATATTTTATTATCGTATCATTAAAAGGGCATTACTAATAAAATAAAAGCTGGAAGGGGTGAAGTCTTAATCAGTAATTTCAACCAAGTTAAAATGTTTTAAAGATTCCATTACATCGTTTAATTTCAAATGAATAATTTGGCGCATACGTAAATTAGATGTGTTGCCACAAGTTACCCATATAATTTGGGGTGGGCTTCCTAAAAGATGGTGAAGCTGTACAAAATCTTCATCCTTTGTAATTACAATAGCGTTATTGTGTTTTGCAAAATCAAATATCTGTTAGTCATTAGCATCTCGTAAACCTAAATAAGCTACCGAAAATGCAGGTATAGCAAAATTTCTCTCAATCCAAGGGGCTAAATGCGGCGATAAATGCGCATCAATAATTAACATTAAGCGGCTTTAATAACTGGGTGATTAATCCTTGAAAGTGCAAAAAACAAACAAGCTTTTATATCATCTGGTTCTAAATCGGGCATTTCGAGTAAAACAGCTTCGTTACTTAAACCATTGGCTAACAATGCAAGCACATCAGAAACTCTAATACGCATACCTCTAATGCAGGGCTTACCATTACATTGTAGTGTATTAAATGTGATTCTTTCTAATAAATTTTGAGACATGTTTTTGTTTTTGCAATACAAATATAAACATAATTGTTTCTCAATTTAACCCTTTAACAATTTAATAA
>JAAFJW010000071.1 GCA_013298995.1 Sphingobacteriales bacterium | reverse complement strand
ATGTGTTTAATTTTGCACTTTTTAAATAAAAAAAATTAGTTTAGTCCACTTAACTATTTTAGGTTAAAATATGCAAAAACGGGATAATATGATGGCTAATAATTTAAAAAAGTATGAATAAACAGGATATACTCGCGATAGATATTGGAGGCTCGCATATTAAGGGTGCTGTACTAAATAGTGCTGCCGAGTACCTATCGGAATACCAAAAAGTTGAAACCCCCATATCGTCAACTCCCGAAAACGTAATTAAAGCCATTGGCGATTTAATTGTAAATTTCCCTCCGTTTGATAAAATTGCTGTAGGCTTTCCTGGTTATGTTAAGGATGGTTGCATACAAACTGCGCCCAACCTGGGCAATAACTTTTGGAAAAACATTAACCTAGGGCAATTGCTTGCTAGCGAGTTCGAAAAACCTACACGTGTAGTTAACGATGCCGATTTTCAAGGTCTAGCTTTAATTAGTGGCAAAGGTTTAGAGATGGTAATTACCTTAGGTACAGGCTTTGGTACTGCTTTATTTATGGATGGGCATTTACTGCCGCATTTAGAACTTGCCCACCTACCTGTACGTAAAAACAAAGATTATGATGCCTTTGTAGGCGAAAAAGCTTTGCAAAAAGAAGGTTTAGAAAACTGGAATAATAGAATGAAAGAAGTTTTAGAAACTTATAAAACCGTAGTTAATTACGATAACTTATACATTAGCGGCGGTAATGCCAAACGATTAAATTTTAAATTAGATAAAAACATACAAATAGTTAGTAACAAAGACGGGATAAAAGGCGGTGTTTTTTTATGGCAAGTGGCCGAAAGCTACTGTGTAAAAACGGCACATCCTACCCAAAAACAAATCGAAAATGGAAATTAAAGATCAAACAATTGAGCAATTAGCAATTAACACGGTTCGTATTTTATCGGCCGATGCGGTACAAAAAGCAAACTCGGGCCACCCAGGTATGCCAATGGGTGCAGCACCAATGGCACACGTAATTTATGCCAACCAAATGAAATACAATGCCAAAAGCCCCAAATGGGCAAACCGAGATAGGTTTATACTATCGGCTGGCCACGGTTGTATGCTACAATACAGCATGTTATATCTTACAGGTTACGAAGATATTAGTTTAGATGATATTAAAGATTTTAGACAAATGCACAGCAAAACTGCTGGGCACCCCGAGTACGGACATTTGCAAGGTATTGAGGTTACCACAGGCCCATTAGGCCAAGGGTTTGCAAATGGTGTAGGTTTTTCTATCGCACAAAAACATATGGCAGCAAGGTTTAATAAACCTGGGTTTAACCTTTTTGATTATAACATTTATGCTATTGTTAGCGATGGCGATTTGCAAGAAGGCGTAGCCGCCGAAGCTGCATCGTTAGCGGGTCATTTGAAATTGGGAAACTTAATTTATTTGTACGATGATAACCACATTTCTATTGAGGGCGATACCAATGTATCGTTTACCGAAGATGTAAAAATGCGTTTTGAGGCTTACGGATGGCAAGTTTTGGTAGTAAGCGATGGTAACGATATTGATGCCATTGCCGCCGCAGTTGAAGAGGCAAAACTAGTAAATGATAAACCAACGCTTATAAAAGTGCGTACCCATATTGGTTTTGGTAGCCCAAATAAAGTAGATAGTTACGAAGCACATGGCTCGCCACTTGGCGTGGAGGAATTAAAGCTGGTAAAAAAAGCATTTGGCTTTAACCCCGAAGAAAGCTTTGTAATACCTGCCGATGTGTTGGCATTTTACAACCAAAAAGGTAGCATAGGCGCTGCCGACGAAGCGGCTTGGAACCAGCTTTACAGCGATTATAAAGTTGCATATCCCGCCTTAGCGGCCGAATACGAATTGCTGGCCAGTGGCGCATTGCCACAAAACTGGGAAAAAACTCTACCTCTTTTTGCTGGGACCGATAAAGCCATTGCTACCCGTAGCGCATCGGGAAAGGTTATAAATGCTATTGCTGCCAGCTTGCCACAAATGATTGGTGGTTCGGCCGATTTAGCCCCATCAACCAATACCTTAATTGATGGCGCATCATCATTTACTGCCGATAATTACGGTGGCCGTAACTTCCATTTTGGAATTAGGGAACACGCAATGGGTGCTATTGCAAATGGTATGGCCTTATCGCACAATATTATACCTTACTGTGCCACGTTTTTAATATTTTCGGAATATATGCGCCCACCAATACGCTTGGCTGCCATTATGAAAGTGCGTTCTATTTTTATATACACCCACGATAGTATAGGCTTGGGCGAGGATGGTACAACGCACCAACCTGTGGAGCAACTGATTTCGTTACGCTCGATACCCAACAATATTGTTTTACGCCCTGCCGATGCCAACGAAACCGCACAGGCTTGGCGAGTGGCTTTGCAGCACACCACAGGCTCGGTTTGTTTAATATTAACCCGCCAAGCATTGCCAATTTTAGACCAAGATAAATACGGAAGTGCTAAAAATGTAGAAAAAGGAGCATACATCGTATCTGATTGTGAGGGCGATGCACAAGTAATATTATTGGCCACAGGTTCTGAGGTTTCGTTAATTATGAAAGCCCAAGCGCAATTAAAAGCCGAAGGCATCAGTAGCCGTGTGGTAAGTATGCCATCGTGGGAATTGTTCGAGCAACAAGATGTTGCTTACAAAAACTCGGTTTTACCAAAACATATTAAAAAACGTGTTTCGGTAGAAATGGCATCCACCTTAGGCTGGCACAAATACGTTACCGATGATGGCTTTGCTATTGGCTTAGATAGGTTTGGCGAATCGGCTCCAGCCGAAGTATTAATGGAAGAATTTGGTTTTACCGTAGCTAATGTTGTAGCAAAAGCTAAATTGGTTATTGCTGGGTAGTAGCAAGTAGTTAGTAGCAAGTAGGGAGTGGTTGGTAGAGATTACTGGTTGCTCCCTATTTTTTTGGGTGGGGAAATTAATTGTCTAAACTATGATTTTTTTGATTAAATGACTTGTGGATGTAATAAATGAGTATGGATTTACCGTGGTTGAAGGCACAGCAAACATAGTAGTCTGAACTATGATTTTTTTGATTAAATGACTTGTGGATGTAATAAATGAGTATGGATTTATCGTGGTTGGTGGCACAGCAAACATAGTTGTCTGAACTATGATTTTTTTGATTAAATGACTTATGGCTATTGTAGATGAGCAATACAAATATTCGGAATTAACAGCTAAAATTATTGGTTGTGCAATGTTGGTGCATAAAACTTTAGGAAACGGGTTTCAAGAAGTTATTTACCAAAGAGCCTTAGAAATTGAAATGGCATTAGCTGGTATAGTATTTAGTAGAGAGTTTGAGATGCCCATTTTTTATAAAGAACAACACATAGGCACAAGAAGAGTTGATTTTCTTGTAAGTGGCTTAATTTCTGTAGAATTAAAAGCCATTACTAAATTAGAAGACGTACATTTTGCCCAAGCCATAAATTATTTAGAAGCTTATAATTTAGAAATTGGTTTATTAATTAATTTTGGTGAAACAAGCCTTAATTTTAAACGATTAACCAATAAAAAATTCAAAATATAAATGCGTAAGTTTCATATAAATCAAAAAAATCATGGTTCAGACATCTTACCAACCAAAGAAGAATACATATAATGAATTATGGTGAAATTAAAGTTGTATTGGGAATTTTATAAAAGTGTATTTTTAATAAACTTATTTTTAACGTTAGTAACTTTAAAATATAACCCAAACACTATTTTAATTAACTTATGTTTTGTTGCTATTATAATAATTCACATTTATAAAGAATATTATAGAGCAAATGAATACTACTTTTACTACAATAAAAATATTTCCAAATTACAATTATTAGCTTTTTGTTTTGGTTTAAATTTTATTATTTCAATTATTATATTGCTGATTTTATGGAATGTTCATTAGAAATTGACAGTGTAAATAAGTCTTTTGGCGATAATATTATACTTTCTGATATATACTTAAAGTGTAAAACAGGGGATATTGTTGGCGTTTTCGGTAGAAATGGAAGTGGAAAATCAACATTGCTTAAAATAATTTATGGGACTTTAGATGCCGAATATAAATTTATTCGGTTAGATAATACTGTATTAGCTCAACCATACAAAATAAAAAACAGTATTTCCTATTTACCCCAAAAAAATTTTATACCAAATAATTTATCAGTAAAAAAAGTAATTAATTTATTTATTAATCCAAATAATTTTAATGAATTTTATAAGGATTTAATCATTAAAAAAATTATAAAATCAAAAATAAGCGATTTATCGGGTGGTGAATTAAAGTATTTTCAAGTAAAATTAATTCTTTTTAACGATGCTAAATTTTGTCTTTTAGATGAGCCTTACAGCGGTGTTTCTCCTATTATTAGTGAATTAATAAATACGCAAATTATAAATCAATCAGAAAATAAAGGAATTATAATAACCGACCACAATTACCAGCATTTATTAAAAATAGTAAATAAAATATATTTGATAAAAGATGGAGTTGGTAAATTTTTAAAGGATAAAGAAGAATTGGTAAAATTTGGCTACTTAAATGAAAAAATGTTAAAATAAAGGATGATTTAGCTAAAAAAATGTTGGTAATATAAATATTTGTAAACCCTTGGTTGCTGGCACACCAAACACAGCAGTCTGAACCATGATTTTTTTGATTAAATGATTTATGGCTATTGTAAATGAGCCATATAGATATTCGGAATTAACAGCTAAAATTATTGTTGCAATGGGTTAATTAACCAGTAATTTATACCCTCTGCCGTGTACGTTAATAATTTCTACCTTATCGTCGTCTTTTAAAAACTTACGTAATTTGCTTAAAAAAACATCCATACTGCGGCCGTTAAAGTAGTTATCATCATGCCAAATTTTTAATAGTGCTTCTTCGCGGGTAAGCACATCATTTATTTTAAGGCATAGCAAGCGCAATAGTTCGGCTTCTTTGGTACTTAGTTTTTGTTGTTGTTCATCTCGGGTTATTACCTGGTTGGTATAATCAAAGTAGTAGGCGCCTATGGTAAAGGTTGTAGCTTGGGTTTCGTTTTTTGTATCATCGTTTTTGCTGCGTTTTAAAAGTGCATTGATGCGCAAAAGCAGTTCTTCGATTCGAAACGGTTTGGTAATATAATCATCGCCACCTAGGTTATAGGCCGTTGTTTTATCGTCCATCATCCCTTTGGCGGTGGCAAATATTAAGGGTACATGGGCATTTATTTTACGAATTTCTTTGGCAAGGGTAAAGCCATCTTTTTTTGGCATCATTACATCCAAAATACAAATATCAAAATCATCGGCTGTAAAAGCCCGCAAGCCCGCATCTCCATCTTTGGCTAGTACTACTTTAAATTTACCTTTTATTTGTAAATAATCTTCTAAAAGCAAGCCTAAGTTAGGGTCGTCTTCTACCAAAAGTATTTTTTTTTGTTGCATGATTATGTGGTTTTTATGCGTGTTTAAATTTAATAATAAACTCGGAGCCTATTTCCTTTTCGCTATGTACTTGTATGCTACCGTTCATTTTTTTTACCATGGTGTGTACATAACTTAGGCCTAGGCCAAAACCCTTTACATCGTGTACATTGCCCGTGGGTATGCGATAAAATTGGTCAAATATTTTCTTTTGTTGGTCTTTACTCATGCCTATTCCATTATCGGCTATTTTTATAATCAGTTCATTAGCATTGTTTTGTGTGCTTATGCTTATTTGAGGTTTGTCCTTGCTGTATTTTATGGCGTTATCTAGTAAGTTAAAAATCACATTTGAAAAATGCAAATAATCGCCAATAATGGTGTTTTTATCTGCTTTAAGTTGTAGCGTTAAAGTGGCATCGCATTTTTGCAATTGTAGGCGCATGCTATCGGCCACAGCCTGCATAATATCATTTACTTCGATATTAGATTGTTCGATTTTAACGTTTTCGTCTTCGGTTTTTGCAATATTAAGCACCCGTTCGATATGGTCGCCTAGGCGTTTGTTTTCGTCGTAAATTATGCCTGCAAGGCGTTTAACACGGCTGGTATCGTTATTAATTTCGGGGTCGCTTAGTGCTTCGCTAGCTATCATAATGGTGGCCACGGGGGTTTTAAATTCGTGGGTCATGTTGTTGATAAAATCTGTTTTCATTTCGGCCAGTTTTTTTTGCCTTAAAATCGAAAAAATAGTGTAGGTAAAACTGCCTATTAATATCAGCAATAGGGCGGTTGATGATGCCAATATCATTCGCATATTGTTTAAAATAACGGTATTTTTTTTGGGGAAAGTAATGGTTAAATATCCGCCATCACGCACCACATCGCTTTTAAATAACGGTGTTTTATAGGTATTGTAAGGTTTAAAATTATCTTTTTTTTGGGCGGCTTTTAAAAAAATTACCGAATCTTTATAGTTGCTACTTATTTTATAATTATAGGCCAAATTTATACCACTGTTAAGCAATTCGGCTTTTAATAACGAATCGGTTATATGTGGGTTTATCCTGTTTTTTAGTGGGATATTTACCTGCTGGTATTCGTTGGCTATATCTTGTAAAATGCTTTTTTTGCCTGCTTTCATCTCTACCGAGTCTAAAAAATGCTTTACATTTTTTGCGGCGTTTTCTTTTTTTCGGTAATTATTTTGCAGTTGCAGGTTTTTGGCTTTAATGCTTGCAATAAAATTAGACCGTGGCAAAACCTTTAATAATGGGCCTGCCTGTGGGTCGAAAATAAGGTATTGCCTTACCGAATCTACCACGGGCGGAAACTTCCACCTACCATCTTTATTTTTTTGCGGTTTTTCTTTGGTTACTTTTTGTACAATGTTGTGGCTAAAGCCGTATTCGTCTTGCACCTGTTCTATATCAATTCTAAAATTATAGTTTACCGCATCTACCGAAGCCACATCGTTAAATACCAGCGCATTGGGATAATTGCTTCGGATAAGGCTATCTTGGGCTTTAAATAAGCTATCGGCTTTGGCTTGCTTGTAGCGCATAAGCCTAGCAAATGCGGCGGCAGCATTGGTTTTAATTTTTTGTTTTTTAACCGTGTGTTGTTCTTTAACAATTTGGGCTTGCTGTATAAATTTTTTTTCGATTGCTTTTTGCGATAAAAAAATAGCGGCTTCTTGTTTTTCTAGTTTTAGAGATACAATTTTTAACGTTTCATTTACAGTTCGGTCAAATAATTGGGCTTTAAACTGGTACGATTCTTTAATAAAATAATATTGCATGGCCAGCACACCCAAAAGTGCACAAGTCATTAAAATTATTATAAAGCGAACGCTTTGCCTAGTCATAAAACAAATATATTGTTGGGTGTATACGGTGTTTTGTGTAAGTTGGGAAATAAAATTCCGCCTGCTTGAAGCCGTTCCCTAATAAGGATATAAAAAATTGTACAAAAGCCAAATAAAAACCATTCTGCCTAAACTAATGCTGGTGATATGCCCCTATGCTGATTGTACAAAAATTTAGCCCCATACTTGCACAAAATCCCAAGTTGGGCGAAAATTTATTTATTTAGTTCAATTCTAAGTTTTTCAATTTCAGTAAAAGTAAGTTTAGTGATTTTTGATATTGTATCATTATTAAATCCTTCTTTAATACCATTTAAGGCATTTTCGAGATTTTGGTTTAATTTTACTTTATATTCTGCATCTTCTTGGAGTGATATCATCTCACTTGCCTTTTGATGTAAATTTGTAAGGTGTCTTTCGTAGTTATATTTTTCATTATCATCAAGTCGCATATAATCTAAAACTTCTTCTGCTTTTTTTAACCCTTTAGCATTAAACTCATTTTTTACTTCACTATTCTTTAAAAAATATACCCACTCATCCAAAGAATCTTTTGCAATGTCGTTAAAATTGTTAACTTTTAGTAAGTAATATTCAGGAAAAATGTCTGATACATTTTCTTTATTAAATTTTTCCTGTTGCCTTTTATTCAATTGCAAAGTGTCTTTTTCGTGTAGTCCTTGAAACTCTGTTTTACCCTTGTAAACATAATCTTTACCTTGTCCCAAGTCGAAATATAAAATATTTACTGATATAATTTTTTTTACATTTTCATAAGGTTGTCCTAAAGCTAAATTTGATGAAATTGTTTTCGATACTCCATAAATCATTCGTTGATAATAGTCTATTTGATAATTGTTCTGTATTTCAATAATTATTAATTCTTTTTTTGAATTTTCAGTTAATATATCAACCCTATTAAATTTGTCATCTTCACTATCTTGGTTACTTTCGCTCTCAATTATTTGTAATATTTCAATGTTTTCAAATAAAAGTTCACTTAAAAACCCTTCTAAAACGCCAAAATTAGCTTTATCCCTAAGAAGTCTTTTAATTGCCCAATCAAACCGGATTAATTTTTTGCTCATTTTCTTGAAATTTTAAGAACAAATTTAAAAAAATTTGCCTGTAGTAACGTAATCTTTCAGATGTAGGTATTACCCAAAATTTTTGCCCAACAAGTTAACAGCCCTATCAAACTATTTAACTGGCAATAATTGTAAAAATTTATCAATAGCCACAACCGCATTGCTTAACCTATTTTCCTTGCCATTAATTACTGCATAGTGTGCACCTAATGCCTGCAATTCGGTGTGCCATACTTGCATAAAATGCTCGCCGAGGTTTTCGAAATCCCGCAAAGGGTCGGCTTGCCAAGGCAGGTCTATATCCATTAATAAATAAAAATCGTAATGGTGTGTTTTTAAAGTATCTAAAACAATTTGTGGTGTTGCACCTAGCTGGTAATCGCTCCATATTTTTACGGTTAAAAAAGTGGTATCGCATATTAATAAGTTGTTGCGGGCAATGGTTTCCATGGCTGCTTCTAATGCTAGCTGGCCAAAAAACATGTTTTCCTCATCTTGTAAAGTGCAAGGTTTTTGCAAGGCGGCGCAGTAATAGCGGGCATATTCGGGTACCCATACCGTGTGGTAATGCTGGGCTAATAAGGTAGCCATCGTACTTTTACCTGTCGATTCGGGCCCTACAACGGCTATCTTAATTAGCTTATCACTCATTTGCTTATCGCTTTTTTCCAATCCAAATATCCTTTTAAAGCTATAAAAAGAAAAACAAAATACAGTATTGCTGTTGCCAATAAGTTTTTATGCATATATAAGGGGATGTAAAGGGCATCTACAAAAATCCAAATTAGCCAATTTTCCAATTTTTTGCGGGTCATTAAAAACTGTGCTATAAAACTGGTAACGGTACACAAGCCATCAATATATGGCACATCGGTATCAGTAAAACGAGATAACAAAAAACCAGCCATTGCGCTTGCAAAAAGCCATATCATGCAAATAATGAGCCACTCCTGATGGGTAATTTTTACAATTGGCTTGGTTGATTTTAGTGATGTAGCCTTTGTGCCAGTCCAATAATACCAGCCATATACGGCTGTTGCCAAAAAGTATAGTTGTAAAATAGCATCGCCATATAATTTAGCTTGATAAAAAATGTAGGCATAGGTAAGCACACTTAAAATAGAAACTGGCCAGTTTAAAATATTTTGCTTAACCGCCAAATACACGCAGCAAATTCCCGTAATTACGCCAAACCATTCGATAGGCGAAATCGAACTAAACTGATGTGCTATTTGTGTAAGTAAGCTGTTGAGCATTGGGGGTGGGGTATTTTTGGTACCAAAGATATGTGCTTTTTTTAATCCATGCTAATTTAGGCCTGTTTGCTGTTGCATGTATTACTTGAGTTTAAATGTTGCTTGGTGAAAAGTTTTTTAAATTTTATGGTTGACATTTTGTTTAATTATCGTAAATTTGTCAACCAATAAGAATACTCAAATAGATACAACAATGGAAAATGTCTTTGGAAATAAACTGGTGTCAGCCCGAAAGATGGCTGGCATGTCCTTACAAGACTTAGAAAACAAGATTGAAAAAGTGGTTTCTCGTCAGGCATTGCATAAATACGAACAAGGCAAAATGAAACCTGATAGTCAGGTGTTAATTGCTTTATCAAATGTGTTGAATGTGCCTGTGGATTATTTTTATTCCGTTCCCTCTGTTCATGTAGAACTCAAAAACATCAGCTACCGAAAGTATTCTTCAAAGATTTCAAAAACCGAACAAGTATCGGTTGAAGAAAAGGCAAGGGAAAATTATGAACGGTATTTGGAATTAGAACACTTGATTGACCCAAGTGAAAAGTCAGAATACTTTACCTACGATAAAGTAATTGAAAACGCTGATGATGCTGAAACTGCTGCAAAAAAATTGAGAGAAGTTTGGTCGCTTGGTTATGACCCGATTCCTGATGTCGTTGAAATGTTAGAAGACAAAGGTTATAAAGTATTTGAGTTGGATGCTCCTGATGGCTTTGATGGAATGAAAGCAGATGTTGATGGCAAAAAAATAATTGTCCTGAAAAAAAGTGTAAAGCAAGGCGAAGATGTTGTAAGAAAAAGATTCACCGCTTTACATGAGTTGGCTCACCACTCATTGCAGTTTTCAACTAAACTCACCGACAAAGCAGAAGAAAATTTGTGTCACACTTTTGCTTCTGCAGTTTTATATCCTGCTGACATGGCAAAGAAAGAATTGAGTAGAGACCGTTTTCATTTTTACCAAAATGAATTGGTGTTGATTAAAGAAAGATGGGGAATTTCTTTTTCCGCTGTTTTCTCAAGGGCTTTGCATCTGGGTATCATCACCAGTTTTATTTACAGAAGATTCAATATTGGTTACAGAGAACGAAAGTTGCACTTGAATGAGCCAGGAAGATACATGAGCAAAGAAAAACCTGTTCGCCTTGAAAGGTTAATCTACATGGGCTTGTCAAAAGAAATTATTTCAATTAATGAAGCTGCATTCTTTGCAGGTAAAACCGTTGGAGAATTTCGTAAACAATTGCAGCAATTAGTATGAAGCTTTTCATCACCGATACCAATGTGTTCTTTGATTTGATGAACATAGAAGCTCTTCCAGAATTTTTCGGGTTGGACTTTGAAATATGCACAACAGATTTTGTTGTGAATGAAATATTGCGGTTGGAACAAGCGGAACAAATTCAGAATTTCATTCGGTCAAAGCACCTCACAGTGTTAAGTTTTTCTTCTGATGAAATTGAGGAAGTGGTAAACTTGAAAACAAAACGAATGCTGCGAAGAATTGCGGATAAATCTGTTCTGTGGAAAGCGTTGCAGTTGAAATGTCAACTGCTCACTGGCGATAAAAGTTTAAGAAACGAAGCAGAAGAAAACGGCTTAGAAGTTCATGGAAGTATTTGGGTGGTAATGAAAATTTTAAATGCAAAATTATTGACTGCTGAAAAAGGAATTGAGTTGTATGAGAAATTGAAAATCGTGAACGACAGTTTACCAAAAGAAGAAATTGAAAAGTTGATTAAAAAATTAAAATTATAGTAATGGAAAAAAAAATTAAAATTATAGTAATGGAAAACTATAGTAGGCGGATTCAAGTGATAAATGCAACACATCTAATTTTAGCGAAAAGATTTCATTTGGAGACAAGAAGCCATATCTTTTTCTGGGTCTGCTGTTTAATTTGTTTTGTATTTTCGTAATTTGTTCGTTAGTGATAAGTTTAAAATTATGTTTTTTTGGGAAATATTGTCTGATTAAACCATTTAAGTTTTCATTAGCACCTCTTTCCCAAATGTGGTAAGGCTTGGCAAAATAAAAATTAATTTGCAATGCGTTTGCAATGTTTTTATGATTCGCAAATTCTTTACCATTTCTACTGTTCCAAATGTGCATTAAATTGCCTATAGGGTGTTGTTAACACGGTCTTGTCGAGCTTATTCTATATCTTGCTTATCCATCACCATTTTCTATCACCTTACCCTTTTTCAAATACCACAATAAATACACCAAAGCCAATGCGTTTACCACTGCCGCACCATAAAAAATATATTTTACCCTAAATAATACATCTTGATAATACCAGCCAGCCAGCAATGCACCAAGGCCAATACCCGCTTCGAGGCCTATGTACATGGTAGCTACTGATTTCCCTCGTTTATCGGCATCGCTAAGGTCGATGGTGTAGGCCGATATTGCTGGCGAAAACATACCCGTTGCCATACCGTAAACAACAGCTCCCACCATAAGTATAAATGCCGATTGCGCCACCGCAATAATAACAAAGGCAATGCTTAATAAAAGCAACGATACTTTTAAAACAGGTACTCGGCCATACGTATCGGATACACGCCCAGCCAAAAAACGTATCAGCAACGATGCAAGGGTAAAAACCATAAAAAATATCCCCTTATTGTGCAAGCCTAAATGGCCGCTCCAGTCGGGGATAATGGTTACCAATGCGCCGTAGCTCATGTAAGTTAAAATGGATAAAATTAAAACGGGAATTACCTGTTTATTAATAAGCTCTGAGCGGGTTATTTTTAAATCCTGCAGTTTAAATGCTTGCTTATTGGGCAATGTTTCTTTCATTTTAAACAATATTAAAATGGATAGCAAAGCAAATACCGACGAGCAATAAAACAAGATATTGATGCTATAAAACAAGGTAATGGTGCTACCAATGGCAGGGCCAATGGCCATACCAATACTAAAACACAGGCCATGTATGCCCATTGCTTCGCCCCATTTTTGTTGCGGCACTAGGTCGGCAACATAGGCCGATGTAGCCGTAGGTTTAAACCCTGTTGAAAAACCATGTATAAGCCTCAAAAACAAAAATCCCGATACCGAAGTAAGTATAGGATATAAAAAACCACATACAAAACATACGATAGAACCCACAGCCATTACCGGCACTCGCCCAATTTTATCGGTTAATTTACCACTAAATGGGCGTGAAATGCCAGCCGTTAATGTAAACAAGGCAATAATTAAACCTTTGTACTCGGCACCGCCTAGGCTACTTAAATACGATGGTAGCTCGGGCAGCAGCATATTAAAACTTGCCGAAAATAAAAACGAACTAAGGCATACCAATACGAACTGAAAATTATAAATGGAGTTTTTAATGTGCATAGCCTTTAAGGCAAAATTAGCAGAATAAACAAGGGTTTTCCCACCGTTCGATGAATAGATGGTGTTTTTAAGATTATTAGGGCGTTTTAACACGCTTTCCACTACCTGCTTGCCAGCAGGCAAGTATCTTTTTTCCCCCTAGCCCCCGAAGGGGGGATTAAAACCGTGTTCCCCCTTTGGGGGCTAGGGGGAAAAAAGGATGCCGTTTCAATCGTTAACGCTATCAAAAAGCTGTATAATATTGATTGATTTATTGTGAGTTATATTTTAATAACCAAGTTCAGGCGGTTTAACAAAAAAACGAAACCGATATATCCAAACACAAAAAAATATACGATACTTGGGTTTTAAAATAAAAAATTTATGGATTTATTTGGTTACCAACGCCATTACCGCTTTAAAGGCGGCAATAATGGCAACGAAAATAAACTGTTTTGGAT
>JAAFJW010000070.1 GCA_013298995.1 Sphingobacteriales bacterium | reverse complement strand
AGGTGATGAGTGTGTACACGAAAAATACCTTCCTTTAATTAAAACCGAAATGGAAGCCACACTCAATAACCCAAATATCGAAGGTTTATTGTTTAAGTATTTACACTTTTATGGTTCGTATGATTATTATGCAGAATCTAGAAAATGGTATAGGAGAGAAATTAGAGTAATTAAACGAAATTTAAATGTACAATCGTTTAGAGATGCGCAGGGTTTTCGGATTGATAATCGAAAAATAAAAGTGAAATTAATTGACGCCTATATTTATCATTACGGTTGGGTAAAGCCACCTTATGGGTTAATTGAAAAAATGCAAAATTTTAATTTATTTTATCATAAAGATGCTGTAAAAATAGAAATACCAACCAGTGCAACATTTGATTATGGCAATGCCGATAATTTAAAACACTTTAAACAAACACACCCTAAAACAATGTTAACAAGGATTAAAGCATTAAATTGGAAATATAACTATGACCCAACTGTAAAAAGCACACATACTTTTAGACAACGTGTACTCGAAAAAATTTTTAAAATTACAGGCTTAAGAATTGGCGAATATCAAAATTATAAAATTACTGCATAACCACCTTATAATTAATCAGTTTATATATGCAAATTGTTTTTGATTGCGAACGAATGAAATACCCCTTTACAGGGTTATTTGAATATTGCCATCAGTTGGGTTTGGCTTTAATAGCAACTAAAGCTGAACAAGATGAGGTTTGTTTTTACACACAAAAAAAAAATGAAATTTATTTTCCTCAAAAAAGTAAATTTCTACAACAAAAAAGTATCCATAAATTTTTATTCCCTCATTTAAAAAAAACAGTTGATATATGGCATGCTACATATCAAACATCGTGGTATATGCCACCAAAAAACAGAAACGTAAAAATTGTTTTAACTATTCACGATTTAAATTTTTTATACGAAGGAAAATCAGATGCTAAAAATATTAAATACCTAAAAAAGCATCAACAAAATATTGATAAGGCCGACCATATTGTTGCCATATCTGAATTTACAAAAAACGATATTTTAAAGCACCTTAAATTAACAAAACCCATAACTGTAATTTATAATGGCTGTAATGTAGAAACATTTCCAAACCACAATAAACCTATTTATAAACCTAGTAAACAATTCCTTTTTGCTTTAGGTACTGTAATACCTAAAAAGAATTTTCATGTATTACCTTGCTTGTTACAAAATAACAATTTTGAATTAGTTATAGCAGGTAAAACAGATTTGGATTATAAAGCAAAAATACTTTTTGAAGCAAAAAAATATAATGTAGAAAACAGAGTACATATAATTGAAGCAATTAGCAACGAAGACAAATACTGGTATTATAAAAATTGTAAAGCATTTTTATTTCCATCATTAGCTGAAGGTTTTGGTATACCAGTAATTGAGGCTATGAAATTTGGTAAACCTGTTTTTTTATCAACAGCAACATCATTGCCCGAAATTGGCGGAAAGTTCGCCTATTATTTTAACAATTTCGAACATCATAATTTGCAGAAAGTATTTGAGGAAGGCTTGCAGCACTATGATTTAACAAAGCCTAATGCAGATATAATATTACACGCACAAAAATTTAATTGGCAAACTTGCGCATTAGCTTACTGGCAAGTTTACAAAAGTATTATTTAAACATATATCATAAATGATTAATAAACAATGTGTTGTAGTTTTTCCTGTTTACAAAAAGTTAAGTAAATTAGAGTTAGCTTTTTTTGAAAATGGTTTGCAAAAAAACACGATTTTAAACTTATTACTAACGAACAAATTACGCAAATACAAAACAAATTAAATAACAGACCCAGAAAAAGATTTGGTTTCTTGTCTCCAAATGAGATTTTTTCGCTAAAATTGGATGTGTTGCATTTATCACTTGAATCCGCCTACGATAAAAATTTTACGGGAAATTATATACCTGTTATTAAAAAGTTGCTTTAGTTTTTTGATTTTCAAGAACCAAAAAATCAAACTTTTTAAAATCTTGGGTTAGCATTTGATATATAATTGTAAGCCAAATTATTGCGCAAGGAAGCGCTTTTAACGAATAAAGTCTAATAAAAGTACGAAGCACTGGTGGTACAATATCTGTTGGCGATAAGCTTGTAACTATAAAAGCAAATACAAACAATGCTATAAACCAGTTATTTATTGGTCTAAATTGTATTATAAACCAAATGGCAATACCTGCGAATGCAATAATATATGTTGGCGACTCGGAGCCGCTGCTAAAAATAACCGTAAAAATTAAAGTTGAAGCCAATAGCATTAGCCTAAACCCAATTTGTTTATATTGACTTATGCGAAAATACGGTAAGGCAAACAGTACTAATCCTGTTAATAACATAGGTGTATTTGCAATTTTAGCGTTCCCAGTAACTCTTCTAACAATCCCCATAAGGGAAATATCTTGAAAAGAATTTAAAGTAACATTACTCGAATTTTTTTGAACCAAACTTATATACCAATCATTGTAACAGTTTAAAACATATTGCGGCGAAGAAATAAGCATTGGCAATGCAGCTAACATAATTAGACATGCTAAACCCCATAATATAAATTTAAATTTATTTTTGGTAAAGAAAAAAAATGCCAATGCAACTATGCCATAAAGTTTTACTAAAGTACCAATTGCAATAAAAAATGCCGATTGCATATTTTTATTATTTAGCGTGTACGAAAAACTCAACAAAATAAAACCGGTTAGGGCAATATTAAATTGATAGCTTAGCAAGGCTGTAAAAGTTTCGTGTAGGCAAATCCAACCAATAAGTATTTTTTTTGATTGGGATAATGGCAAACTAAAAATACCCGCTAAAAGCACCAAAACATTAGCAACATTCCATAAGCTTGTACCTAAAAAATCGGGTAAAATTGCAAATGGGGCTATTAATAATGCAAATGTTGGTCCGTAATGATTACAATCAAAATATGGGTTGAGTGGCGAGTTTTGGTATAAAGGTTTAAGATTTAACAAATGCAAAAAAACATTTTTAAATATTAAATAGTTGTTTAGCGAATGTATGATATATTGCTTAATGCCAGCAACTAACGCAAAAATAATGTAAACAACATGCAGTACTTTTTTATTTAAAAAAAAGGTGCTTATTAAAAGTAGCTTGCTTAAAATTTGATTTTTCATTGAATCACAAAAGGAGCGATTTTTTTGCAGATTAACAATTGAATATAATGCGTTCTTGTAAAATTATTGAAAGTTTGTGATTTTAAACTCTAAAATGTTTAAATGAAAACCTATTTTCGCTTTTTATTTAATTTATATGCAATAAAGTTTAAAAGCATTTATCCCTTAACATTAATCTTATATAGATAATAAATACCTTAAATCCGCAAGCCTATTTTTAGGTACATTGCTAAATTATTTTATGGTTTAAAAATATGGTTTTAGGATTTGAAAAACGATTTTTTTTATCTCTTATTCCTAAATTCTTATTTCTTTTTAGCGTTTATATTAAGCGTTATCGTGTTTTTTAGTTTTTCGTTTGATAAATAGCTTTAAATTTGTAATTATCTGATTTTCAATGCTTATTTTTTGTGGATTAGGCGTAGCTATCCCTTTTTGTTCAAAAAACGCATTTTTTTTATCCCAATGCCAGCTGATATGGCTTTGTGGTAAAGAGTTTAAGTGTTTCTTGGCCACCTCTTTTTATCCATTTATACGGCACTACGATAAAACGAAAAATAAATTTTTTTAAACGAAAGGTATTCTCTAAAAAAGGTAATTTTTTCGATAATTTCTCTAAAATGTAGAGGTAAAAGTTTCGGCACATTGCCGTTATCAACATATAAACCGTGTTATGTTCTAAAAATGAAAACGGTAAATTTGCCCAACCAAAATCGTTATTCATCTCATCAAATATTTTTTCTGAAGCACCTCTTTGGTTATAGTATTCGATTACTTGTTCATCTGTACTTACTAAATCATTGCTTATAATGGCTCTGTAAATAAAATTATCTTCTTGAAAAACATCTGTTTGGCCTGTTTTATTAACACTACGGCTTACTACATAACGGTAAGATTTTTCTTTACCAAACGGTTTGTACGCTATGCTACATATTTCTACTTCTTTAAAACCAATGATAACTTTTTTCCATTTGGTAACCGCTTTTATTTGTGATGTGAGTTCTGGACAACGTTGTGCTCTGATATAAAATAATTTGCTGTGTTTTTCTACCATCTCTACCACTTCTTGGGTAAATGAACCACAATCCATTCGGCTTCTATTTATCTCTATTCCTTTGTCTTTTAGTAATTTGTAGCTAGCCTCTAAAGTGTCGGCTTGCTTGTATTTTACATTCGAGTTGCCGTTTCTGTTTTCAAAATATACTATGTTTTTTCCTATCGTTGCTATACTTGGGAAATAACCTCGTTTCATTTTATAGCTTTTTCTAGCATCATACTTCTCACAGGGAATAAATTGATTGTCGAAATCTAAGTCGTAGCTCTTATCAGCTATTAAAGTTTTGGTTTTCAACAATATTTCTAGGTTTAGTTGGTTTAGTTTTGCGTGTTTGCTGAACTCGTTGCTAATGTTCGCTTTGCTGATATGGATTTCTTTTTCTATCGAAAGCTCTTTTTGGAGGCGTAAAATACTATCTGCCGATGGTATTGTCATCCCTATCACATTGGATAACTCTTGCTTTAAATTGGTGTGTATATCTTCTGCACAGTCGCCGCCTGCAAAAAATAACATCCAAATACTTTTTATAATATCGGAATACTCATAAGTTGCTAATATAGAACGATTACCAAGTATTGATGTTATCAATGATGGCATGCCTATACTTTCAAATTCGTTAGATATAAAATTTAATCCGCCTAAACTGTTGATATTCTCGTTTGATATTGCTACTTTCATCCTGGCTAAGGGTTTCACCAAATTTAGTGAAACTTTGGGGAAGAAAAAAGTCTTTAATTCATTGATTTATTGACTTTTTTACTTCCTTTTCGAGACTCCGCTGCGGAGTTAAGGTAATACTTTATTTCCCTGACTGTCCGTTTTAGTTTTAAAATCAAGTTGTAATGACGCTTCTATATTATTCAAGAAACCAGAATATGTAAGATTAGAAGAACCTAAAATGATTCTTGAATGTTTTTCTCCTTCAAAAATGAAAAGTTTTGGATGGTATGTAATCTGTTCTTCTACTTTATGAAATACATATGTTTCAATTCTGTTTTCTAAAAGCATTTCTAATGCTTCTTTTGATGTACCTCTATTATCAACTCCAACAAAAAAAGTTACTCTCTTGTAATTTTCTTTAGCCTTTAAAATAGATGGAAGTAGTTTTGATACGCCTGAAATTGCAACAAATGCAACAAAGCCAATAAAATTGTCATAATGAGGACTTGCAAATGAAGTGTCTAATTGGTCACCAACATTTATTTTATTTTTTGTATTCAGTCCATGACCAATAAAGTCTATTTGCATATTTTCTCTTGGTTCATTGTTTGTAGAGTGTATGTTTTAGGATTGCCACCAACACTAAAATTTACGCAAAGCCTAAGCTTTTATACCCAGCCAATTCTATAAAAACCCTATAATTTGGTAAAAAATGACACATGTTTAAAATTTAATTCCCGTTTTCGCACAAATGTTTCCTCCGAAAATTTAGTTACATCCTCACCTCAATACCTTTTAGTTTAAGCATTGCTTTTAAATCGGGTATTAATATTTCGCCGTAATGAAAAACCGAGGCAGCCAAGGCGGCATCTACATTGCTTTTTTCAAAAACATCTACAAAATCTTGCGCCTTACCAGCACCACCCGATGCAATAATAGGGATGCTAATCAGCTGGTTTATCTGCGTAAGCAATACATTATCAAAACCCGATTTGGTACCGTCTTTATCCATCGAGGTAAGTAAAATTTCGCCTGCGCCACGTTGCTCGGCTTGGGTAATCCAATGCTGGGTTTGCAATTGGGTAGCTATACGGCCACCGTTTAAGTGTACAAAATCGCCCTCGGGCAAATGCTTGGTATCAACCGCTAATACCACAAACTGTACACCAAATGCTGCTGCTAAATCGTTTATTAATTGCGGGTTACGCACCGCTGCCGAGTTTATAGATATTTTATCGGCTCCAGCGTTTAGCAATGCTTCGGCATCATGTACTGTGCTTATGCCACCGCCAATGGTAAAGGGTATATTAATTTGCCGGGCTACGGCTTTGCACATTTCTATAGTGGTTTTGCGTTTTTCTACCGTGGCGGTAATATCTAAAAACACTAACTCATCAGCACCTTGTTGCGAGTATTGCCAAGCTAGCTCAACAGGGTCGCCAGCATCTCGCAAATCAACAAAGTTGATGCCTTTTACGGTGCGGCCGTCTTTAACATCTAAACAGGGGATAATTCTTTTACTTAGCAAGGTTTTTTTTATAGGGAAGTAAGCATTTGTAAATTCCAGTTTTTAATTTCGGCAATACTAATGTGGTTTTCGTAAATGGCTTTTCCTACCACACAACTTTCTATTTTTAAATCGTTTAGTTCTTCAATATCGGCCATAGAACTTATACCGCCCGATGCAATTAATTTTATAAACGGCGACTGGTTTAATAGTTTTTTGTACAAATCAACCCCTGCGCCACCTAGCTTACCATCTTTATTAATATCGGTACATAAAAAGCGGAAAAAACCTAATTGTAGGCATTTATCTACATAATCCATCAGTTTTATGGGCGAGCTTTCCATCCATCCCGAGTATTTTATTACCTCATCTAGTACATCAATAGCTACTACAACCTTATCCGAACATTGGGTTTTTCCGCATAGTTCGGTTGATAATTCTTGCAAAAAAGTAGGCTGCGTAATGGCTTGTGTACCTACAATTACACGGTGCATCCCATTATCTATCAGTTCTTTTACTTTATCAATACTTCGTACACCGCCACCATATTGTACCTTCATATCGGTTTTTTTGATAATATCGGCCAAATATTTTTGGTTGCTAAAATCGCCTTTGGCACCGTTTAAATCTATAATATGTACAAGCTCGGTACCATTGGCTTGGTACAATGCTATTTGCTCTTCTAAAGCTACTTGGTAGGTGGTTACTTGCTTGTAATCGCCTTCAACTAGGCGTACAACTTTTTTGTTTAAAACATCAATAGCTGGAATAATATACATTGTTTTTGTTAAATATGTGCAAAGTTTAGTAATAGTTTTTCGCCAGCTTGTCCAGATTTTTCGGGATGAAACTGTACGCCATAAAAGTTATTTTTTTGTATTGCCGCCGAAAAAATGTTACCATAATTACAATTAGCGATGGTAAAATTAGTATTAAATTCTATAAAATACGAGTGTACAAAATAAAAGTAGGTTTCATTGGCTATTTGTGCAAACAATTTGTTATTTGGGTTAATTTCTACGTTGTTCCAACCTATATGTGGTACCTTTTTTGATAATTGGGTATTAAAACGTAAGGTTTTTAGTGGGATAATACCCGTCATGGCCGAGTTTCCCTCTTCGGAGTAATTGGTAATTAACTGCATACCTACGCAAATACCTAGTACAGGTTTGGTTAATGCTTTTATAGCAGGCAATAAGCCTGTATCGCTTAATTTTTGCATTGCCGCACCCGCATGGCCTACACCAGGTATAATAATGTGGGTAAAATTATCAAAATCTTGTGCTTGGTTTATCATCCCGTAAGGTAAAGCCAACCTATCTAAAGCTGCTTTTAACGAAAATATATTGCCTGCACCATAGTTTACGATGCCTATTTTGGGGGTGGTTTGGTTCATTTGTTATTTTGTGGGTGATTTTTGTGTTGTTAAGTTAATCTTTAGAAGTTGTATTTATATTTTTTTTAAAGATTACAGGTAAAGTATATTGAGAAATAGCATTTCTTCCAGCCTGCATTCCAGGTATAAATTTCATAAGTTTTACTACTCTTAAAACTTCATTATCAGCTGACTTGCTTAAGCTTCTTATGATTTTAGGGGTTTCTACATTTCCTTTCTTATCAATAGTAAAATTAACTATTACTTTTCCTTGTAAGCATTCATTATTAGGATATTTTAAATTCTTTTTTAGAAATTCAGCAAGCCCTTTTTCTCCTCCATCTTTAAAAGTTGGCATTGTTTCTACTATTGCACCTAAAAGAACATTTGAATCTTCTTCAATACGTTCATTTTTTAGGGTAACACAATTTTGGGTTTGTGAGAAAACCTCTTTATTAAAAAGCCTTAACCCAATTGTTATTAAGGTGCTCGCAATAAAACGTTTCAGTTTATTAGAATTAGATTTTACTTGTGTTTGAGATTTTGAGAAAAGCCCACAAACAGTTCCATGTTTTTTAAGTAAAACTGTTAATTCATTTAAACTACTTTTTCTAAAATCAAAAACTGTTTTATCGCAATTGGAACAATGTAAGCCAAGAGAACACGGTGTCATTTTATTGTGATTTTCTCTACAAGCAAAAGAGAAATGTATATTTTCTATTGGGGGCATATCTTTATATTTTATTTAATCTTCAACTAAGGGAAAGTCAGAAAAATCAGAAATATATTTGCTTAAATCAAGCCCCGAACAAGCTACTTCGCCCTTTGAATAAGAAAAATATAGGTTTAAATTACTTTCGTTTACAGAACCAATTTTATCGTTTTGCCAATGTCCTAGCAAATAGTCCTGACGAATAATTACAGGTTGTGTCCATTGATTATTATGTCTAACAACAAATACATAGTGAACTGGAATATTTGCAATATTTTTTAATTGCGCTAGCGGTAAGTTAAATTGCGCACTAAAGTTATTTTGCCTAATTGTTGAGGTAGAAGTTTTAACCTGTACCCGCCTCAATATTCCATTATCATCTTGAACCACAAAAATATCATCACCAATATCAACTTCTGGAATAGCAACGTTCCAGCCAAGTGTTAGGAATTCTGACATAACGGTTAAGTGCCCTGCTTTGCCTAAATAAAGGTGATAATTTTTTTTCACGCAGTTACTTTATGAGAATGTAATACATGACCTGTTTGGGTGTCAACAAATAAGATTTCGTTTACTTTTTTTGTAAGGTCTGATTGTTTATCTACACCAAGTAAAGCTGGATATATAAATGTTTCAAGTTTTGTATAATAAACTTCAAAATTACTCTTAACATCATAAGATACGAAAATGTAATTTGAAGGATGAGAATTTGGAAACCAACGTTTAATTAGTTCTCTGATAGATGGAGCGATGCTAAAAGTATAGCCGTCTATCTGCTTATTCACGCTTATTTTTATTGCTTCCATTTTTTAATTTTAAAATGCGAATATAAGAAATATTATTTGCCTCTTTTGGCATTGTGTGCTGGTGCGTAGCCTGTAAAAGCATTACAACTGCCACACAATCAAGTAATTTTACTAATTTACAAAACTTTGATTAGTTGAGCAATGGTTTACTTTAAAATTATAACATAAATTAAAATTTCGGCTTTCTCCCGATTTTTACAGCACACCTTTTGTGCTGGGCAATTTCATATTATTTACATCTTGTTTTACGGCCATTTTAATGGCTTTGGCAAAGGCTTTAAAAATAGCTTCAATTTTATGGTGTTCGTTATCGCCTTGGGCTTTTATGTTTAGGTTGCATTTGCTGGCATCCGAAAACGATTTAAAAAAATGAAAAAACATTTCGGTAGGCATATCGCCTACTTTTTCTCGTTTAAATTCGGCATCCCACACTATCCAGTTTCGGCCACCAAAATCCAAGGCTACTTGTACCAAGCAATCGTCCATAGGTAAGCAAAAGCCGTATCTTTCTATGCCACGTTTATCGCCAAGGGCGGTTAAAAAGGCTTCGCCAAGGGCAATGCCAGTATCTTCGATGGTGTGGTGTTCGTCGATATGTAAATCGCCTTGGGCTTTTATGGTTAAGCCTAAATTACCGTGGCGGGCAATTTGCTCAAGCATGTGGTCGAAAAAATGTAAGCCAGTTACTATCTCGCTTTTACCTTCGCCATCTAGGTTTAGTTTAATGTAAATATCGGTTTCTTTGGTGGTGCGGCGGTGTTCGGTTTCACGCTTGCCTAGTTTTAAAAATTGATAAATGTTTTGCCAAGCTCCGCTTTCAAATTCATCAATACCAAAATTAGAAGTAACAGTTTGGGCTATATGTTGCTGTATATCGGCTACTTGGTTATGGGTTTCGCTTGCGCCAAGGTTGGTTTTGTTATCAATAAATATACCTTTTGCACCTAGGTTTTTGGCCAATACCATATCGTTTAGCCTATCGCCAATTACAAACGAGCTTGCCAAATCATATTTCTCGGTATCAAAATATTGGGTTAATAAACCTGTGTGTGGCTTGCGGGTAGGGGCGTTATCGCGGGCAAAAGTACGGTCTATAAAAATCTCATCAAAAATAATTCCTTCGTTTTTTAAGGTATTGATAATAAAATTTTGCACTGGCCAAAAAGTATTTTCGGGATATACAGCCGTACCCAATCCATCTTGGTTGGTAACCATTACTAGCTTAAAGTTTAATTCTTTGGCAATTTTGGCTAGCCAATAAATGGCACCTGGGTAAAAGCTAAGTTTCTCAAAACTATCTATTTGCTCGTCGGCAGGTTCTAGTATTAAGGTGCCATCTCGGTCGATGAATAGGAGGGATTGGGTTGGGGTGGGTTGGGTCATATAATTCAATTATGCTTTTTTGTTGGCTAATATTTTAAATACACTTGTTAGGTTTTTTGCTTAAATTAATGATATGGAGTGTTATAAATAAACAGCTTTGATATTTTAAAGGGTCTTTTTTCGTATTTTAATTTTTTTTAATAAGATTAATTTATTAATAAAAATCTCACTTATGTTTCATAAAAATTTTTGGAATATAAAGCCGTAAAACAGAGTAATTTTTTATCGTTTAAATAATTGTTTTAAAGTGCATTAGCTGCAAATTATAATTGATTTTATATTTTTTTAACCACACAAAATTTTTTGTATAGTGGTAAGCAGTTAATCTCCCTAACTATTGATTTTATTTCCATTATATTCGAAGTGCGAAATTGTAATTAATTTATATGCGTTTGTTTTTTAGTATTATGCAAATTTATTTAAAAAAGATAACAAACACAGCAGTTAAATTTAGCCTTTTGCTATATCAAACTCATATTTATGATTTTACATTTTAAAATGTAAAATCATAAACTTTCAATTAAAATCAAAAACACACCCTTAAGTAAATGTAAATCAGCATATAAAAAACAAAATTGTAAAATTAAAGCACCAGCAGTATTTTGTATCAATAAAAGATTTTTTATTGCCAATACTATTTAATTTGGTTACAGAGTTAAATTTCAAAAACCAACTCGGTTTTTGTGGGCTAAATTAATCCCAAATATTTTTAAAATAATTAAACGGCTAGATGTTATATTTGTTCCACTAAACGTTTTTCTAAAAAAGCTTGTGAGAGGAAATCAATTAAAATCAAATACATTAAAGACCGAGCCAAGTGCAGCAACAGCTGCCGAGCCCACATCTGCTAAAACAAGCCAAAGTTTGGCTCATTTTTTCTCGAACCTGCAATTTAATAACCAAAGAGCAGTTAAAATAACAGGCTTGTTTTTGCTATTACTGGCACTATATTTTTTGGTGGCATTTACTTCGTACCTTTTTTCGTGGCAAGATGACCAAAGCTATGTTATTGATGCCAACGGTGGCTGGGGCAACTTATTTAAAACCCTTGCCGAACTAAAAAATAATACAGCCATTAACCCCGATATACAAAACTGGGCGGGTAAGCTGGGGGCTTTACTGGCGCATCAGTTTATATACGAGTGGTTTGGCATTGCTTCGTTTATATTTGTAGCCATATTTATTGTAGTTGGATATCGTTTATTATTTAAGGTAAAGCTGTATTCTATACCCAAAACATTGGGTTACGGCTTTTTCTTTTTAGTGGCTATATCTATCACTATTGCTTTTTTTCATGGTTTTGTGTCCGAATATCCGCATTATATCGAAGGCGAGTTTGGTTATTGGACCAATCTTTTATTACAAGCACAAATAGGTAGTGCAGGTACAGCTGCGCTTATTGCTTTCGCATTTTTAACTTGTTTAATTATAGCGTATAATATTGATTTTAAAATCCCCCAAAGGGAAAAAAAGATATTTAATAATGATAATGAAAGCGATGCGCTAGAAAATGTACATAAAACCGAAGATGAAAATGAGCATGATATATTATTGGAGGATGAGCCATTAACCCCTTTTAATACGCCATTTATTGATAATACGTTCAAAGCAAATGCCGTAAAACCTGTGTTTGTGCAGGAAATGGAGGTAGAAAATACGCTCGAAAACGAGGAAGAATTTGTAGCACAAACCCTGCATCCTTTGCCATTTAAAGATGATGAAGCGTTGCTTGAAGAAGATGAACTAGACCTCGAAATAGAAAAATCGGACGAGGAACGAAGCTCGGATGATTTGGTTACCGAGTTTGGCCTGTACGACCCTACACTTGATTTGGGAAGCTACAGAAACCCCACCTTGGAGCTATTAGAGCAATACAGTAGCAATAAAGTTTCGGTAGATGCTAATGAACTGGAATCGAACAAAAATAAAATTGTTGAAACCCTTAACAATTATAAAATTGAAATTGATAAAATAAAAGCCACCATTGGCCCTACGGTAACGCTGTACGAGATTATACCTGCACCGGGGGTACGTATCTCAAAAATTAAAAACCTCGAAGATGATATTGCCCTAAGCCTTGCGGCATTGGGTATTCGTATTATTGCGCCTATGCCGGGCAAGGGAACTATTGGTATTGAGGTACCCAACCTACACCCCGAAATGGTGGCTATGCGCTCAATTATCGCTACCGAAAAATTCCAAAATACGACCATGGATTTACCCATTGCGCTGGGCAAAACAATATCTAACGAGGTGTTTATTGCCGATTTGGCCAAAATGCCTCACTTATTGGTAGCTGGGGCTACGGGGCAAGGTAAATCGGTAGGTATTAATACCATATTGGTTTCGTTGCTGTATAAAAAACATCCATCGCAATTAAAACTTGTATTGGTGGACCCTAAAAAGGTGGAACTTACACTCTTTAAAAAAATAGAACGACACTTTTTGGCCAAGTTACCTGGCGATGATGATGCCATTATTACCGATACCAAAAAGGTAATTAATACCTTAAATTCGTTGTGTATAGAAATGGACCAACGCTACGATTTGCTAAAAGAAGCTGGTGTGCGTAACCTAAAAGAGTACAACGAAAAATTTGTAAAACGAAAATTAAATCCCAATAATGGGCATAAATACTTGCCATTTATTGTGCTTGTTATTGATGAGTTTGCCGATTTGATGATGACGGCAGGCAAGGAGGTTGAAACCCCCATTGCCCGCCTAGCGCAACTGGCCAGGGCAATTGGCATACACTTGGTACTGGCTACACAGCGACCATCGGTAAATATTATTACGGGTACTAT
>JAAFJW010000007.1 GCA_013298995.1 Sphingobacteriales bacterium | reverse complement strand
ACAAACGAACAAATAAAAATTGTTGAAGATAAATTGAACAACAGACCAAGAAAAAGATTTGGTTTCTTAAGCCCAAATCAAGTATATTCACATGCATTAACTAATAACGGAAAAGTTGCATTTATTACTTGAATCCGCCACTTATGGCAATTATAAAATTATTTAAAACGTTGGTAGCAGTAATTATTAAAAAATTAACCTTTGTTTATTATTTTAATCGGCTTTTACTTACTGAACTTTCGGAGCAGAATATTGGTATTTTAAATGCCTTTTTTCTATTTAAAGCATTCAGTTTATTTATTGTATTTACATTATCTATTTGTTTAAGCCTTGTATCAAATTTTTATTTGTGCCGAAACTTTAGGTATTTATAAAATCGTTTTAACCAAAATCCCCAAAATTGCAGCTATTAAAATGATATAAGGTTCGGTAATTTTTTTAGTGTAAATTAATGCCAAAGCTGCTGTTACGGCAACTGTTGCGGTAAAAATATCGCTAATAGAGCGCATACCAATTACCACTACCGAACCTACCAAAGCCCCAATAACGGCAGCTGTAATGCCCGTAACAAAGGCTTTTATGCTTTGGTTTTTAGCAATTTTTTTAAACGATGGTGCAAAGGCAACCGTAAAAATATAGCAAGGCAAAAATGTAGCTAAAGCCGCTACACAAGCACCAGGAAAGCCCGCTACCAAATAGCCAATAAAGCCTACCGTAATTACTACTGGGCCAGGGGTTACCATTGCAACGGCAACGGCATCAACAAATTGGTGTTCGGTAAGCCAGCCAAACTCGGTTACCACACCTGCGTGTAAAAATGGCACAATGGCCAGGCCACTACCAAAAACAAATGCACCAGCTTTGGTAAAAAATAAGGCAATATTAATTAATGTGGTTTGGTTATATTCCCAAAACCCTAGCCCAATAATTAATAAACTGGGTAAAACTTTTGGTTTTTTTATCCATTGTGGTGGGGCTTTTATTAGCATATAAATTAAGCCTGCCAAAATAAAAAGCAATACATCTTCGCGTTGGGTTATTACGGTAACTACAATGCCAATAACATAAAAAAGCCACAAAATCCAATTACTTTTTATAGCTGTAATTTCTAATTTACTGATAGATTTTATGGTTAATTTATACGCACTTATGCCTATAATACCAATTACGGCAGCACCCACACCATAAAAAATAGCCTGCATTAAAGGCAAACCACTATAAACTTTATAGGCCATACCCAGCAAAACCACCATAATAAACGATGGTAATACAAAGGCCAAGCCAACCAAAGTTGCCCCTAATAAGCCGTAATGCACAAAACCAATGTAAATACCTAATTGGGCTGCCAATGGGCCAGGTGCCAGTTGTGCTAGGGCTAGGCCTTCTTTATATTCGTCTTCGGTTAGCCATTTTTTGTTTTCAACCAAATCGCGGTGCATATAACCTACCAATGCAACTGGGCCGCCAAAGCCCCATGTGCCTAGTTTTAAAAAGTAGGTTACCAGTTGTTGTAGGGTGTAGGTTGTGTTTTTCATGTAGTTATTTTTTAAAAACCTATGCCAAGTTTGTTTTTAATTTTAAGATGTACTTGTTTGGCATCCCTATTTTTGAATTATTTTTTACAATCATAAACATATTTTTTTATATTATTCTACTAAATCCATAGAATTTATATAAATTATTATAAATGTTTCTGTAAATCGAATGTCATAAATTTAAAATGGGCATTTAAAATACCATTGGTAGCGTTATTAAAATTGGAGTTTCGGAGGATTAAAATATATTTAGAACCTATAAATGTTGTTATAATTAGCACTTTTGTAAAATTAGCTGGGTATAAAAGCAAAAGGATTTGCGTAAATCTTTGCGTTTTTTGCGGTGAAACCTAAAATTATTTTAACCGCAAAGTGCGCAAAAGAAAAACGCAAAAAACACAAAGCCGCTTGTAAGTACCACCAGTAAATAAACTAGGTTAAAATTACCTCTTTTTTACCTCCAAGAGTTTAGTTAAAACTTTACACCAAGCATTAAAACTTCAAAACATGAAACACTATTGCTGCAAAGGTTAGATAGCAACCCGTTTTATTATGATTTTATGGAAAAAATACATCTATACAATAAGTGTAAATGGTATAAATTATGTTTTTTAACGAAAAAATCAAAATTTTGTATTAATTTATATGCTAATATTGGCAATAATTAAAAAAAAACTATCGAATTAAGTTTTTTATTGCCAATAATAAAATTTAATGCTATAATTGTGCAATAAATATAAAGCATTTATACGAATGGCTTAGCTTGCTAAAATATAATCATAATATTTACATCTTTTTTAGCAAAAGTAAATGGCATTGTTTCTTTATAAAAAAAATATGACTACAAAACTTTATTTATTTGCGTTAGCATTAATCTCTCTAAATGCTTGTACGCAATCGCACAGCGAAGAAAAACAAGAAGAATTATTTTTGGTAACCAAAGCCATTGCTACCGATACAGTAACTTATACTGATTATGTAGCCAATATACAATCATTACAAAATGTAGAAATTAGGGCAAGGTTAAAAGGCTATTTAGAAAAAATATATGTTGACGAAGGGCAAACAGTAAGCAAAGACCAGCTTTTGTTTAGCATAAATAGTAAGGAATATAATGACGAACTAGCCATGGCCAAAGGGGCAAATAAAAGTGCTATTGCCGAAGTAAACGAGGCTACATTAGAAGTAAAAAACTTAAATAAACTGGCCGATAAAAAAATCATTTCGCAAACCGAGGTTGAACTAGCAAAAAATAAACTGGAAGCGAAAAAAGCAAAATGCGAAGAAACACAAGCACAAATTTCTTACGCAAAATTAAAAGTAAACAATACACAAATACGGGCTCCATTTGCAGGTATCATTAACCGCATACCTAATAAAATTGGTAGCTTAATTGATGATGGTACGTTGCTAACCAGTATATCCGAAAACAAGGAGGTATTTGCCTATTTTAATGTATCCGAAAAAGAATATTTAAGCTATATAAGGCATGTGCAACACGATAGCGTAAACTCTAAAACGGTAGAACTAATATTAGCAGATGGCAGCACACATAGCCAAAAGGGAAAAATTGAAACTATTGAAGGCGTTATTGATGCCAATACAGGTAATATTGCCTTTAGGGCGAGGTTTAAAAATCCCAATAATATTTTAAAACATGGGGCAAGTGGTAAAGTAAAACTGCGTAAAAAGTTAGATAATGTGGTAATTATTCCTCAAAAAGCAACCTTCGAGATTCAAGATAAATTATATGTTTATGTAGTGGATAAAAGCAATAAGGTAAGGGTGCGTAATATCGAATCGCAAAACCGATTGCCTAATTTATTTTTGGTAAGTAAAGGTTTACAAGCGGGCGAAACTATAATTTTTGAAGGCATACAAAATGCTAAAGAAGGTATGGTAATTAAACCCAAACAAATTTCAATGCTTACCATCATGGAGCAATTGGCAACTAACTAAATAACCCCTATCTCTATGCTTAAAAACTTTATCGAAAGGCCGGTTCTTTCGCTGGTTATATCTTTGTTTATAACTTTATTTGGTTTGCTATCGCTAAGCAAATTACCTATTACTCAATACCCTGATATTGCCCCACCTGCCGTATCGGTTACGACCAAATATACAGGTGCCAATGCCGAAGTATGTGCAAAAGCAGTAGTAACTCCGCTAGAGCGAGCCATTAATGGCGTACCTGGTATGGATTATATTTCATCGGTTTCGGGGAACGATGGTACCAGTATTGTACAAGTTTACTTTAAGGTAGGTACCAACCCCGACCTAGCCGCCGTAAACGTACAAAACCGTGTAGCCACAGTTTTAGACGAACTGCCCGAAGAGGTTATTAAAGCTGGCGTATCAACCGAAAAAGAGGTAAACAGCATGCTCATGTACCTTAATATTGTAAGTAGCGATACCACCATCGACGAAAAATTTATTTACAATTTTGCCGATATAAATGTACTTGCCGAATTAAAAAGAATTGATGGTGTAGGTTTTGCCGATATAATGGGCCAACGTGAATACGCCATGCGGGTATGGCTAAACCCACAACGTATGGATGTTTACGAAATATCGGCCGAAGATATTATCAAAGCATTAAAAGCCGAAAACATAGAAGCCGCACCAGGTAAAGTGGGCGAAAGTTCGGGGCGGGCGGCGCAATCCTTACAATATGTGCTGCGCTACACAGGCAAGCTTACCCAAAAAGAACAATACGAAAAAATTGTAATTAAAGTAGGTGCCACAGGCGAAATGGTAAGGTTAAAAGATGTTGCCGATATTGAGTTTGGCTCCTTAGATTACGATGTGCTATCAAAAGAAAACGGAAAACCATCGGCAGCCATTATCCTCAAACAAAGGCCAGGCTCCAATGCAAGTGAAGTTATTTCTAAAATTAAACAAAGGCTCGAATTTTTAAAATCAACCACCTTCCCGCCTGGTATGGACTATACCATAAGCTACGATGTTTCTAGGTTTTTAGATGCCTCAATCCACGAAGTTATAAAAACACTTTTAGAAGCTTTTATACTGGTTGCCTTGGTGGTATTTATTTTTTTGCAAGATTGGCGCTCGACCCTTATACCTGTACTGGCTGTACCTGTTTCGCTTATTGGTACTTTCGCTTTTATGCAAATGTTTGGTTTTTCGATAAACTTATTAACCTTATTTGCGCTAGTTTTAGCCATAGGTATTGTGGTTGATGATGCCATTGTTGTGGTAGAAGCCGTACATGCCAAAATGCATGAAAAACATTTAACCGCCAAGCAGGCTACCATCGAAGCGATGGACGAAATTGGTGGAGCTATTGTTGCTATTTCGTTAGTAATGAGTGCGGTGTTTATACCTGTTGCGTTTTTAGATGGCCCAGTAGGGGTGTTTTATCGTCAGTTTTCGGTTACAATGGCCATTGCCATTGTAATATCGGCAGTTAATGCCTTAACCTTAACGCCAGCATTGTGCGCCATTATATTAAAAGACCATGACCCCAATAAGGCTAAAAATATTTTAGATAAATTTTTTGATGGCTTTAACCATTATTACAATAAAATTTCAGAAAAATATCGAACAATTTTAAAAGCAATAGTAAACGTAAGAAGTTTTACCATAATTGTTTTATTGGTGTTTTGTTTTGCTACTTGGGGAGTTAGTAAATTTTTACCCACTGGTTTTATCCCTACCGAAGATCAGGGTACTATTTACGTAAGCGTTACCACACCAGTAGGGGCAACTTTAGAGCGTACCGAAACCGTGATGAACAAAGTAGATGACCAAGTGAAAAGTATTGAAGGCATCGAAGGCGTATCATCATTAGCTGGTTATAACATGATGACCGACGGTACAGGTGCATCTTTTGGGATGAGCACCATTAACCTAAAACCTTGGGAAGAACGCAAAAATACCGCCGATGAAATTATAGCCATACTCGAGCAAAAAACCAAAGACATTAAAGATGCCCAAATACAGTTTTTTCCACCGCCAGCGGTACCTGGCTTTGGTAATGCCAGCGGTTTTGAATTACGTTTATTGGATAAAACAGGCTTAGGCGACCTAAACCAAACCTTTAAAACAACCCAAAATTTTATTGCCGAGGTAAAAAAACGAAAAGAAATTAAAGATATTTTTACAAGTTTTAACCCTACATTTCCTCAGTATTTAATACGAATCGACCCTGATATTGCAGCACAAAAAGGCGTTACCGCCGATAATGCCCTTAGCAACCTACAAACACTTATGGGCAGCTATTACACAACAAATTTTATACGTTTTGGCCAAATGTATAAAGTAATGTTACAAGCCGACCCTAAATACCGAACCCAGCCCGAAGATATTTTAAAGCTACGTGTTAAAAACGATAAAGGCCAAATGGTACCTTACTCGCTTTTTGCAAAAATCGAACGTGTATATGGCCCCGAGCAATTAACAAGGTTTAACATGTACTTATCGGCCATGCTAAATGGCGAAGCCGCCGATGGCTATAGCAGTGGCGATGCCATAAAAGCAATAGAAGAAGTGGCAAAAGAAACACTACCAAAAGGTTATTTATACGAATGGTCGGGCATGACGAGGGAAGAAATCCTATCGGGCAACCAAGTAATATACATTTTTGCAATATGCTTACTTTTTGTTTACTTGCTACTAGCGGCACAATACGAAAGTTTTTTATTGCCCTTTGCCGTTTTGTTATCACTACCCGTTGGAATATTTGGCTCCCTATTTTTATTGTATATTTTAGGCTTAGAAAACAATATTTATGCCCAAGTAGCCATGGTAATGCTAATAGGTTTGCTAGGTAAAAACGCGATTTTAATTATCGAATTTGCCCTTTTAAAACAAAAAGAAGGCCTTAGCATAGTAAAAGCAGCCATAGAAGGTGCTGTGGCAAGGTTACGTCCTATTTTAATGACTTCTTTTGCCTTTGTTGCCGGCCTAATACCTTTAGTTACAGCCACGGGTGCAGGTGCCATAGGTAACCAAACCATAGGCACAGCCGCTGCTGGTGGTATGTTGTTTGGTACCATATTTGGCGTAATCATTATACCTGGCTTGTATGTAATTTTTGCCAGTTTAAGTCCTAAAAAAAATAATACCAGCACACAACCATCACCCCAAAATGATTAAATTGAAATATACTTGTTTAGGCTTAATTGCACTGTTTTTTTTAAGTTGTAAAGTAATGCAACTTAGTAATACAACGCCCAGTATTGCTAAAAAAATACCCACAGTTTTTTTGGCTAAGGCCGATGATACCCTAGCTGTAGAATTACCCAAATGGCAAAAAATATTTTTCGACCCCAACCTTAGCAAGCTAATAGATACGGCCTTGGTTAAAAATTTCGATTTACAAATCGCATTACAAAAAATAGAAATTAGCCGAGCCAATCTTAACTTTAGCAAAGGTTTTTTATTGCCCGAGGTAAGCATAGGTGCCAATGCTGGCTTACGCAAATTTAGTACCTACACCATGGATGGGGTTGGTAATTTTGATACCAACCTATCACAAAACATAACACCACAGCAGCAAATCCCCAATCCCTTACCCGATTATGGTATAGGTTTTATGGCCAGTTGGGAAGCCGATGTATGGGGCAAACTTAAAAGCCGTAAAAAAGCAGCACTCGCAAAATTTACCGCTTCAACCTATGGCAAAAACTTTATTATTACAAATTTAGTGGCCGAAATTGCAAATACTTACTTCCTGCTTTTAGCGCTCGATAAAGAAATGAATATCTTACGAGAAAACATAGTATTACAACAAGAGGCTTTGGATGTAGTTAAAATTAAAAAAGAAGTAGGTAAGGCCAACTCATTGGCTGTTGAAATGCTTAGTGCACAAATATTTAATTCAAAAGCAATTAAAACAGAAATAAGCCAACAAATTATAGAAACTCAAAGTAAATTAACTTTTTTGTGTGGGGCTTATCCCGATGTTATTGATAGGGATACAAGTTTTAGCTCACAGGATTTCGATAATTTAATCTCAACGGGCATACCATCATCGTTACTAGTAAACCGGCCCGATGTTAAACAAGCCGAACTGGAATTAATGGCTAGCAATGCCAACATTAAAGCAGCCAGGGCGGCCTTTTATCCGAGTTTTAATATCAATGCAAATATGGGTTTGCAAGCATTTAACACCCAGTTTTTGTTACAAACGCCTTCATCAATTGCCTACGGCTTAATGGGCAACTTAACCGCCCCTTTGCTTAACCGTCGTAAAATTAAAGCCGACTTATTAGCAGCCAATGCCGAGCAAAAAGCCGCTTATATCAATTACGAAAAACTAATTGTAAACAGCTTTACCGAAGTATATAATGCCATTAATAATATTAAAAATAGCAAAGAAATTTACCGCTTAAAAAAACAAGAAGTTGTTTTATTGCAACAAGCTATTTTAACCTCGGCCGAACTTTTTAGTGTTGGTAAGGCGGGTTACTTAGAAGTGTTTTTAGCACAGCAAAACGCCCTAAAATCCCAAATAGAATTAATTATTTACAAAAAACAGCAAAATACGGCTTTAGTAAATATGTATAAAGCCTTGGGTGGCGGATGGCAATAGTACTCTATAGCCCAACACAAAAAAAAGACTTATTTTTTGTGTTGGGTTAACAAATATTTTGCCTTTAGTTGCATACAATTCTAAAATTACTGACCAATTAAATAGTCTAATATTTTTTAATATGCTCATTATGTATTATTTGTATAATAAATTTTTTAGTTTATTTTTTTTTGTTTTATAATTGCCTACTAAATCGATAGACTTTATATGGAATTAAAATTTACGCCCAATTCATCACGCCCTACATCTTACCAAAAAAATAAAATAATGTGTTGTTGTATTTGTTAAAAATCTAATAAACAAACCCTCAAATTATTTTATAAAATCCCAAATCAAAAACAACGAAATGAAAGCACATTTTAACAAACTTTATAACCACTATTTAAGCATCGCCGCCAAGGCACTACTAATTTTTACTGTATTTATAGCCGTAAATAAAATAACTTACGCACAAGATGGCCAGCTAATAGAAATAACAGGGCAGGTAATTGATAGCGATACCAAAGAACCTATACCCGCCGTAAGCGTAACCATAAAAGGTACGGTTTCTGGCACCATAACCAACGATAAAGGCAAATTTAACCTCAAAACAAAATTAAAATTTCCGTTTACTTTGGTGTTTAGCACCATTGGTTTTAAATCTCAAGAATTTGAGGTTAAACAAACTGGCCAGCAAGTAAATATAGCGTTAAGCACCCAAACTTTGCTGGGTAACGAGGTGGTAGTAACAGCCAGTAGGGTACAAGAAAGCATACTTAAATCGCCTGTGGCCATACAAAAATTAGATATTAGGGCACTTAAAGATTCGCCCGCACCCAGTTTTTACGATGCCCTCGAAAACGTAAAAGGCGTACAAATGACTACCTCTAGCCTTACCTTTAAAATACCCAATACCCGTGGCTTTAATATACCCAACAATTTTAGGTTTATGCAACTGGTAGATGGGGTTGATATGCAAGCTGCAACCCTTGGTGTACCGTTAGGCAACGCCATTGGCCCTACCGAGTTGGATATTTCTAGCATCGAAATTACGCCTGGGGCGGCATCGGCACTGTACGGTATGAACGCCATTAACGGTATGGCTAACCTGCTTACCAAAAGTCCTTTTTATTACCAAGGCCTAAGCGTTTACCATAAAACTGGCTTAAACCATGTAGATGGTGTGGATCATTCGCCTGCAGTTTTAACCGAAACCGCTTTTAGGTACGCCAAAGCTTTTAACAATAAATTTGCTTTTAAAATTAATGGCAGTTATATGCAAGGAACCGATTGGCGATCGAACACCCGAACCGACCAAAATACCAACAACTTAAAAAGTGCCAATCCCGCTTTTGCGGAGTTAAACGGAAACAACAACGTAGCCTTTGATGGCTGGAACAAATACGGCGACGATGCCCTTGCAGGCAGCAACGTAGTTTCTATTACTGGCCTAACCATAGGCGATAAAACCAACCAAACCCTGCGTGTAGCCCGTACAGGTTATTACGAGATTGATTTGGTAAACCCCAAAGTGGATAATTTAAAGTTTGATGCCGCCCTACACTACCGTATAAGCAACCAAGCCGAGCTAAGCTACCAGTACCGCGTGGGTAAAATGGATGGCGTTTTTCAGCGAGGTAACAAAATACAGCTCGATAATGTGCTGGTACAAAATCATAAACTAGAGCTTAAAGGAACTGATTTTGTAGTGCGGGCCTACCTATCTACCGAAAACACTGGCAATTCGTACAACGTAAAACCCCTGGCCGATAATTTAGATTTAGCCAGCGGTGGCAGCAATAGCGTGTGGGCAGCCAAATATAAAACAGCCCTAACCACACAATTAGCCAATGGTGTTGATTTAGCCACCGCCACCGCCAATGCTCGTATAGCTGCCGATGCCAGCCGTGTAGTGCCTGGTACGCCCGAGTTTAATGCTTTAAAAAATACCATTATTGGCATAAACAATTGGGATATAAAATCGGGGTTAATACCCGATGCGCCAGCCACAGGTGGTGCTGCCTTGCTGCAAAAAAGCCGTATGTACCACACCGAAGCACAGTGGGATTTATCTAAAAAAGTTAAAATATTCGATTTGTTAATTGGTGGCGATGCCCGCCTTTACCAAATTACGCCTGATGGAAATAACTTTGTTGATTTTAGCCGCCCCATTGCCGATAGAAACAAACAACAGCCCGATGGCAGCTTTGGTAAGCCTATTTACTACAAAAAAGTAGGTGCATTTGGGCAAGTTACCAAAACATTTTTTGAGGAGAAACTAAAGCTATTTGGCTCGTTAAGGATTGATTATAACCCCGAGTTTAGCCCTAAACTTACCCCACGCCTAGCCGCCGTTTACACGGTTGATAAAAACCATAATTTTAGATTTACCTACCAGCAAGGCTACCGTTTCCCGGCATTATTCGAGGCATTATCGTACGTAAATAATGGCCGTGTAAGGCGTGTGGGCAGTTTGCCTATTATAAACGAAGGCTTAGGTTATTTGGAAAACAGTTACAGCCAAGCGTCGGTAATAAACTTTAATGCCGCCGTAAGTGCCGCTGGCAATACCGATGCCCCCGCACTAGCCAACCGTGGCTTACTACAAGTAGCCAATTTACCCAAAGCCAGCCCCGAGCGTATCAACTCTTTAGAAATTGGGTACAAAAGCGTGTTGTTAGAAAACAAATTAATTTTAGATATTGATGCTTATACCAATACCTATAGCGGATTTTTAGGTCAGGCGCAAGTATTTGTACCCAAAGACCAAACCGTAAACAGCGATGCTGCCGTAATAGCCATGCTTGATAGAAACCGAGAAGCACAACCAGCCACAGGCGCAAATGCTGCAAGTAACGGACAAGAGCGTTACCGCGTTTACACCAATGCCAAAAACGATTACCGCAACTTTGGCTCGGCAGTAGGTATTACGTATAGCTTTTATAAAAAATATTCGATAGCAGCCAATGCTAGTTTTAATAAAATCAGAACCAACCAAAGCAACGATATTTTTGTAACTGGCTTTAACACTCCAGAGTGGGGTACCAACCTATCGTTTGGTAACCGCGAAGTAGTTAAAAATGTAGGCTTTAGTATAGTATATAAATGGCAACAATCCTTTTTGTGGGAAAGCCCATTAGTAACTGGTACTGTACCTAGTTTTAACACCTTTGATGCCCAAGTAACCCTACGTGTACCTAAACAAAAAGCAAGCCTAAAAGTAGGCGCATCCAATATTTTTAACCGCCGTTACATACAATATGCTGGTGGCCCAACCTTGGGAGGCTTGTACTATGCGGCCATAACGTTTGATGGGCTGCTGGGAGATTAATAGCCAAATGATTGGATAAATTAACACATCAGTGCTAATTTACCATAATTGATTTTTCCAAATTTAAAAAAAAAATACCGCAAATAATGTAAAGATTTACGAAATTGTGTGGCTTTTATACTTGGTTGATTGTATAAAAATGGTATTGCGTTTATATTGTCTTATTTAAAATATTTATTAGCTCCGAAACGTTGGCTATAAAGCTCAAAACCACCACTTCGATTTTATAATTTCAACAATTAAATATAAAATCTAATAAACTATAAAAAACAATGATTGTATTTATTAAGTTTGCAATCATAATATTACAAGCATGTCAAACAAAGCCACTATACAATTAGAAAATCAAACATTTGAGTTTGCAATCATCGAAGGAACCGAGCAAGAAAAAGCCATAGACATCTCAAAACTAAGGGATCAAACAGGATATATCACTTTAGATAATGGGTACAAAAATACGGGAGCTACAAAAAGTGCCATTACTTTTTTAGACGGCGAAATAGGTGTTTTAAAGTACAGAGGCTACCCTATTGAGCAATTGGCCGAAAAATCAACCTTTTTAGAAGTTGCATTTTTATTGATATATGGCAATTTACCTACGCAGCAACAATTAACTGGTTTTCAGAACGAAATAAGCAAGCATACCCTTGTACACGAGGATATGAAAAAGTTTTTTGATGGTTTCCCGTCAAAATCCCATCCTATGGGGCAGTTGTCATCGTTGGTGTGTTCGTTATCATCGTTTTACCCCGAATCGTTAAATGCACACCCTACACCCGAAGAATTTGATTTAACTATTATCAAGTTACTGGCCAAAATGTCAACCATAGTATCTTGGATATATAAAAAATCGCTAGGTCATCCATATATTTATCCTCAAAACAAGTTTGATTATGTAAGTAATTTTTTAAACATGACTTTCGGCCAGCGTACCGAGGAGGTAGTTATCGACCCTATCATTGTAGATGCGATGAATGTGTTGCTAATTTTACATGCCGACCACGAGCAAAATTGTTCGACCTCAACAGTGCGCATCGTAGGCTCGTCCGATTGTAATTTATATGCCTCTATTTCGGCAGGTATTTCGGCACTATGGGGCCCATTACACGGCGGTGCTAACCAAGCCGTTATAGAAATGCTTGAGCAAATAAAAAACGATGGTGGCGATGTAGATAAATGGGTAAATAAAGCCAAAAGCCCTACCGATTCGTTCCGATTAATGGGCTTTGGCCACCGTGTTTACAAAAATTTTGATCCACGAGCTAAAATTATAAAAAAAGCTTGCGACGATATTTTAGGAAAACTAGGCATTAACGACCCCGTGTTAGATATTGCAAAAAAACTAGAAGAAGTAGCCCTAAGCGACCCTTATTTTGTATCGCGTAAGCTATACCCCAACGTTGATTTTTATTCGGGTATTATTTACCGGGCATTGGGTTTCCCTACCGAAATGTTTACCGTACTGTTCGCTTTAGGCCGTTTGCCGGGATGGATAGCCCAATGGAAAGAAATGCGTGAAAACAAAGAACCTATTGGCCGCCCACGCCAAATATATGTAGGCGAGGTGGATAGAGCGTTTGTTGAGATAGGGGATAGGTAAAATTTACTAAAATAGTATAAAAAAGCCAGTTAACATCTTATTGCTAACTGGCTTTTTTATTACCTTCGCCGTGGTGCATGTTCTTTTGCACCAACTAAACAAGCTCAACAATCTTAGCTTATCAACCCCAAAATCTCACCCAAAGGCTGGTCTATCTCAATTAAAATACCATTTACCCCAGCGGCATTAGCAGCATCCACATCGGTAGTTTTATCACCTACAAAATAGCTTTTAGAAGCATCTAAATCAAATTTTTCGATACCACGCAGCAGCATCCCAGGCTTAGGTTTTCGGCAATCGCAATCGCCCGTAAATAAAGGGTGGTGTGGGCAATAATAAATATCGGCAAGTTCAATTCCTTCGGCTTTATATACCGCAATTAAATGCTGGTGCATTTTATTTAACTCATCCAAAGTGTACCAGCCTTTGGCAATGCCACCTTGGTTGGTAGCTATAATTAACAAATATCCTTTACGCTGTAAAGTACGCAATGCCTCAAAATTATGCTCGAGGATAACAAAATCCTCAAACCGGCATACATAATCGCCCAATTCTTTATTAATTACTCCATCTCTATCCAAAAAAACCGCTTTATTCATTGTATTTTTATTATTTCATTTGAGATAAATGTCTGTTGAATTCTAACATTTATATATGTCGTTAATTTATATGTTTCATGAAGCAAGTTTATATTCTTTTTTTAGTCTTTGTTTTAAAATCAAATGAAAAAATAAAGTCGGTAAATTGATTCGAAACCCATCTGTTAAAGTTGTAAACAAAACTATATTGTTTTTTATGATAAAAATTACTATAGTTCTAAAGAACCTTGTATTTAAAATTATACATTCTTTTGAATCACGGTTAATTATAAGTTTATTCTTGGAGGCAAACATCACTAATATTTGTCTGTTTTTCTCTTCATTAAATTTTGTTGTCAATTCTATTAAAATCTTCTCATTCGCTGTTCGATACACAATATAAAGAGATAAAAATATTGTAAATGAAAAAGCAGTTAATAAAAAAAGTTTTTGTTTTAGTAGATTGAAGTCTGCATTCAATATCATAAAAGTTAGAAGAATAATTAATGTTCCAAAAACTACATATATAAAAATACGGTCAATTCTATCAATCCAATTTTCTTTAAAAATAAGCTTTTTTAGAATAATGCTTCTGCTTACTTCAATTCTCTTTATTTCTCTCATTATGCTTGCTCTTAACGTTTTGCGGCTTGGCGAAGGTGGGGAAATAGAAGCACAAATGCTCAATTCAGCATTAAAGCCCCACTTTTACCAAACCCACGTTGTGTGCTGTGCTATTTCTCAGCAGTATTTTAGAACTTAGGAAGTCCGACTGTCCTAAGAATATGGTTTGCCCTGTCCACTTTGTCTTTGAACAAAGGTTGGTCGGCATATTTGTTGTCCAAAGTTGAATTAAATTTGAAGCCCTTTGGAAGTTTTTTCTCTGTTTCTTTTTTCGTTGTCTTCATACTATACAAATTTAAATTTTTCTGCGAACTAAAAAAGCTCCGTAAGCAACATTTTTTCTGAAATTTTCCCAGTTTGCTTCTGTCAGTCCCATAATAATAAAATCTTTCTCAATTTCTTCAAGATTATTGGTAATCCCCATTCTGTAAAGTCTTGTTCTTGCTTCAGTACTACCTGTCGCAAGTACGGTGGCTTCTGGGTTTTTATCTGTGAAAGCATAAAGAGTTACCGCAACCGTTGCCAATACTTTTTGACTGTCTCCGTTGTTAGTTACAGTCAAGTCGCTGATAAACCCTGTAATTGAGTCTTTGTCGCCAAAGCCAAGATTGTAAAAACCTTTTACATTGATTTCGCTGTAACGTACTACTTTCGTAACATTGCCTTTTAAGCCAATGCTTTTAAATTCAAAGGTTTGAAAGTCTTTCGAGATATTCACATCGTAATGATTATCAAGCATAATGCAAAGTTACAATACATTTTCCGAGTTCGCAAACGGTTTGTAAGCATAGCACACAACTTTCAAATTAATGTACAAATAAGAGAATATATTTTGTAATCTGTGCAAACATTAAAGCAATAAAATAAGTTTATTTGTAAAGCTTTAATCAAATAATGGGTGTCAAGTTATAAAATTATGCTTTTGTACTTTTATGAATTATTAGGCAATAAATTTAAAATAATTAATTTTTTTACCCAAAATAGGGTTGTTTTTTTAAAATATTTTAATTTTTTAGCGAGGTTTATAAATTTATCTAAAATATTCGTACTTTAGTAGTTAAACATAAATTATATTATTTTTTTAATGAATCAATTAGAAAACGTAGCAGAGGGTTTGTACAACCCTAATTTTGAACATGATGCATGTGGTACAGGATTTATTACCCATATAAACGGAAACAAAACACATGACATAGTTCTGAATGCGCTTACCATATTAGAAAATATGGAGCATAGGGGAGCCTGTGGTTGCGATCCTAATTCGGGAGATGGCGCAGGTTTATTATTACAAATTCCTCATGAGTTTTTTTTAGAAGAATGTACAGCCTTAGAAATAAATATTGGTGAGCCAGGCGATTACGGTGTAGGAATGGTATTTTTCCCTAGCGATACATCGTTAAAAAAAGCACTCAAAAAAACCATTAGCCTGTGTGCCCAAAAAATGGGTTTACACATTTTAGGCTACCGTAAAGTTCCTGTAAATTCTTCGGCTATTGGTGTAACTGCACTAGAGGTTGAGCCTAATATTAATCAAATTTTTATTCAAAAACCTGCATTTATTAGCAACGAAGAAGACTTTGAAAGAAAGTTATACATATTTAGGCGCTTAATTACCAAAACCGTTAAAGAGAGCTATAAATCATCAAGTGATTGCTGTTATTTTGCATCCTTATCATGTAAAATAATTGTATATAAAGGGCAGCTTACCACCTACCAAGTACGCCAATATTACAATGATTTGGCCGATAGCCGTGTAATTTCCGCATTTGGTATGATACATTCACGCTTCTCAACCAATACTTTCCCCTCATGGAAATTAGCACAGCCATTTAGGTATTTATCGCACAATGGCGAAATAAACACCCTAACAGGAAACTTAAATTGGTTTTTTGCAGGCGTAAAATCTTATGCCTCGCAATATTTTACAGGCGAAGAAATGGAAATGTTAATGCCCGTAATTGATGATAACCAGTCCGACTCGGCATGTTTAGATAATATTGTTGAATTATTAATGCACTGTGGCCGCTCGTTACCACACGTAATGATGATGCTAGTACCCGAAGCTTGGGACGGTAACGAATTAATGGATCCTTTGAAAAAAGCATTCTACGAGTTTCACGCCACATTGATAGAACCTTGGGATGGTCCTGCCGCTTTAACTTTTACCGATGGCAAACTAATAGGCGCATTGCTTGATAGAAACGGCTTACGCCCACTACGTTATGTAATCACCAGCGAAGGAACTGTAATTGTAGCATCCGAAGCTGGCGTATTAACCATTGATGAAAAAACAGTATTGAAAAAAGGCCGCTTACAGCCCGGCAAAATGTTTTTAATTGATACCGAAAAAGGACAAATAATTACCGACGAAGAAATAAAACACCAAGTAGCTAGCCGCCAGCCTTATGGCCGTTGGTTAGAAAACTATAAAATAAAAATCGAGCAACTGCCCGAGCCCAGAGTTTCGTTTACTGGCTTATCAAAAGAATCGGTTTACCGCTACCAAAAAGTATTTGGCTATAGCCGCGAAGATTTAGAAACCATTGTAAAACCCATGGCTGTTGATGGTAAAGAACCCATTGGCTCTATGGGTACCGATGTGCCTTTGGCCGTTTTATCCGACCGACCGCAACATATATCCAGCTACTTTAAACAATTTTTTGCACAAGTTACCAACCCTCCAATTGACCCTATTAGGGAACGATTGGTTATGAGCTTAGCAACTTTTATTGGCAACAATGGTAATTTATTAGATGAAGATAAAATGCACTGCCATTGCGTAACGCTTAAGCAACCTATACTTAACGATTACGAATTAGAAAAACTACGCAGTATTGATACAGGTTTATTCCAATCTAAAACCTTACAAACCTACTTTAAGGCCGATGGGCAGGCAGGCTCTTTACAAAAAGGAATTGATAGATTATGCCGCTATGCCGAAGATGCTGTAAACGATGGCTTCCAAGTATTGATATTATCGGATAGGGCTATCGACTCAAACCATGCGCCTATACCCTCATTATTAGCCGTTTCGGCAGTACATCACCACCTTATTAAACAAGGTTTTAGGGGCTCTGTTGGGTTGGTTGTAGAAGCTGGCGACTTATGGGAAGTACATCATTTTGCTTGTTTATTAGCTTTTGGTGCTACCGCGATAAATCCTTATTTAGCACTGGCTTCGATAGATACGATGCATAAAGAAGGCAAATTAGAAACCACACAAGACATAAAAAATCTTACCAAAAACTATATCAAAGCCATTTGCGATGGATTGTTAAAAATATTCTCGAAAATGGGAATATCAACCCTGCAATCATACCATGGTTCGCAAGTATTTGAAATATTAGGTATCAATAAAGAAGTAGTAAAAAAACACTTCACAGGTGGTATTAGCCGTATCGAAGGCATGAGCCTAGATGACCTAGCCCGCGAAGCATTGATGAAACACGTTACAGGTTTTGCAGGTGAAGATAGCAACCAACATTTATTAAACGAAGGGGGCATTTACCAATGGAAACGCCGAGGCGAAGCCCATTTATTTAACCCCGAAACAGTTCATTTATTACAACATGCCACCCGTACCAATAGCTACGAGGTGTATAAAAAATACGCCAAAGTAATTAACGAACAAACTGATAAACTATACACTATCAGAGGTTTGTTATGTTTTGCACATCACCGCGAATCTATTTCGATTGATGAGGTTGAGCCAGCCGAAAACATTATGAAACGCTTTGCAACAGGTGCCATGTCGTTCGGGTCTATTTCGCATGAGGCACATAGTACCCTAGCTATTGCCATGAACCGCATAGGTGCTAAAAGCAATACAGGCGAGGGTGGCGAAGATGAAATGCGCTACGAAACAATGCCTAATGGCGATTCGATGCGTTCGGCTATAAAGCAAATAGCATCGGCAAGGTTTGGCGTAACCATTAATTACCTTACCAATGCCGATGAATTACAAATAAAAATGGCACAAGGTGCAAAGCCAGGCGAAGGTGGGCAATTACCTGGCCACAAGGTAGATGATTGGATTGCAAAAACCCGCCACTCTACCCCAGGAGTAGGCTTAATATCGCCACCACCACACCACGATATTTATTCTATCGAAGATTTAGCTCAGCTAATATTTGATTTAAAAAATGCCAACCGGGCCGCCCGCATTAATGTTAAACTAGTTTCAAAAGCGGGTGTAGGTACCATTGCCGCAGGTGTGGCCAAAGCACATGCCGATGTAATATTAATAGCAGGCTATGATGGAGGCACAGGCGCATCGCCCATAAGCTCGGTAAAACATGCTGGCTTACCTTGGGAGCTAGGCCTGGCCGAAGCACACCAAACCTTGGTAAAAAACAAGCTGCGTAGCCGTGTAGTTTTACAGGCCGATGGACAATTAAAAACAGGTAAAGATTTAGCTATTGCAGCATTGCTAGGTGCCGAAGAATGGGGCGTAGCTACTGCCGCCTTAGTTGCTGGCGGTTGTATTATGATGCGTAAATGCCATTTAAACACCTGCCCCGTAGGCGTAGCCACGCAAGACCCTGAACTGCGTAAACTATTTAGCGGAAAGCCCGAGCATGTGGTAAACCTATTTAAGTTTTTGGCCGAAGAGCTAAGAGAAATTATGGCCGAACTGGGTTTTAAAACCATCAACGAAATGGTAGGTAGGGTACAGTTTCTTAAAAAACGAGATAACATTAAACATTGGAAAGCCAAAAAAGTAGATTTATCGGGCATATTGTACCCTGTATTTAATCCCAAAGGCTTAACACTGTACAACAGCGAAAGCCAAGACCACGGCATGGCCGATATTATCGACTGGAAATTGCTTGCACAAGCACAAGCGGCAATTGATGATAAAACACCCGTATTTGGGTCGTTTACTGTTAAAAATACAGATAGAACTATTGGTACACTTTTATCAAACGAAATTGCAAAAAAATATGGTTCCCAAGGTTTGCCCGATAATACGATTAACTACAAATTTTCGGGTTCGGCAGGGCAAAGTTTTGGTGCATTTGCATCAAAAGGAATATCGTTTGAGCTGGAAGGCGAAGCCAATGATTATGTAGGTAAAGGCCTTTCGGGCGCACAAATAGCCATTTATCCTGCCAAAGAAAGCACTTTTGCGCCACAAGATAACATTATTGTAGGTAACGTAGTTTTATATGGTGCCACATCGGGCGAGTTATTTATACGAGGGCTTGCTGGCGAACGCTTTGCAGTGCGTAACTCGGGGGCGGTAGCCGTAGTAGAGGGCGTGGGCGACCATGGTTGCGAATATATGACAGGCGGAAAAGCATTAATTATAGGAAAAACAGGCCGTAACTTTGCTGCTGGTATGAGTGGTGGTATTGCTTGGATTTACGATGTGGATGGCCACTTTGTAGAAAACTGCAATATGGAAATGGTAGATTTAGACCCATTATCGCCACAGGATGAAGAGCAAATTATTGCCTTATTAAAGAAACATTATACTTTAACAGGAAGTAATGCCGCCGAATATTTAATTAACAACTGGGCCGATGAATCGGTTAAATTTATAAAAGTATTCCCTAAAGAGTACAAGAGAGTATTATCAGAAAAAAAACAATTTCAAAAAACAAGCTAAGTTAGAAATGGGAAAAGTTACAGGTTTTATGGAATATGGAAGAGAGCTTCCAGAAAAAGTATCTCCGCAAGAGCGTAAAAAAAATTATAAAGAGTTTGTGGGGCTTTACAGCGATGAAAAACTAAACCAACAATCGGCAAGGTGTATGAACTGTGGCATTCCTTTTTGCCACTCGGGTTGTCCGCTGGGTAATGTTATCCCCGAGTTTAACGATGCCGTGTACAAAAAAAACTGGGAAGAAGCCTACGAAATACTAAGCTCTACCAATAATTTCCCCGAGTTTACAGGCCGTATTTGCCCTGCACCTTGCGAAGCTGCTTGTGTACTAGGCATAAACAAGCCAGCCATTGCCATCGAAGAAATTGAAAAACATATTATCGAAATTGCTTACGAAAAAGGCTTTGTAAAAGCAAACGCTCCTATTTTAAAAACTGGCAAAACCATAGCCGTGGTAGGTAGTGGGCCAGCTGGCTTGGCCGCTGCTGCGCAATTGATAAAAGTGGGCCACGAGGTTACGGTTTTCGAGCGTGATGATAAACCAGGTGGCTTGTTACGTTACGGTATCCCAGATTTTAAATTAGAAAAAACAGTAGTTGAACGCCGTATTAAAATAATGGAAGATAGCGGTGTGGTGTTTAAATGCAATACCGAAATAGGTAAAGATATAGAAGCCAATGATTTGGTAAAAGATTACGATGCCGTAGTGTTGGCTGGTGGTTCTACCATTCCTCGCGATTTACCCATCCCCGGAAGGGAATTAAAAGGCATTTACTTTGCCATGCAGTTTTTAAAACAGCAAAATAAAAGGGTAAGCAGTTTGCCTGTACAGCAAGAAGATATTTTGGTTACCGATAAAAATGTGGTAGTAATAGGCGGTGGCGATACGGGTTCGGATTGTGTAGGCACATCCAACCGCCAAGGGGCAAAATCTATTTTACAATTCGAATTAATGGTGCAACCACCCAAAGAACGTAATTTGGCTATGCCGTGGCCGCAATATCCCATGATTTTAAAAACAACTAGCTCACACGAAGAGGGTTGCCAACGCCACTGGGGTGTAAATACCAAAGAATTTATTGGCGATGCTGATGGAAATTTAAAAGCTTTAATGCTGGTAGATGTGGAGTGGGAAACCGATTTTTTGGGTAGGCCAACTAAATTTAAAGAAGTAGAAGGCAGCATCAGAGAAATACCCTGCGAGCGAGTATTTTTGGCTATGGGTTTTGTAAACCCACAATACGATGGTATGCTGGCACAGTTGGGTGTAAACCTTGATGCCCGCAAAAATGTGGATGCCAAAGAAGGTGATTTTAGAACCAATGTAGGCAAGGTTTTTGTAGCTGGCGATATGCGCCGTGGCCAATCATTGGTAGTATGGGCAATATCCGAAGGCCGCGAAGCAGCCCGCAAAGTTGACCAGTTTTTAATGGGACACTCGGTACTGGAAAGTAAGGATAATGTAGATATGTACGAAAATAGTTATAGCTAATGTTGGGCGTTATGCTGGACGAACACTATAATTCAAACTTTTATTGTTAAATAATAGCGTTAAATTTTTCATTTTGACTAAACTTGCTTGTGGAAAAAATTGGACAAATAGAAATAAGGATAACTGGTTCAAAAGGAAATCTTGAACTTTCGCCTGATAATTACGACATCAAGGAGGTAATTTCTATTTTGGAAAACGCTGAAAATCTTTTGTATTCTGGCGACAAGAAAGACAGACCCAATATCGCATACAAAATTGAAGAAGGTTCTGTTAGGCACATTTTTAAAACTTCAATTCAGTTTATAATTGGCTTTAATGCCATAATTGGACAAGTTCAACAATCACAAAACATTGACTTTTTAGAATTATCCACAGCAAAAGCTTTTGAGAATATTCAAGAAATTGCTGCCAAAAAAGATTACACTTTCACTATAAAAACTTCGCTTGACAATTCAAATGAAATTAAGGTTGACAAAACAACCAAACTATACAGAACAGAAGCTATTTGGGTAGATGCTGAATTCTATTTTTATGGAAAAATAACTAATGCCGGGGGAAAAGACAAAACTAATATTCATATAAATACAGATGAATTTGGAAGTGTTACTGTTTTCACACCTGTTTCATTTTTTGAAAATTTAGAAGAAAACATAATACACAAAAAGCCTTATGGGATTAGAGCTATTGGGAAACAACATAGTGAAACTGGCGAGTTAGATAAATCATCTTTGAAATTTGTTGAGTTAGTTGACTTTCAACCAACCTATGACGAACAGTATTTAAATTCATTGCGTGAAAAAGCAAAAAAATCTTGGCTTGGAAATGTAAATCCTGACACTTGGCTTACAGAATTAAGAGCAGGTAACAATGCATAAAGCTGTTTTACTTGACACAAGTTTCTTTCTAAGATTTCTTAACGATGACTCTCCGTTGTTCAAAAATGCAGACGGCTATTTTCGCTACTTCTTGCAAAATGAAATTAAGATGTATGTTTCAACAATTTCGATTGCTGAATATTGTGTTGGTGGCAACATACACGAATTGCCATTAAAGAATTTGCAGATTATTCCTTTCAATCTCGACCACTCAAAAAAGACTGGTGAATTTGCAAAACTGGTTTTTCAAAACAAAAATAAATTACAACTTCGAGAGCGTAATATCATTCCAAACGACACTAAATTGTTTGCAACAGCAGATGTAGAAAAAAGTGTTGAATTTTATCTTTCATCAGACACTGAAAGCCACAAAATATTCAACTTGCTCAAAGAACACTTAAATCCAACGTTTCAATTTATTGATCTTAACGTTCCATTTGGTCAAACTTTTGGAATGCTTGATTTATAGACCAGAAAAGAAGCACAAACGCCCAACAAGGGGTTTGCTGCAATTTAGGCAGACGGAATAAGCCTCAACTTTATTGAACTGAGATAAATTAAAATTAAACCCATGAAAGCAGTAATAGATATAGGTACCAATACTTTTCATCTCAATATTGCCGATGTATTGCCTAATGGAGAAATTATATTTCATTATAAAACTTACCAAGCCGTAAAGCTTGGCGAAGGTGGCATTAATAAAGCTATTATCGCCCCTGAGGCTTATAAAAGAGGGATTGATACTCTTGTAAAATTTAGTGAAACAATTGCACAATACCCTGTTAAGCAAGTTATTGCTATTGCTACATCGGCGGTTAGAGATACCGCAAATGGGCAAAATTTTATAGCCGAAGTATTACAAAAAACCAATATAAACATACAAACTATAAGTGGCGATACCGAGGCCGAACTTATTTACCAAGGCGCAAAAGCAGCAATAAATCTTAAAAATGAGCTATTTTTAATAATGGATATTGGCGGTGGTAGCGTAGAGTTTATATTGTGCAACCACAGCCAAATTTACTGGAAACAAAGTTTTAAACTAGGTGCAGCAAGGCTGATGGATTTATTTATGCAGCAAAACTGCTTAACTTTTACCGATATTAAAACCATCCAAAATTACCTTGAAAAAAATTTAATGCCTTTAATTGAAGCCTGTAAAATATTTAATCCACAGGTTTTGGTAGGTACAGCAGGCTCGTTCGAAACTTATGCCGAAATAATAAATGTAAAAAAAGGACGTATTTTTAACCCTGATACCGAAAAAAGTTTTGACTTTAACACCCAAGAATTACAACAATTATTAGATTTTTTTAAAACATCAACCCAACAACAACGCCTGCATACACCTGGTTTAATTGCTTTTAGGGTTGATATGATTGTGGTAGCATCGGTTATCACATCGTTTATATTACAAAAGTTAAATATCAAAAAAACATTATTAAGTACTTATGCGCTTAAAGAAGGTGCTTTGTTACGTTTATAAAATTTTGATTTAGAAAGTAATCGCAACATTACCCAATTAAACGATGCTGAATATATATTTAACCAATTCCAAAATTTCCAAAATAGGTATGTGTATCAAATATTAATTTGCGCCGTTTTTGTTAATAAATTAAAAACGATTACGCAATTTAAAAAATGCTATTTTTGATTTTTGCGATAAAAGCACCTTAATGAAATTTAAAATAAACGCACAAGACCCTTTAAGTAAAGCCCGAGCGGCCACCCTAAGTACCGACCACGGCGATATACAAACCCCTATTTTTATGCCCGTGGGTACGGCTGGTACCGTAAAAGCGGTACACCAACGCGAGCTAGCCAATGATATAAAAGCACAAATAATTTTAGGAAACACTTACCATTTATACCTTAGGCCAGGTTTAGAAACCATTGAAAAAGCGGGCGGTTTACACAAATTTATAGGCTGGGATAAGCCCATTTTAACCGATAGCGGCGGTTACCAAGTATATTCGCTGGCACAAGTACGTAAAATTAAAGAAGAAGGTGTAACTTTTAAATCCCATATTGATGGCTCGAAACACTTGTTTACGCCCGAAAACGTAATGGATATACAGCGTACCATAGGTGCCGATATTATTATGGCTTTCGACGAATGTACACCCTATCCTTGCGAGTTTAACTACGCCCGCCGTTCTATTGATATGACGCACCGCTGGCTAAAGCGCTGCATTACTAGGTTTGATGAAACCGAAGGAAAATATGGTTATACACAAACTTTTTTCCCTATTGTACAAGGCTCGGTGTATAAAGATTTGCGCATAAAATCGGCCGAGTTTATAGCCAGTTGCGAGCGTGAAGGCAATGCCATAGGTGGCCTATCGGTAGGCGAGCCTGCCGAAGAAATGTACGCCATGACGGAGGTAGTATGCAACGTATTACCCGCCCATAAACCACGCTACCTTATGGGTGTAGGTACACCTATTAACCTACTCGAAAACATTGCTTTAGGTATTGATATGTTTGATTGTGTAATGCCCACCCGCAATGCCCGCAATGGCATGTTATTTACCCAACACGGCTTTATAAATATTAAAAACGAGAAATGGAAAAACGATTTTTCGCCTATTGATGCCGATAGCACTTTGTTTTCGGATGTAAACTATTCCAAGGCCTATTTGCGCCATTTAATACATTCGAAAGAAATATTAGGTTCGCAAATTGCTACCTTACACAACCTACATTTTTATATTTGGCTGGTACAACAAGCCCGCCTTAAAATTATTAGTGGCGAGTTTTACGATTGGAAAAATAAAATGGTAAAACAATTAGCAACAAGGCTTTAAATGAATATTTTAGATAAATACATAAAGCTGATTGATTGGTATATTATCAAAAAATACCTAGGTACTTTTATTTTTACCTTGGGTATTTTTACGGTTATTACCGTAGTTTTTGATATATCAGAAAAGCTCGACGATTTTTTAAAAAACGATGTTACCACGTACAGTATCGTTTTCCAGTACTATGCAGGGTTTATACCGTTTTACCTCAACTTTTTATCGCCTTTAATAAACTTTATTGCTGTAATATTTTTTACAGCCAAAATGGCCGACCAAACCGAAATTGTGCCCATACTATGCGGTGGCGCAAGTTTTAATCGTTTTTTAAGGCCTTACATTATTGCATCAACCTTAATATTTTTAGTAAGTATGGGTTTTAATCTTTTTATTATACCCGAAACCAATAGATTGATGACAACGTTTGAAAACACGTTTTTAAAAAACCACGAAAACTATAAAAACAATGTTCATTTACAATTAGATAGCAATACGTATATATTTTTAGAATCGTTTGATAATACCAATAATACAGGCAACAAGTTTTCGCTCGAAAAATTTAATGGCGATGAACTAAAAACCAAAATAATGGCCGATAGAATTTCGTTTGATACCCTAAGCCGTAAATGGACGATAGAAAATTATACCAAGCGTAGCGTTGATGGTTTAAAAGAAAATATGAGCCGTGGCCCAAAAATAGACACACTTTTAGATATGCGCCCCATTGATTTTGATGCCCGAGATAACATATACTCGGCCATGAATTTTTGGGAATTAAACGAAAAAATTAAAAAAGAAAAAATACGTGGCTCGGGCATTATGGTAAACCTCGAATTAGAAAAATACAAACGCTGGACGTACCCTTTTTCGGCCTACGTACTCACGCTTATAGGTGTAGCTCTATCATCCCGTAAGGTAAGGGGAGGCGTGGGCTTGCCCCTAGGTTTAGGCATTTTATTAAGTTTTGTATATATATTATTTATCCAATTTGCCAATACATTTGCACTAAAAGGAGGCTTACCGCCTATAATAGCCGTGGTTATCCCTAATGTTATTTTTGGATTGTTAGGCTTATATTTGCTTGTAAAAGCACCAAAGTAAAATATGAGCAGTTTAAAAAAAAGCATCATTACGCTTCATATTACGGTAATGGTATGGGGTTTTACAGGTGTTTTGGGTGCAGTAATAAGTGTAAACGAATACCAACTGGTGTGGTATAGGGTACTTATTGCAGCCGTATCGTTGGCTATATTTTGTAAAATAAAAAATATTTCGCTCAAGGCGGATTTTATGCCTATACTTAAACTGCTAGGCATAGGGCTACTACTGGGCTTGCACTGGATACTTTTTTTTGGTGCTATAAAAGCCTCAAACATATCAATAACAATGGTTTGTTTATCATCATTAACCTTATTTACCTCCATATTAGAACCTGTTTTTAACCGTGTAAAAATTTCGAAACTCGAAGTGCTTATAGGCTTGGTAATTATTTTAGGCATTTACCTTATATTCCAGTTCGAAAGCCAATATACCAAAGGTATTTTAATGGGATTAAGCAGTGCTTTAATGGCCAGTTTATTCACCATTATTAATGGCAAACAAATAAAAAACCGCAGTGCTATTGTGATAAGTTTTTACGAACTTGTAGGTGCTTTTTTAGGCGTTTCGGTTTACCTGTTATTTAAAAACGGCACACACCAAAACCTTTATTTGCCTGTAAGCGATGTAGTTTACTTGTTTATTTTGGGTACTGTGTGTACATCGGTAGCGTATGTATATGGCGTTATGGTGATGCAACATTTATCGGCCTTTAGGGTGGTATTAATCACTAATTTAGAGCCCGTTTACGCTATAATTATGGCCTTACTATTTTTTGGTAAAACCGAACATATGAGCAACCAATTTTATGTAGGCGCATTAATTATTTTTACCGCCATATTTACTTACCCAGTTTTAAAACGAAAGATGGCTTAGCTTATAAAAAACAAAAATCATGAAACATAATTTTAAAACTATTGAAGAAATATGCTCGATTGTTGATTTAATTATCGAGAAAAAAGCAGGTAAAAATGTGCATAAAAGCTTGTGCATGGACTTAAACTGTATAGACTATTACAATGTTGAGTACACTGATATGGTTAAACTATGTGATAAAATTTTGCTAATGGCTAAAACTAGAAACAGAATTATAAGGCATATAGAAGATGATTTTTGGAAAACTATAATCGATTTACCATTTAATTTTATCATACTAAGTGATTTTGAAGTTGATGAAAATGAAGAACTATTACTGGGTGAAGATTACTCCAATAAGCACAAAAAAATATTATTATTAATTTTGGAGTTAAGTATTCAAGTATTAAACTTAAAAAATGAAGAAACCAAAAGTTGTGACGAACGCCGCTCAAACGCACTAAAAACCATTTCAGAGTTACTTGATTACTATGTGATTAAAGACGCTAGAGCCTTGCTTTTAAAGTCTATAGAAAGTAAAGGGAACAAAGAACAGTACGCAGCTTTAGAAGCTTTAGCAAATTATTACGACCTAAGCGAAAGCGAACTTGATAAACAATTAATAGAAAAACTAAACACGATAATTGATGAAACTGATGACCAAAATACCGCTATGTCTTGTTTAGAAATACTAGTTAATACAGGAGTTATAGATGAGATGGAGGCAATGAATAGGATGGACAATTGGAAAGATGAATACTGGGGAAGAGAAGGTGAGGATGAAGAGGAATAAGATTTTTTTTTATTTTGAAAAAATACCCTCATTAAATGCACTTACTGCAATAAGATGGCACACCAAAATTAAAAACACATTCTATGTAACAAAAATATTACATTTTTTACTTAAATAAATAACAATAAACATGTTATAACATTAATTTTTTTTTATTTTTGGTAAAAAAAAATAATAATAATTAAATGTCTAAAAATCAACAAAAAGATAACGAAAGTGCCTTACCAATAGAAACTAATATTGAAGCAAGTACGGCTGCTAACCATCCAGAATCAGCCTCGAGGATTGAAGCAATAAAAAATCTTATTTTTGGAGAAAATATCCAACAAATTGATAGCGATTTTCAAACTTTAAGAGACGAAATAGATAAGAAAAAAGAGGATTTAGAAAATTACATTGCATTAGTAAACAAAGAACTATCGCAAACGATTGATAATTTGGAAACTGATTTGAATATCAGAATTACCGAACTGGATTCGAAAACGAATGATAGCGTTGCCACGTTAACCCACAAAAAAGTAGATAGAAAAACTTTGGGCGAATTATTGGTTAACATGGGCGAAAATATTTTAAAGGATTACTAAACCTTTAAAATGACTGATGCCGAAAAATTAACCTTATTAAGGGATCTTCTGTTAGACGAAGACCGAAACTTTGCTAACAAAATTTTAGAAAAAGTAGATACCCTTACCGATACTGTTAATATTGATGAAAAGCTATCACAAAAAGTTGAGCCAATAATTAGCCGCAAACTAACCAGCTTTGTTGAAGAAATACCAGTAAAACTAGGCCCAACAATTACCGAGGCACTATCCGAGCAAATAAAAAATTCGCAAGATGAGGTAGTAAATATTTTATTTCCATTGTTGGGTAAAATGATTAAAAAATATATCCAAAGCGAGATGAAAACGCTTTCGGATAATATTAATGCCCAAATAAATCAAAAACTTTCATTCAAATATTGGTACAGAAAGATAATGTCGTTTTTTAGCGGCGTAAGCGAAATAGATTTTGTATTGGCCGATATGGCAAAATCAAAAATTTTACAACTGTTTATTATCGAAAAAGGCTCGGGACTTATAATTGCCCGATACTCTAATACCGATACTATAGATGAAGATTTGCTGGCAGGAATGCTAACCGCCATAAAAAGTTTTGTAGAAGATGCTTTTATAAAAGGCGACCAAAATTTAGAATTAATAGAGTACGAATTATATAAAATATACCTTCAAAATTTCCCAACCTATTACATATCAGCAGTAATATCGGGTAAGTTTGATGCTGTTTTTAAAAACAGGGTAGAAAACGATTTATTTGATTTTGCAAATAAACACATCAAAAAAAATATCGGAAATAAACAATATATTGAACAAAAATTAAAAGAATATTTTATAAATGCTTAGCTTAAAAAAAATTGTTTTAGTAGGTCATTTTGGTGTGGGTAAATCATCGCTAATTAGACGGTTTGTTAAAAACAGTTTTTCGGATGATTATTTGGTAACCGTAGGGGTGCATATTGTAAAAAAAACAGTGCAGATAAATAACGATGAAATAACTTTAATAATTTGGGATATTGAGGGCAAAGAAGATATGCAAAAATTACGCCCAAGTTTTTTACTAGGTACATCAGGCTTTATTTATGTTTTTGATGCCACCAGAGAATCAACTTATATTAATTTATCGGATGAAATAAATTATATAGAAACCCATTATCCAAAAATAAATTTACTTACCGTAGCAAATAAAATAGACCTTATAGAAAAAAACACCTTCATAAAAATTGCAGAAAACAATAAATTAAAAATTGATTATTTTTCGAGTGCAAAAACAGGAGAAAATGTAGAACTCATTTTTAATGACCTAGCAAAAAACTTGATAAAATGATAACCGAGTTTTTAAAAGAAAAATATATTAACAGTAAATGCCAAATTATAGTAATTGGCCACGATGGACGTATAACCGAAACTGATAACTACTTATTTGAAACAAACAAGGGCACACAAATAAGTAATTTACATCCATTTTTTGAAACCATAAACCACCTTTTACCCGATAAAAATAAAGAACATGTTTTTCACTGTGTAAACTTGGAAATTAACGGGGTAAAGGGAAATTACAATATCGTATTTTTTTCGGGAAGCGATGCCTTAAATCCATACCTTATTTTTTATGATTTTACCGAAAATTGCGATTATTTACAAACCATTGTGCAGCGAAGAAACGACAGTATTATTGCCCTAGAAACACAATTACTAAAAGAAAAACAACACATTAGCGAAAAAAAATTTAAAAACAAGTTTCTTGCAAATATAAGCCACGACCTAAAAACACCCCTAGGCGCAGTGCTAGGCTTTTTAGAAATTTTGGATAAAACCCCGCTAAATAACGAACAAAAAGATTTAATAAACACAATCAGAAAAAGTGGTAACCATATTAAATCATTAATTGATGATTTGCTAGATTTATCAAAAATTGAAGCGGGTGAATTAAAAATAAATTATAACACTTTTTCGGTTTACGATTTAATAAATCATATTCAAAAAATATACACGCCTATTTTGGCATCCAAAAACTTGCTGTTTAACCCCGTTATACAACAAAATATACCTCCATTTTTAGTTTGCGATAAAACAAGGATATTGCAAATATTTATCAATTTGCTGGATAATGCTTTCAAATTTACCAACGAAGGAAGTGTTAGTTTAAATATTACAAGTAAAACCATAAATGAAAACTCGGTTGAATTTAATTTTAGCATTACCGATACAGGTATAGGTTTCCCAGATGCTAAACAAAATAGTATCAACAGTTTTACAAAATTCCATCAAACAGATATCGAAGGCTCGGGCTTGGGGCTTTCAATTGTAACAAAACTGGTTGAAAACATGAATGGTAAAATGCAAATTTTATCAGGGGTAAAACAAGGCACCTGTGTACAAGTATCTATCCCTATGCAAACAGCAAATGGCATTGTAGAAAATCCATCCATCAATCAAAAAATACCCTTAACCGAAACCTGTTTACAAATTTTAATTGCCGATGATAATGAAGTAAACATTACGCTAATAAAAAAAATGTTGAAAGAGTACCCTAATTTAACAATAGAAACTGCAAAAAACGGGGTGGAGGTATTGGAAATAGTAAAGCAAAAATATTTCGATTTGATTTTAATGGACATAGAAATGCCAGAAATGAATGGCTTTGAGGCGAGTCGGAAAATAAAAACACACCCCAACCCAACCATTAGTAATATACCTATAATAGCTATAACTGCCAATGCCGCTGAAATTGAAAAATACACGCTTGCAGGTATAAGTGGTTATGTAAGCAAACCTTTTTTAAAACAAGATTTACTTATAGCAATAGAAAAAATATTTGTTGAGAATTTACGTAAAATGAATATTTAATTATCTGTAAATAAAGTATATAAAAAGCATACTTGGCTGTGTAATACAATATATTTTACAGCCAATAAACCAGCTATTTGTTGCAAATAACAATAAGGCCTGCTATTATTTTACCACACACTTATCTCATCACAACAAATAGCTGGTTTTTTACGGCTATTTATACGCCATTGTGGCAACTGGCTGGGGCATACAGCCGTTAACCGTATGTACCTTGCTGTAAAATTGGGGAAATTAAAACCTACTTTTTTTATGCTGGCAGTATAATCTTCATCGGTAGGGGCAAGGCTTTGTATGCCTTGGGTTTTAAAATTTATACCATCTATTGAAGTTTCTAAAACTACTTGTGTGGGTAAAAAAATATAATGCCTTGGATCCAATAAAAACTGGGTTTGTACTTGGTTAAATTTTTTTGGTGAATTCAAGTCAATGGTTGCTACCAAATTGGTGTTATAAAAAAACAGCCAATTATAACTAAAATCTAAATAGCCGTTAACATTATCAACCAAGGTTTTTTCTTTTTTTGCAGCAAAATCGGGTGTAAAAGGGTAGGTTAATTTTATGCTGGCGTTTAAAGCTTTGTTGGGTATAAATGGTTTTGTAAAAATAAGTTCCCACTCGGCTTGGTAGGCTTCGGGGCTTTGGCCGCCTTCGGCTAGTTCGGTAACGCCGGCTAGTTTACATTGGGCAACAAATTTTTTAACTTTTGCTGGCCACTTGGGGTTTATGGTAACATTTTGGCTTTCTTCATCTTTTATTTGGTAACCAAATTTTTCAGAACCAAAAAATTTTGATTGTTGTAAAACCACAAAATCTAATCCTAAACGTACATTTGCTACACGCTGTAAAATATTGGCTTGGGTTTCAACCGCTGCTTCGGCTTTATCTAATAGTTGAGCGTATTCATCTATATTTTGTGGTGATAAATAATTGGCATAATTGTTTATCGGGTTGCCGTAAATATCTAAATTTATTTTTTTTGTATGTAGGTTTTGCTTTAGTAGGCTTAAATAATTATCAATATATGGTGCTGCTTTACCGTAATAGCCGTTTAAAAAATCTTGTTTTATTTGTACAATATCGGCATTTGGGTTCCATAATAATTTGGCTTGTAAGTAGCTGTTATACTCGGCCATATCGCTATATGTATAGCCACTACCCTGTACAAATACGCCTTTAACATCGGCACCAGCCAAAAAAAATAAATTGGGTTTTGCGTTATCGTAATTAGGGAAAGGGCATAAATAATTGGTAAACTGGGTGCTATAATCCCATACAAAAATATTTGATGTTAAAGCCGACCAGCTATTTAGATTTTTACCGAAAGTGGCGGCACTGGTTTCGGTAGGTAATGGGTTGCTTCGGTAAGCATCAATGGTACTTAAAATTGAGTAAACATTTTTTAAGGGTTTTGTTTTGGGAGGTTTTGCGGTGTAGGTGTATGCCAATGTGGTAAATATTTTATCAGGAAACTGCCTAGCCACACTATTTACAAACCGTATTAGCGAACCCTGTGGTCCTCCTTCTTGGGCATCAATTTTTTGGCAATTAGGGCAAGTACAAAAACCTTCATCATCGTTTGCCGCAATAGACCAGTATTGCGCATCGGGCTTATCGGCCATAGCCAACTTAAAATATTGGATAGTTAATTTGTAAACCTCGGCATTGCTTAAACATAGCTGGGTGGCTTGCCTTTGCCCATTTACCATTGCAAAATAGCTGGGGTTGGTTTTAAAATATTTTTTTGGTGGGATGATTTTAAAAAACGAATGCCCCCACAGCCCCCATAAATCTTCGAAATTTTGCAGCTTATGCCAATCCATATATTCGGTATCAAGCGATGCAGGGTAATACGATTGCCGGTACACAAATTGCGGATTTTGTAAATCCCATATTGGCGAGGATACGCTAATTTGGCTATTGGTTTTTATGCTTGCAGGTACGTTGGCGTATTTATGGCAACCCAAATAGTTTTCTAAAAAATGGTAAACGCCATACACCACGCCTTTGCCGCTACCGCCACATATTACCAAACTATTGGCGGTGGTGGCAATAAAAAAGCCATCATTTTTTATTTTGGTGGGATGGTAATTTTCGGCCAATGCAGTACGCCCAATAAATATGGCCGTATTTTTATTCCATTTTTTTTCGGTATTTATGGGCAGGCTGGCCTTGCTTATTTTTTGTATATAGGTTTGTAAAATTAGGGCTGCTTTTTGCTCGGCAATGGTGGCATTTTCGGGAATAATTATTTGGGTTTTAGCCGCCTCATTTGCCACCAATACCAAAGTTTTTTGGCCAGCTTTACAGGCATCCGCGGTAAGCGAAAAAAACAAAAGCAGTATAATGGGGAATAGTTTTTTCATTTACAATACCATTAAAACCTCCTTAAAAAAGTAAGGTATATATCGTACTGGTTGCGGTAATTGGTATTGTTTATTTTTTGGTTTATCCAGTTGGCATTTATACCTACTGCGGTACGGTATTTAAAAGTTTTTTGGTAACCTACGCCTACGTTGCCGCTGGCCACACCTTGCAAGGCAGGAAACTGTATAAGCGTACTTACATCATCGGGCGAGTTACCTATGCCAGCGTTAAAGGATACATACTCTTGCCCGTTATTCATAAAATGGCGGCCTGTAAAATTAGCTACATTATAAAAATTGCTGTTTTGGTCGCGTACTATAAATCCACGTAAGTTAAACCAAAAATCGTTATAGGTTTTGGCTGCCGATAGTACAAAAGATGTGGTGGTAAAGTTTATGCTTTTAAAATAACGTAAGCCTGCTTCGCCTTCCCAAGTTTTGCTTAGCATTTTAAAAGCCGAGTAGCGTAGCAATATTTGCGGAAAAATTATTTGGTTTGATATGGCTGCCGTAGCGTACGAATATAATTTAGGGTTATGGTTATAATACAATTCTGCTTCGGCTTGTATGCCAGTACCTTGGTTGCGGGCAGCGTAATTTACACGGCCGGCGTAAGCACCTTTGCCTTTGTTTAAAAAGTGGCGATACTCTAATGTGGCAATATTAAATGCGGTTAGGTTTTTATCATCGAACGTGGTGTGTAAAAAAAATAAGCCAAATTGGTCTCGGTACGATTTGCTTTTTAGCATTGCCGCATAATCTATATTTGCCAGCGATGGGTTAATTTTTACCAAACTATCGGCAGCTAAAATAGCTTCGGGATATAGTTTTTTACTTGCCAAATATGCCGTTCGTTGTAACTGAAAATACTCGCTTTTGGGGTATGCGCTAATACCAGCATGTATGTATTTTAAGGTTGAATCGTTTTGTTTTTTATCGTTTAAAGTATTAATGGTGTAAATTAATGCCATCGAATCGGTAGGCGATACGGCTAATGCTTTTTGATATTCGAGCAAAGCACTATCGGGCATATTTAATTTTTGGTATGCCCTGCCTGATGCTATGGTTTGTAAAATGTAAGATTTTTTATATAAGGTTTTGTACGGGTAGCGAGCCATTAAATTACTGCTTATGGCGTAGGCTTCTTTATAGTTTTTCATATCCTGTAGCACACTTGCTTTTTTTAGCAACAGCTCTTTATTATTGGGATTGTTTTTTAAAGCGGTATTTATGTAGGCTAATGCTTGGCTGTAATTGTTGCTACCGCTTTCTAAATTTATTAAATAGTTTAAAGCTTGTGGGTTATTGGGTTGTTGTGCAATTACGTTTTTTAACTGCTCGCGGGCTTCGTCAAAATCTTCGGTTTTCATAAAATTGCTACCTGCTGCCATACTTTGGTCGGTATAAATAGCCAAGTATTTAGGGTTTTTTGGGTTTTTAAGTACCAGTTTTTTTGATACCGCAATGGCATCATCTATATTACCAGCATCAAACAATATGCTCGATTTTTTTAACAATAAGCCTTCATTATTTGGGTATAATTTTAAGGCTTTGTTAATTATTTCTAAGGCTTTATCGTAATTTTTTTGGGCTACGTAAATATTGCTAAGGTTATTTAGGGCGTAGCTGTTTCGGGCATCCAGTTTTAATGCGTTTTGGTATTCTACAATGGCCGAATCGGGCATTTGCTGTGCTGTAAAATCTTTGGCACTGGCTAGTTTTAGTTCTAATAAAGTTTGGCGGTATTTGCTATTGTTACGGGCATACAGTTTTTGCGCTATGTAACCTGCTTGGGTGTATTTTTTTTGATAGGTTAAAATATCAACCTTGGTGGCTAGTAAAAACTCTTCGTTGGGGTTGTTTTTTAAAGTTTTATTAATGTACCCTAAGGCGGTATTGTATTGCTCGTGGGTCATATTTAAAGCTATTAATTTGTTTATAACTTCTCGGTTTCCTGGAGATTGTTCGGCAATACCTTCGTATAGGGTGTAGGGGTCTTTATTGGCGTAAAACCTGGCTGCGGTAAGCCTTAAATTTGTAGCTCGTTTTCGGGCATCGGAGTTGGGGTATAGTTTTGCTATATAATTTAAAATGCTTATGGCTTCGGCATATTGGTAAGTATCTTCTAGCATTCCCGCTTTTTTCATCAAATAAGGGTATGATTTTGGGTTTTCGAGCAGGCTTTTGTTTAGCCGTTCTAATGCTGCTTGGGTATTGCCACTTTTGCTGTATGCGTTAAATAAATATTGGGTAGCTTCGGTATTTTCGGGGTCTACCTCTAGTGCTTTTATAAAATTTTCTATTGCCGATAGGGTGTTTTTTCGGCGCATATAATATTGCCCTGTAGTAATGTGGTGGTAAACGTAAGCCCGTTCTACGGTGCTATCGTTAGGGAAACGTTTTAGCAAATAGTCGGCATGTTCGTTGCCTTTATACACTTGGCGGGCGGTATCTAATACGGCTAGTTTTTTTAGTAATAAATGTTTATCAAGTGGGAAATAATATAATCCATCATCTACAAAACACAAAGCTTCTTCAAATCTACCATTTTTAAGTTCGATGTTAGTAGCGTAATAATAGGCATCAATATACCTAGGTTCTCGTTCTAAAACATCTTTAACTTGCTTTAAAGCCAAATTATTTTGCTTGGTAAGCATATACAGCTTGGCCAATAAAATTTGGGCATCCGAAAAATTATTACGTTGGTTTAATGCTTCCTTTGCTAGTAAAATGGCTTTGGGATAGTGCTTGGCTTGGGTTTGTTGTATGGCTTGGCTGTAATATTCGTCGGCTTGGTTTTTAAATAAATTTTGTGCGTTTAATGTTGTAGCTAATGTTACAAACAAGCATATTGCACTGTATTTAAGTAAGGTTTGCGTATTAAAATTTAAGTATTTCATTTTTTTAGCTTGTGTTAAACTTGTTGTACAGTTGCTTTTTTGGCAAACCCTTGCCTTTGCATATTTCCCCATTTTTGTTTGGTGCCAAAAAGGAAAAACACGTATCCGCGTAAAGCGAAAAAAACAATTAAGGGATGATATAAAAAAGGTTCTAAAAATGCCATTAGGCTTAGGCCTAACACCTCTCGCCAGGTGTTGTAATAGCGGTAGGTAAGCTGGTCCCATAATATGGCTAATGTGCTTATCATTACCGAGTATAGGTAAACAAAAAGCAATAATATAAGTGCAAAATGCCAATTTATTTGCCCTGTTATAATAATGTAGATGTAGTATAAAATACCTGTAAATTCAATAATAGGTGCTAAAAACTCGAAGAAAAGATTGTAGGGAAAAACCACCAAGCCTAACCGGCCATATTTGGGGTTTAAAATTACTTTTTTATGTATTTTCATTATTTGAGCCAAGCCACGCCCCCAGCGGGTGCGCTGGCGGCTAAATATTTTTAGGTTGGGTGGCCCTTCTGTCCAGCATTGTGTGGTGGGTATGTAGCGTATGGCGTATTTTTTGCCGTTATCTATCATATAGGTACACATACGGGTCATAATATCCATATCTTCGGCAAACGATTTATGATCGTAGCCGCCAGCTTTTATGGCAATATCTTTATCAAATAAACCCAAGCCGCCCGATATATTGGGCACACAGTTTATCATGCTCCAGCCCATTTTACCTAATACGTACGATCGTATGTACTCAAGCTCTTGAAACCTTGGGATTAATTTTTTAGGGGGTTTAATACGTGTAATCACACCTTCGTCTATTTCGCATGAATTGGCTACACGCAGGGTTGCACCAGTAGCTATTACACGTTGATTGTTTTCAATAATGTGTTGAAAGCCACATTCTTCACAAGGTTTACCTATCAGTTTTATGGTTGAGTTTTGTTCGTCCATAAAGGGTTTAATCATTTTTAGTAGCGTATCTTTTTCGATAATACAATCCACATCGGTACATAAAAAATAATCGAACGCCGAAGCGTTTATACCTGCATTGGCACCATCGGCTTTGCATTTTCCGTTTTCTTTATCTACTACCAAAAGTTTATCGTAAGCCGAATTAAATGATTTGAATATCCGTTTTACGGGCTGTGTTTGTATGCGTGGGTTGTAGGCAAAGGCTACTTCGGTTAATTCAAATTCGGCAATTAGTTTTTCGAGTGTATCGTCGGTACTGCCATCGTTAATAATAATAACTTCGTAACGTGGGTAGTTAAGTGTAAGTAACGAGCGTACATTTTGTATAATGGTAACTCCTTCGTTAAACGCTGGGGCAATTATCGAAATACCTGGTGTCAGTGGCGATTGTAGTATTTTTGTGTAATCGGTATAGGTGTTTCTTTTTTGAAACCGCCTTATACCTATAAATGATAATATGGCTAATAGTGCATATAGCCCTAGCAAGGCTATGCCGTACACAAAAATTATGTTTTCGTAAAAATAACCAACTTTTTGCCAAAATGTTAATTCCATATTTTGTGGTTTATTTAGCTGTGGATAAAGTTGTGTTATTAAACCCTCTTCGCTCCATATTGCCCCACGAATGTTTTTTACGGCTTAAAAAGAATAAATATCCTCTGATAGAAAAAATAACTATAAAGGGATGGAAAAGGAAAAATTCGAGAAAGGTGGTTAAACATAGGCGCAGTACTTCGCCCCAGGTTTTATAATACCTAAAAGTAAATTGATCCCATAATATGGCTAGGGTAGAAATCATTACGGCATAGCTATATACAAATACAAGTAGTAATAGCGCAAAATGCCAGTTAATTAATCCAAAATAAATCAGAAAAATGAAATATAGAATTCCTAAAAACTCAATAACGGGAGCTAAAAGTTCGAAAAAAAATATGTAAGGAAATGCTATCATCCCTATTTTACCATACCGAGGATTAAACAATAGGCTAAAATGGGATGATACTATTTGTGCTAGCCCCCTTGCCCAGCGTGTGCGCTGGCGCATTAGGGTTTTAAGTGTGCTTGGCCCTTCGGTCCAGCATAGGGTTATGGGTACATAGCAAATGGCGTATTTTATTTTATTATCAACCGAGTATCGGCACATACGGGTTATTAAATCCATATCTTCGCCAAATGATAAAAAATCGTATCCGCCAGCTTTAATAGCAATATCTTTATCAAACAAACCTAAGCCACCCGATACGTTAGATACGCAATTAATGTAGCCCCAGCCTACTTTTCCCATTACAAACGAGCGTATATATTCGATTTCTTGAAACCTAGGGATAAGGCTTTTTGGCGGGCGCATACGGGTAATTAATGTGCCATCAAAATCGCAAGAATTTGCTATGCGCAGGGTTGCACCTGTTGCAATAACGCGGCCTTTGTTGTGTTTCATTATGGGTTCTACCAATTTTAAAAGGGTATCTTTATCCAATATACAATCCACATCGGTGCATAAAAAGTAATTGTATGCGGCCACATTTACGCCAGCATTTGAGGCATCGGCCTTGCTTTTACCATTTACTTTATCAATAACTATAAGTTTAGAAAACGCCGCTTGGGTAGATTTGTAAATACATTTTACAGGTTGGGTTTTGATTTTGGGGTTGTAAGCAAATTCTACTACAATTAAGCTAAATTCGGCTATCATTAATTGCAATGTTTCGTCGGTACTGCCATCGTTAACTATAATAACTTCAAAAACTGGATAGTTTAAAGTTAGTAACGATTTTACGTTCGATATAATGGTAAGCCCTTCGTTAAATGCGGGTGCAATAACCGATATACCCGGCGTTAATGGCGAACTTACAATGGCATCGTAATCAAAATATTTATTTTTTTTAACATAGCTGGCAATAGCTATAAAAGATAGTATGGCCAAAATGGCGTAAATAATTAAAAGCATTAAGCCATAAACAAATATGGTGCTTTCGTAAAACGATGTAATAAATTCCCACATGTTGTTTTAAAACTTTATTAAAGGATTCATACAATGTTTTAATATCAATAAATTTTCATTTGTGGCGGTATCTAACAGCAGCTGTATGGTTTCTTGCGCTTTTGTGCCTCCGCTTATGATAGACCGAGCTGCATTTTTTCTTAAATCAAAATCGCTGGAATGCAAAAACTCGTACTTTAAAAAATCAATAGATTTTCCACTTCTTATTCTTCCAATAGCTTTTAAAATTTCTATTTGGCAATTTAGGGTTTGGTTGCCATATATATCTAAAAGTTTATTTTCTACTTCATCTACTTTAAGTTTGCCTAAACAATTTATTGCACTAGCTCTTAGGTCATGGTCTTTAGTATCTAATAGTTTTATAACAGCTGGTATGCCATCAACCTGATTGTAGTAAACAATTAATTTTAAGCAAAAAGAAACGATACTTTTATTGGTAGAATAGGTTACCCAGCGGGCAAAGTTAGGTATGGCAATATCTTCGGTGGTGGTAATAATTTTAAATAGTTGTATCTGATCCCACATTAATAAAGGTTCGGTAACAACATCAAAAAATTTAAAGGGTTCATTTTTGCTTAGTTTTATATAAGCGTGTCTGGCTTCGGCCCGTAATTCGCTATTTTTACTATTGGTTAAGGGTAATATATTTACATCGGCTATGGACATGTCCATAGCCGTAAGTTCAACCAAGGCTACTACTTTTTTATCCCACTTGGTAGATTTCATTTTGTTAAACGATTGCTTATCTAGTTCTAAATCAATGTATAACTGCCTTAAATAAAAGGCTATGGTGCCTTTAAAACTTTTGCGAAAACTTATAATACGGTTAATAAGTGCTTGCTTACCAAAGGCTGATTTGAATGGGGTTTTTTGGAAATCGTGGAGCGGTATTAAGTTTGCTGGTTCGCCTTCTTCTACCTCTTTATTTAACTCGTCGTTAAAAATAATATTTTTTAGTATCAGTTCATCAATAATCGGGTTTATGCGTTCTAATTTTTTTTCTAAACGGTAGCCTCTGTGTCGTTTGGTAAGTATGGAGGTATAAGTTACCAAAATACACAGCACCGAAAAAAAAATAAAAAAGATAGCTATTTGTATAATTAAAGGCGAATAATAAAACTCTTCTAATAATTGTGCTACACTTGCATCTGTAAAATAGCTAAAATCCATACCTGTAAATTATTGGCCAGCAAGCCTTTTAACCCTTATTAATAATTCGCCAGCCATAATTGGTTTTTTTAAAAAATCATCAGCACCTAATTTGAATGCTTCTAATATTGCATCCTCGTTTCCAATGGTTGATACCACAATTATGGGTATTTTTTTAGGGCTGGTATGGTTTCGTATCTTGCTAATAATTTCGAAACCATTGGCATAAGGCATCATAATATCGGTAATTATTAAGTCGAAATCAAAGTTGTTTTCGGTAAGTTTTTGCATTCCAGTTTTGCCATCGCTGGCTACTTGCACTTCGTAGCCTTCTCTGGTTAGTATTTTATCTACGATGTTTTGCATCAACAATTCGTCTTCTATATATAGTATTTTTTGCATGGCACAAGGTTAGTTTTTTAAGGTTAAGTGATTGTTTACAGATTGTAATACTATTAATATTTTGTTGTGAAAAAGCCTAAAAAAATGTAGTTATATTGCAAAGCTATTAATAATAAAGGTGTTTGCATATTTTTATTGTAAAATACATTAAAAATACCACATACTGCGTTAGAAAAAACAGTATTTTTAGTATAAATTTTTTATTTTTTACAGTTTTATTAAATTTTATATGCGGTAATAAAAAAAATAAGGCCCAAATTGCGATGAAAATAACCCTACACATCAAAAAAATATTGCACCGTAACGTGATTATTATATAACTACTTTCGGGGCAAAGTATCGGTATTTTAAATGCCTATTTCCCATTTAAAGCATTCGATTTACACTTGTTATTATTAAAGTTTCGGAGCAACGAAATCTTTAAAATAAGATATTTAACGCCAATATTCGTGGCAAATAAATAAAGGCGAAGCCTTTGCTACTGCTTCAAAAAAACGTCATAATTATAGCCACGAATACACGAATATTGACACATAATTTAGATGTAAAAAAATAATTAATCCCTATAAACTATAAAATAAGCGTTTAAGATTTCAAAAACAAGGATCATCATTGCTCCGAAACTTTAGTTATTATAAAACCATAAAATTTATAGGGCTAAATTATTGTATTTGTGGTTATTAAATTACGAGGCTAAAAAAATGTAAAGGCTTCGCATTTATTTGCTGCCAATTCACCAATTTTGTGGGCAAAAAAAATCTAAAATGCTATTTATCTGTTTGTTTTAAGCCTTATCAAATTTTTATTTGTGCCGAAACTGCAGTTATATAACTAAAGATGCTAAAATATTGCTTTTAAAATCGATAGAAAGAAGGTAAGAAATAACAAACTTGGCTTTAAAAATTTTATGAAATTATTACGATTTATGCGAAGTTAAATTTGGTAAAAAATTAATAAAAAGTTAATAAAAAATTAATATTGCGGTTTAAATAAGCACAACTAGCCCAATGATTTAGTGTTTATGTTGCTTGCAAGCCTATTAAACAATCTTTTTTTGTAAAAAAACGAAATACTAAGCGCAAAAGCCCGAAATTATTTTATTTACCCAAATAAATTTCATTTATTTATAAAAACAAAAACCCAATATTATTACAAAAACAAATGCCGGCCCATAATAACGAAACAAAAAGATTAAAAGCACTTAAAAGCTACAATATTTTAGATACTGCAAACGAAAAAGATTTTGATCGTTTTACCCAATTGGCATCGTTAATATGTGAAACACCAATTTCTTTAATTTCTTTAATTGATGAAAAAAGGCAATGGATTAAATCTAAAGTTGGGATTGATATTACCGAAACCCCGCGTGAG
>JAAFJW010000069.1 GCA_013298995.1 Sphingobacteriales bacterium | reverse complement strand
TGATATCGAAGATATAAACGCCATTGATGCACAAAGCGGTAAAACGCTGGAAAAAGAAACCGATGTAGCACTTTTTCCAGCTAATTTATACGTTACCCCCAAAGATAGGTTTACCAGCGTTTTACACCAAATTGGCGAAGATATGGAAATGCGTAAAACACAATTTGTAGAAAATCAGCAATTTTTAGAAGCCAAACGTATTGAAGAACGTACCAATTACGATATGGAAATGATGCGTGAACTAGGCTATTGTAGCGGTATAGAAAACTATTCGAGGTATTTTGATGGACGGCAAACTGGGGCAAGGCCTTTTTGCTTGCTAGATTATTTTCCGAAAGATTATTTAATGGTGATTGACGAAAGCCATGCCACCATACCCCAAATTAGGGCCATGTACGGCGGCGATAGGTCGCGAAAAATATCCTTGGTCGAGTACGGTTTTCGCCTGCCTGCCGCAATGGATAACCGCCCGTTAAATTTTAACGAATTTGAGTCCTTAGCCCCACAAACCATCTACGTAAGTGCCACCCCAGGCGATTACGAATTAGAAAAAACCGAAGGCGTAGTGGTAGAACAAGTAATTAGGCCAACTGGCTTGCTGGACCCGCTGATAGAAATACGCCCCGTAATAAACCAAGTAGATGATTTGCTTGACGAGATTGATAAAACAATAAAACAAGGCGACCGTATTTTGGTTACCACGTTAACCAAGCGAATGTCCGAAGAGTTGGCAAAATATATGGATAGGCTGGGCATAAAAGTACGCTACATACACTCCGAAGTTAAAACCCTAGAGCGGGTAGAAATTTTACGGGGTTTACGCTTGGGCGAGTTTGATGTTTTAATTGGGATAAACCTTTTGCGTGAAGGACTTGATTTGCCCGAAGTATCGCTGGTAGCAATTTTAGATGCCGATAAAGAGGGTTTTTTACGGTCGGAGCGTTCGTTAATACAAACCATTGGCCGGGCTGCCCGAAACGACCGTGGCCGAGTAATTATGTATGCCGATAAAATTACAAAATCAATGCAAATAACGATAGACGAAACCGACCGCCGCCGAATTAAACAAATAGCCTACAATACTTTGCACAATATTACACCCATTACGGTAGGCAAAAGTAAGGAAGCTATTATCGAGCAAACATCCGTAGTTGATTTTAAAGGAGGCATACAACGGGCTTATGTAGATAACATGGAAACCACCCTAGCCGCCGACCCAATAGTACAATACATGAGCAAACCACAATTAAAAAAAGCCGTAGAAAACACCCGCAAGCAAATGGCTGCCGCCGCCAAAGAAATGGATTTTTTGGCTGCCGCCAAATTGCGAGACGAGATGTTTGCTTTAGAAAAAATGCTGCTCGATTTATAAAAAAATATATTTTATACTTTTAATTATGATTTGGACACTATTAGCCCCAGTAAATGGTTCTAAAAATGTATTCATTTAAGAGCTAAAAAATTTGAATTAAATGTTTTAACCAAAAATAAGGTATCCAATAAGCTGAATAGAAACAAACAAATTGTGCAAGGATGCAAAAAAATATTTCACAAAATTTAAAAAAAAACACAAATCAACTAGCAATTTTTACTTAGTTTAGAAAATTAATAACACCATAAAAACGTTAATGATGCTTACAGCTTCACCCGAGTTCGAAAAATTAAAAGATATGTTAAGAAAAATTTTTGTAACCATTTGTATAGGCCTATCTGCCGCTTGCAGTGCCACACCCCGTTTACCTATTGATGTACCTGGGTCTAATAATTTAAAACCCGATGCACAGCAAGCACTTATAACCCGAGATATAGCTAACCTTATTACCGCCTATAACTATAAAAAAGTTGCATTAAACGATTCCCTTTCCAGCGTAATTTTTGATAATTATTTAAAAGGGCTAGACCCTAATAAAAGCTACTTTTTAGCCTCCGATATTGCCTCGTTCGAGCAGTACCGCAATACCTTAGATGATGATTTAAAAGCAGGTGAATTAGCTGTTCCGTTTTTTATATTTAACACTTACCAAAAAAGGTATAACGAAAAACTAAAATTTTCTATCGCCGAACTGGCAAAAAAATTCGACTTTGCAAAAGCCGATACCTATACCTACAACCGCGAAAAACTAGCCTGGTTTACCAGCGAGCAAGAAAGCAACGCATCGTGGAACAAAAAAGTAAAATACGATTTTTTAAACCTAAAAATTGCTGGCAAAGCCGATACCGCCATCAGAAACTCGCTAAAAAAACGCTACGAAAACCTACTTACACAATCTAATAAAATTAATAACCAAGATGCTTTTCAAGTATTTATGACCGCTTTTACCGAATCGGTAGACCCACATACCAGCTATTTTAACATGGCCAATGCCGCCAATTTTAATATCGATATGGCAAGGTCGCTCGAAGGTATTGGAGCCACACTATCCTCCGAAAACGAATTTGTAACCATAAAAAGCATTGTTACAGGTGGCCCAGCCGATAAAATAAAACAACTAAAAATAGACGATAAAATTATAGGCGTAGCCCAAGGCAACACAGGCGAATTTACCGATGTAATAGGCTGGCGATTAGATAATGCCATCGCTTTAATTAGAGGTAAAAAAGGAACTATCGTACGTTTAAAAATATTATCAAAAGACCAAGATTTATCGGCCACACCCAAAATAATACCCATTACCCGCGAAAAAATTGTATTGCAAGACCAATCAGCAAAAAAAGAAATCAAAACCATTACCCAAAACGGCAAAACCTATACTTATGGCATTATAGAAATACCCGCATTTTATGCCGATTTTAAAGCCATGCAAGCTGGCGACCGCAATTATAAATCTACAACACGCGATGTAAAACTAATTTTAGATTCGTTAAAAAATAGCAATGTAGATGCTATTGTGGTTGATTTACGAGGCAATGGAGGCGGTTCGTTGCTCGAAGCCATCGAACTTACAGGCCTATTTATAAGCAAAGGCCCCGTGGTACAAGTACGCGATGCCCGCAATAAAATAGAGGTAAACCAAGATGAAGACCCCACCATATCCTACGATGGCCCAGTAGCTGTTTTAATCGATAGATTTAGTGCCTCGGCATCCGAAATTTTTGCAGGAGCCATACAAGATTATGGCCGTGGAATTATTTTAGGAAACACCAGCTACGGCAAAGGCTCCGTACAATCGGCCATTGATATGAGTAGGGTTAACCCCGAGCTGGGCGATAAAGCAGGGCAAATAAACTTAACAACAGGCAAGTTTTACCGCATTACAGGTAGCAGCACACAGCACAAAGGCGTAACACCCGATATTGCTTTCCCCACAGTTTTCCCTGCCGATAAATATGGCGAAAGTGCCGAAAAATCGGCCATGCCTTGGGACGAAATTAAAAGCAGTAATTATAAGCCGTGGGGCGATATAAAATCCGATTTGGCGTATTTAACCAAACTACACAACTTGCGAATGAAAGATAGCAAAGAATACAGCTATTTGTTGCAAGATATTGCCGAATTTAAAAATCGTGAAAACGAAAAATCAGTCCCTTTAAGCGAAACCGCCCTAAAAAAACAACGAGATGATGAAGAGCTAAAAGCACTATCACGCGATAATGCTAGGCGTTTATCTCGCGGTTTAGCCACATTAAAGAAAGGCGAAGCAAAACCCAAAGGCGAAAAAAATTACGACTTTATTAAAGATGAAAGCCTACACATTGTAAGCGATTTTATTGCCGAAGGTAAACTAGCAAAGCTGGATAAATAATTTTTGGGGCACTAAAAAATGCTAACGAACTCCTTTTACTTGTAAATATCTTTTCTGTGCCCAAGGTCAACGACGTCAATTAGGAGGATATCATCGGATATATCATAGTTATGGGCAAGGCTAAAAAAAGACGACCTTAAACAATGCAAGTTGAAATCAAAACATATATAAACTCTGTAAAGTCAATTTGCCCAGAATTGACAGAACAAGAACTTATAAAATTTTCAGAGAAACTAACTATTCTTTCATTAAAGAAAAAGGAATACTTTACTCAGGCAGGTCAATTACAAAATGCAGTAGGTTTCATCGTCAGCGGACTTATCCGCTCATATTATATTGACGATAAAGGAAACGAAAGCACAGTAAGGTTTTACGCTGAAAAAGATTATGCAACACATTACACGGCATTTATTACGCAACAGCCAAGTAAGTACATATTTCAATGTTTAGATAACACGGTACTTGTATTGCTAAGCTATGAAAATATGCAGTTGGCATATAAACACATTCCCATATTTGAAAAATACGGCAGGCTCATTACTGAAAAGATACTCAAAATGCAGCAACACCGCATCGAAAGCTTTGTTTTTCAAACGGCCGAAGAGCGATATTTAGATTTTATGAAACATCACCCTGACTTATACAACAGGGTTTCGCTTTCACACCTTTGCAGCTATTTGGGTATCGAAAGACAAACGCTTACCCGCATTCGACAAAAATTAGCCCGAAAATAAATTTTGACACTTTTGTGTCAGGTAAGAATATCAAAACCCTTTTACTTTTACATTGTGATTCATTGTTGGACTTCAATAATAAAAAAATGAGAAGTAAATTATTTTTAATCCTCCCCATAGCTGCGAGTGCATTATTTGCCTTTACACAGGTATCAACCACCAAACTTACTGTTGAAGTGGACAACATCAAAAATAGTTCAGGTAAAAACATCAGCGTGGGTATTTTTGACAAAAGTACCTTTCCTACCATAGGGAAAGCGAAACATGAAAAAACGATAGTTGTCAATGGTAACAAGGTGAGTATTACTTTTGAATTACCTAATGGCGACTACGCTATTGCCGTTTATCATGATTTAAATAGTAACAAAACCTTAGACAAAAATTTCTTTGGTATTCCAAAAGAACCTTATGGGTTTAGCAAAAACTTTAAGCCTGGCATGAGTGCTCCCGATTTTAGTGACTGTTCATTTACTTTATCAGGAGCAGAACAAAAATTAAGCATTTCCCTAATACATTGATTTCTCAATAATAAATACAGAAAAATAATTTTTATTAATGGTACAGATTTGTGTCAGATAACAGATTTTATTAAAAAAAATATATTGCAGTATCAAAATAGTAATGACTCTAATGGCGAAAAAAATATTATTTATTCTTGGTCACCCCTCACAAGAATCTTTTTGTAAAGGTCTACTTGATGCTTATCAAAAAGGTGCTAAAAGTTCAAATGCAATATGTAAATCTATCATCATATCTGACCTTAAATTTAATATGAACCTATCGGAAGGATATAAAAACAGAGAAGCAATGCCACTGGAAGAAGATATCATCCAGTCCCAACAGCTTATCAAATGGGCTGAACACATTGTAATGGCTTATCCAACTTGGTGGGGAAGTATGCCCGCACTTACCAAAGGCTTTATTGACAGGGTTCTTTTACCAGGTTTTGCCTTCAAACATCATAAAGGGAAAAACTTTCCAGAAAAAATGATGGAAGGGAAAAGCATTCGATTATTAGTAACAATGGATGCACCCAAGTGGTGGTTCTATTTAGTTTATGGGGCAGCCCAATACAAAATGTTAAAACAGTTGGTGTTTGGCTATGTTGGATTTAATCCTGTTAAGTTTTCAACTTTTGGAGCAATGAGAAAGTCCAATGAAAATCAGAGGAAGACTTGGTTAGACAAAGTTGAAAAATTAGGAAAGCAAATGAATTAATAAAAGCAACGCTATTATTGCTCTATTAAATTGAATATTGTTTCATCATAGGCACTAACAATAAATTGACAGTTTAAAAATTAATTTTTAATCATTAAAGAATATAAAGATGAAAACAAAAAAAAGAATTTTCTATACACTTCTGATAATCATTTCATTATTCTTTCTTTTTGGAGGAGGGGGAAAGGCTTTTGCACATCCGGGTGCAATAAAATACAATCAGGCATTACATCTTGATGTCTGGTTCATTCGGTTGATTGGTGCACTAGAAGTAATAGGGGTAATAGGTATGTTAATCCACAGATATAGAACCTCTGCTGCGATATGCTTAATGGTAATTATGATTGGTGCTATTGGTTGTCACATTGGTGCGCAGCAACCACAAAATGTCGTTTTGGCAACTGTTTGCTTTCTTATCCTTACCCTAATACTGATGCTGGATCATAAAAATAAGTTAGTGCTTATAAGAATGCCTGAGCCTGATGTGCAAACTGATGCAGATGCCGTGAAAACACAGATTAGTTAAAAATAGTATCAGCAAATGGATGCTCACTTTCTTCTTTATTCGAAACACCAATTAAACTAAATAAATTAATATTCAAATTTCTAATTATTATAGTTATGATACTAGACAACCCTTTACACGCAGGACAATCAACCTATAGAAAGTTGATAAACACAAATGTGGGAGAAATTGCGGTTCACATCACAGAACATGAATTAACAAATATACCCCTCATATTGTTGCATGGGGTTTATTACGACCATCATTTATGGGATGAACAAGTTAAGTCAATAGACGACAGAACCGTAATCACTATTGATATGCCCCTGCATGGAGAAAGTAAAAACATTACCAAGGTAGATTGGAATATGGATGATTGTGCCAATATGCTTTTAGAAATTTTAGACAGCCTGAAGATAGAAAAGGTAATAGCTGTAGGACACTCTTGGGGAAGCATGACTATATTAGAAGCCGCTCATAAAAACCCAAACCGATTTTCAGGATTAGGATTGTGTAATATGCCTTTTAAAGAAACACCAAAATCCCAAATACGAATAATACGACTACAACATTTTGCACTGCTCTTCAGAGGTTTTTACATGAAAGAAGCATGCAAAGAATCAATGAGTAAGGAAAATTTAACCAATAATCCTGGCTTGCTTCAAAAACTGGTAACCAGCATGAGTAAGCTTACTAATAAAGAAATAAAATACACGGACAAAGTAGTGAGAATTGATGCAAAAGATACAAGTCAATTAATAAAAAATCTAAGTTTACCAGTTATTGCACTCGTTGGTGATGAAGATTATGTAGGCATTCCACCAATAAAAAACACCATAACTGTCAAAAGTGGACACATAAGCCCATTAGAAGTGCCCAATGATGTAAAAAAAATGATACTAGCTTTGATAAATTCTGTAAAATGACAACGAAGCCAAGCCCATAAAAACAGCGGTATGGCGTAATGGCGGGTAACGTTCTTCGTATGAACATTTGTGCTATATTTGAACTGTCTGCTTCGTATCAACATTTGTGGTAGAAATCCGCCACTACGCCAAGCCCGAAAACCGATAATGCGGTAACTATTTATGCCTTTAAGTTTGATGTAACCTTTTGGGCGAGGGTTGTTACCCAAGGCGTATATGGCAACCCTAATATTTGAGTAATAAGGATCGTTTATTTTTTCGAGAGCCTTCAAAACCCTTTTCTTCAAGGTTATTTTATACGTCATACCGCGATGTTCTTGCGTTTGGCTCAATCATTTTAAAAGCTTCATCAATAGGATACGAAGGTTCGTTACTAGCTTTTGCGCTATCGTAAAGCTGTATGTCTTTCAGCTCTTCTAATTCCTCCAAAATGGTTTTAAATTCTTTGATAGGAAGAACGGCAGATATTTTTTACCTGTGTGGTCAGTAATGTATTGCGGATGTATAGCAAGCATATTTTTATTATTTAGCAGTTAAGATGTTTTGTTCTGAAAAAAGACTAAAATCTCTGAAATAAAATTAGGCTAAAAATTAAGCAATAGCAAAACATACCTATAATTTACTAAACTTTCGGAACAGCAAAAATAAAGCACTTATTAGTTTTAACATACTATTTTAAAACATTGCATTTAAAACAACATTAATTATATTTGCGCTACACATAAAACAAACTACAAGCATAAGCAATGAGAGAAATTCAGTACAGAGAGGCACTTCGCGAGGCCATGAACGAAGAAATGCGTAAAGACGATAAGATTTTTTTGATGGGAGAAGAAGTTGCCGAGTACAATGGGGCTTATAAAGTAAGCCAAGGCATGCTCGACGAATTTGGTGCCAAACGTGTAATTGATACCCCCATTGCCGAACTCGGCTTTGCAGGCATTGCCATAGGTGCCGCCATGAATGGCTTACGCCCAATAGTCGAATTTATGACCTTTAACTTCTCACTAGTAGCCATCGACCAAATTATTAACGGAGCAGCCAAAATACTATCTATGAGTGGTGGCCAATTTGGTGCGCCTATTGTTTTCAGAGGGCCTACTGGTAATGCAGGGCAATTAGGAGCGCAACACTCGCAAAATTTCGAAAACTGGTTTGCCAACTGCCCTGGCTTAAAAGTAGTTGTACCAGCCAATCCTTACGATGCAAAAGGCCTACTAAAATCTTCCATCATAGATAATAACCCGATTATATTTATGGAATCGGAGTTAATGTATGGCGATAAAGGCCATGTACCAGCCGAAGAATATTATATAGAAATAGGCAAAGCCAACGTAGTACAACAAGGCACTGATGTTACCCTAGTAAGTTTTGGTAAAATGATGAGCCGTGTAGTGCAGCCCGCCGTTGATGCGCTTACAAAAGAAGGAATAAGTGTTGAAGTTATAGATTTAAGAACAGTAAGGCCAATCGACTTTGAAGCTATATTAACATCGGTTAAAAAAACCAACCGATTGGTAGTAGTAGAAGAAGCATGGCCATTGGCATCAATATCGTCCGAAATCGCCTTCCATGTACAAAAAAATGCTTTCGATTATTTAGATGCACCCGTATTACGCATTACCTGTGCCGATGTGCCTTTGCCTTATGCCCCTACCCTAATTGCAGCCAGCTTGCCCAACGCCGAGCGGGTAATAAAAGCAGTAAAAGAGGTAATGTATGTAACAAAATAGATTTTTAGATATAAAATTTATTTGGGCGTTTTAACACGCTGTTCGCTCTATCTTTTTATCAATTTCCCTCCCCCTAGCCCCCGAAGGGGGAAATGGTCAATTGATAAAAAGGATGCCGCTACCATCGTTAACGCTCTGTGAACGGTTTAAATAGTAGCCTTGGTGCGTGTCCCCACGCACCAATTGGCTATCCATTTATCAATTAAATAAAAATGCTACAACCTCCATATTTACAGCCTGGCGATAAAATCGCCATTACTTGTCCAGCAAAAAAGTTAGACAAGCCCATGGACGATGTAATAGCTTTATTAAACACATGGGGTTTAGAGGTAGTACTAGGCGAAACAGTAAAGGCCAGCCACCACCAATTTGCAGGCACCGATGAAATGCGGGCGCAAGAAATGCAACAATTTATTAACGATAAAAGTATAAAAGCCATTATTGCCGCCCGAGGTGGCTACGGTTGCATACGCATAGTAGATAAAATTGATTTTACACCCATGCTTAAAAACCCAAAGTGGTTAATAGGCTTTAGTGATATTACCGTACTACACTGCGCCTTGCAAAGCATGGGAATACAAAGCATACATGGGCAAATGCCCGTAACCATACCCAATAGCACAGCAGCAGGCATCCAAAGTTTAAAAAAAGCCTTATTTGGCCAACAAATTGAGTACAATTACAAACCCAATAAGAGTACAATTTTAGGTAAATCAGGTACAATTAAAGGCACTTTAATAGGCGGAAACCTTAGTATTTTGGTTTCGTTATTAGGTTCGATACACGAGCTAGATTATACCGATAAAGTACTTTTTATAGAAGATGTAGGCGAATACCTATACGCTATCGACCGTATGCTACACACCCTAGACCGAGCAGGAAAATTAGCAAAACTTAAAGGCTTAATTGTAGGAGGCTTTACGCAAATACAAGATAATACCCCTCCTTTTGGCCAAAATGCACAAGAAATAATTTACGAAATAGTAAAAAAATACAATTACCCCGTTATATTTGATTTCCCAGCGGGGCACCTAAACGATAACAGAGCCTTGGTAATGGGTAGCCAAATACTAATTGTACCGAGTTAAAAAAAAACGGATGACTTTTTAATTTTAACTTTCCTAAGCCTTGTTTGGCTTTTTTAATTTTTAATTTTGAATTTTAACTTTCCTAAGCCTATTTTAGCAAAAATATAAAAACCATAAAATGCAATACGACGTTATCGTTATCGGATCAGGCCCAGGCGGCTATGTAGCAGCCATTCGTTGCGCCCAATTGGGCCTCAAAACAGCCATTATCGAAAAATATACTACCCTAGGTGGCACCTGTTTAAACGTTGGCTGTATCCCATCAAAAGCCCTTTTAGATTCGTCCGAACATTATCATAATGCCGCACACACATTTGAGGCACATGGTATCGAACTTAAAAACCTAAAAGTAAACCTGCCGCAAATGGTAAAGCGTAAAAACGAAGTGGTAGAACAAACCACCGCAGGCATAACCTATTTGATGAAAAAAAACAAAATCGATACCTTTTATGGTATAGGTTCTTTTGTTGATAAAAATACCCTAAGCATTAAAAAAGCCGACGGTAGTGATGAAAAAATCACAACCAAAAATGTAATTATTGCCACAGGAAGCAAACCCACCCAACTGCCATTTTTAAAAACCGATGGCAAGCGCATTATTACCTCAACCGAAGCCTTAAATTTAAAAGAAATACCCAAGCACCTAATTTTAATAGGAGGTGGTGTAATAGGTTTAGAACTAGGCTCGGTATATGCCCGCCTAGGTGCCAAAGTTACCGTGGTAGAGTTTATGGATGCTATTATACCCACCATGGATAAAACCATGGGTAAAGAATTGCAAAAAAGCCTAAGCAAACTAGGCATACAATTTTTATTAAGCCACAAAGTAACTGGCGCAACCGTAAAAGGAAACAATGTAACGGTAACAGCCGATTCGCCCAAAGGCGAAAAAGTGGTTTTAGAAGGCGATTATTGCCTTGTTGCCGTAGGCCGCACCGCTTATACCGATGGTTTAGCTTTAGATAAAATAGGCATAACGGTTGAAGAACGTGGCAAAAAAATAACCGTTGATGCACATTTAGAAACAAAAGTAAAAGGTATTTATGCCATAGGCGATGTAATTACAGGTGCCATGCTAGCCCACAAAGCCGAAGACGAAGGCACTTTTGTAGCCGAAGTTATTGCAGGGCAAAAACCACACATCAACTATAATTTAATACCTGGCGTGGTATATACCTGGCCCGAAGTAGCCGCCGTAGGTTATACCGAAGAGCAGTTAAAAGCCAATGGTACAGCTTATAAAACAGGTTCGTTTCCGTTTAAAGCTAGTGGCAGGGCAAGGGCAAGTATGGATACCGATGGGCTGATAAAAGTATTGGCCGATGCCAAAACCGATGAAATACTAGGCGTACACATGATAGGCCCACGTGTTGCCGATGTTATTGCCGAAGCCGTGGTAGCTATGGAGTTTAGGGCATCGGCCGAGGATATTTGCCGTATATCACACGCCCATCCCACCTATACCGAAGCGTTTAAAGAAGCATGCCTAGCCGCTACGGATAATAGGGCATTGCATATTTAGCAAAAACGGATTGTTGGTAATCAATTAATTTAGCGATTTGCTTCTTATACTAAACTGAGTTCGATTTATAAATCATTGTTGTCCGTTAAAACTGAATTGTTAGCATTTAAGTACTTTCAATTTCTTTAAGAGGTTATTTTCCCCCATTTACCAAAAGTAAGCCCTCATTTAAAATTTAGGGTGGCGAAAACAAGGTGTTTTGGTACTTTAAATTTCTTTCGGTTATGAGCTTTATCCAGCTTTGTTCGGGATTTTCTAAGAAACTATACACATCAATATAGTTCATTAGTTGTCTTCTTACAAAAGATACCATATTTGAGAACGCCCATTTACGTTTTACCTTGCTTTTTATCAATGTGAGCAATAGATTGGCAAGCATAACTGCCCATATCTGTATTTCGATGGCATTTGCATTATCTCCCATAAAATATTTTAGTGGAAAATTTTGTTTTAATTGTTTAAATAATAGTTCAATTTCATAACTGTCCGAACAAATAATATACAAAAAGGGCTTGTAAATTCCTAATTTTGAGTTGCAAAACTTTAAAATAAAAAAGCACAAGCCCCGATGGTAAAATTACAAAAGAAAGCGATACAAAAAGCAATAAAAAGAGCGAGTAAAAAATCAGAGCATCCCTTGTTTGGTCAAATCATTAAACTTATCCCCAAGTACCTGCTGATAAAATGCGTTGATATTTACAAGTCAGACAAACATTGTTCATCTTATAAAACTTACGACCAGTTAGTTGCGCTATTGTTCGGACAGTTAAACAAATGCTTATCCCTACGAGAGATAACGATGGGCCTAGGTTTAACCCCCGAAACGATTAAAGATCTAGACCTGCAACAAAGCCCCGCAAAGTCTACCATGAGTGATGGCAACGGAAAGCGAGATTATCGCGTTTTTGAGCGCTTATACCAAGAATTGCTTAAATATTACAAAGATTTATATATCCAAACACCCGAATATAAAGCCATTACTGAGATAGGAAACCGTAATATCAAACTCATAGATGCCACCACAATGAGCGTGTGTTTAAACCTATTTAACTGGGCAAAATTTCGGACAGCTAAAGGAGGCATCAAAGCACACGTGAGCCTAGATGAGGCTACAATGCTCCCAGAGATGGTTTGTATAACCGAAGCTGGCGTAAGCGACCGCCGAGGGGCAGATAATTTCAGGTACGAAGCAGGTACAATAGTAGTGGATGATAGAGGTTATTTTGATTTCAAGCTTTTTATGCAAAGAATAGCCGATAACAACATATTTGTTACCCGTATAAAAGACAATACCAAATACACATCCATAAGCGAAAGGGAATTAACAGATAAAAATTCGGCTACGATTATCAAAGACGAAATCATCCGTCTTAATAGCACCACGGCAGAAAAAGCAGGACTAAAAGAGGTAGATTTACGCAGAATAACGGTTTATATTGCCGAAGATGACCGTACCGTTGTCATCATAACCAACCAGCTTGATTGGAGTGCAGATACGATAGCCGAACTTTACAAACGTAGATGGAAAATTGAAACCTTTTTTAAACTGATTAAACAGAATTTGCAGATAAAAACCTTTGTAGGCACAAATCCAAATGCCTGCAAATCGCAATTATTCGTTGGATTAATAGCCTACTTTCTATTAGAACTCATCCGTAGAGCGATAAGCAAGGTAAAACATCGGTTTGGGCACTTTGCCACCCTAATTAGGATATGCTTAATGCATTATAATGGCTTGGACTATGTGGTAAACGAAATAAAAGACGTTGTGAAAAAAGCCAGAGAGCCAAAACCCGTCCTTATACCACATAAATCTATACAAAAATTACTGTTTTCTTAAATTAATTTTGACCTGTTTTTGGAGGTTTTTGGATTGAAAAACCCCTTTAAAGCTCCATAAGGCACTTCCTTGAAAAAAATCTAAAATTGTTCGGACAGTTATGGTTAATTATAAACAAACCTCTGTATTTATATATGTTTTAAGCGTTTAAAAATTACAAATCTTTTAAAAATGGCTATTCAATATTTATCTGATAATTTAGGGAACAAAATGGCGGTAGTTATTCCTATACAGGATTGGCAAAATAT
>JAAFJW010000068.1 GCA_013298995.1 Sphingobacteriales bacterium | reverse complement strand
TATGGTGCAAAACCATTTGTTACAATTGGTTTGCTTGGTAGCCATGGAACCACCTGTAAACTTTGGTGCCGATGAGGTGCGTAACCGCCGTGTAGATGTATTAAAAGCCGTTAGACCATTTGGCGCACAAGAACTTAACCAAAATGTAGTGCGTGGCCAATACAGCAGCGGCTGGGTAGAGGGCGAAGAGGTAAACGGCTACCGCGAAGAAAAAGGTGTTAACCCACAATCTAACACCGAAACATTTGCGGCACTTAAATTTTTTGTGGACAATTGGCGCTGGCAAAATGTACCTTTTTATGTACGCACAGGCAAGCGCATGCACCAGCAATCATCTATCATTAGCATACAATTTAAAGATGTACCACACAAAATTTTCCCAGATGATGCCGCCGAAGTATGGCAACAAAATCGCCTAATTATAAGCATACAGCCCGAAATGAGCATCCGCCTGCAAGTGCAAGCCAAACGCCCTGGTGTAAATATGGTACTAAACCCTGTGGATATGGTTTTTGATTATCAAGGTACTTACACACACGAAGGGCCCGAGGCTTACGAAACACTTTTGCTAGATGTGCTGCAAGGCGACCAAACCCTGTTTATGCGGGCCGACCAAGTAGAAGTAGCTTGGGAATTATTAATGCCAGTTATAGAGTTTTGGGAGAAAAAAACAAGCTTAAACTTCCCCAATTACTCGGCCGATAGCTGGGGGCCCGAGCTTGCCGAAGCCCTAATTGCCAAAGATGGCTACCACTGGTACAGTTTACCCGTTTCTAAAAAATCAAAAGCATAATGGAACTAATAATTAAAGATAATATCGACGAATTAATTAGGCTTAACGCCGATTTATTTGTGCAAATAGCCAACCAAGCCATTGCCCAAAATGGGCGGTTTACGGTTGCCCTTTCGGGCGGAAGCTCGCCTAAAAAAATGTTCGAGCTGCTTGCCGCCGAGTATAAAACCGCTACCGATTGGAGCAATGTTTATTTCTTTTTTGGTGATGAGCGTTACGTACCTGCCGATAGCCCCGATAGCAATTTTTTAATGGCCAAAACCGCTTTTTTAGATGCGCTAAACATTCCCGAAGAAAATATTTTTGCGGTAGATACCGAGGTTGACCCAGCATCGGCAGCCTTAGAATATGCCAAATGTATTTCTATATTTTTTGAAGAAGAGCCCGTTTTCGATTTAATTTTATTAGGCTTAGGTAACGATGCCCATACAGCATCGTTGTTTCCGCACACTTCGGTTTTATGGATAGATGAAGAGTTGGTGAAAGAAGTATATGTAGCCACCCAACAAGTTTACCGCATTACGTTAACCGCACCGCTAATAAACAAAGCCAAAAATATCGCTTTTTTAACCTTTGGTTTGGCTAAGGCCGATGCCGTAAAAGCAGTTATACAAGGAGCCAAAGATATTGATAACTATCCAGCGCAATTAATAGAGCCTAGCAATGGCCAAGTGTATTGGTTTTTGGATACCCAAGCAGCGAGTTTGTTGGGGTAAAAAATAAGCTTAGTGCAAAATGGGTTATCTTGCTGGTAGGTAGGATAACCCATTTTGCACTATAACACAAAATTTATTCATCCGATTGAGGCTAAACTCTTCGGTTAGCGGTTTGTTTTTGTAACCCTTTTTATACCCTTTGTTTATTATTTTATGTTTTGTAATTATTGCTGCTTGGGTTTCTCCAGTATAAGCACTGTCTGCATATAACTCTTGGTTTAAATCACAATCATTTAATAAATTATCAATTGTAATATAAAACTATTTTTGGCATGCGTTTTTGGGTGTTGATTATTGGGATAAATTATTCAAAATATAAGCTAAATTGAAAATTCCGTAGAAATAGTTTGTCGATAGGTGTTGAATAAGGCGTGTCGTTGCTTCGTAAAATGCTGTTTATCGAGTGGCTAAATTTTATTTCGGGCGATAGTTTAAAAAACTCGAAATATAAATCGAAACCAATACCAGCCTCGTACGAGAGGATATTTTTATTGTTTTTTAAAAACTTAAACTCGGCATCTAATACCTCGTCATCTTCTTTCTTTTTAGAGGCAATATTGATGCCATATTTTATCCCACCTAAAATGTAAGCCCTAAAATTGTTCCGCCGCTCGGATTTTAGTTTAATACCTACTGGAAAATCCATCATTACTGCCGAAACCGTACGGCGGGTAAAGCCATCAGGCGATACCAAGCCTGGTTGGTCAAAAGTTTTGGTATTTTTAAATTCGTAATCAATAATTCTATCGGTAAATGCTAGGGTAGGGGTAAATCTAAAATCTAGGTTTTTGTTAATTAAAACATTGGCTACAAAGCCTATACCAAACCCCGGGTTGGGTATAGAACGGATACTTTTCACTTCGCCTGTATTGCTCTTAAATCCGTTTTCGGGGTCTAAAAACGCATCTTGCCAGTTATTTTTACGCACTATTTTGTATTCGGATGAGATGTACTGAAACGTGAACCCAAAGTGTATATCTTCATCGTCAACGCCGCCACCAAAATTGCCTTGTGCAAAGGTGCTAACAACTAGCGAAAAGAAAATAAGTGTAAATAAAATTTTTAATCTAATCATTTAATGCCTGTGTATATAGAACAAATGCCAAACGCTAAAGGTGTGCATTTGGTATTATTAAAACCAGCATTTTGCATAATTAATAAAAAATTATCGCCATCGGGGAAAGCCTCTACCGATGCGGGCAAGTAGGTATAAGCAGCTTTATCTTTCGAAAAAAGTTTACCTATGCTTGGTGTAATGTGTTTAAAATAAAATGTATATAGCTGTTTTATTGGAAAAAATTTAGGTTTGCTAAATTCTAAAACCACCAGTTTACCCCCCGTTTTTAATACCCTGTTAATATCAGCAAGGCCTTTTAATAAATTATCAAAATTGCGCACACCGTAAGCTACCGTAGCGGCATCAAAGGTATTATTGGCAAATGCGAGGGTTTCGGAGTTGCCAAGTTGTACTTCAAAAACAGCGGATTTATGCCGTTCGATAATTTTTTTATCGGCCACAGCCAGCATCCCCGCCGAAATATCGATACCTATAATTTTTTCGGGCTTTAGTATTTTTAATGCCTCGAAGGCAAAATCGCCAGTGCCTGTGGCTATATCCAAAATGTATTTTGGTTTATCGTTTAATAACTGCTTGATGGCTTTTTTACGCCAAATAATATCAATACCTAAGGATAAAAAATGATTTAAAAAATCATAAGTAGCCGATATGTTGTTAAACATAGTGGCTACCTGCTCGGTTTTAGAAACGCTATTATTGCGGTAAGGAGTAATTTTTTGTGGCATTGGTGGCAAATATAAAGTTTTAGTTGATAGCCAGCAATGTAATTGCCCGAGTAAAAAATTTTATTTTTGAGAAGCGTATATAAGTAAATGTAACATTGTGCGCATTAGGTGTGCATGTTGAGAAAAATATATGGTCAAATAATTGCAAATACGAAAAGTGTCCGTAAGTTTGTCCGTATCCGTTAAAATGTCCGCAATTATGGTTAATGTAAAATTTTACTTAGATAAGGCAGATAAAAGCAAGAAGTATCCAATACACCTTGTAATACGCCAAAAAAATGTTCAAATAAAGGCGTCAACTGGCGAAAAGATACTTAAAAAGGATTGGGATAATACCAATCAACTTGTTAAGGAAACAGAGTATTGCCACAAGTCTATAAATAAGTTTTTGAACTTTTTAAAACAAGAAGTTGAGAAACATTTTGAAACTACACCGCACTCGCACTTTACTGATAAAAAGGTCAAGGATAAAATATTGTCACTTGTGTACAGCAGAAAAGTTAATACTGATGTAAACATTATCTGTGAAGCCCCTGCCGAATATGAAACAATGCAAAAAGTAACTTTTGTCGATTTGTTTGCAGGTGCTGGCGGTTTCAGCGAAGGTTTTTTGCAAGCCGAACACGGCAATAAATTTTACGATTTTAGGCTAGCAAGTGATATAAACGAAAACTGTGAATTAACGCACCTTGCTAGATATAATTACCAACTCGGTCTTGACGCAGCGTTTTTAAAACAGGATATAACTGAACCTGACTTTTTGGATAATTTCCTTAAAAAACTAAAAGGCAAAGAAATTGATATTGTTTGTGGCGGACCACCTTGTCAAAGTTTTAGCTTAGCCGGCAAGCGGAAAAAATTTGATAAAAAAGATGATTTGTTTGCGCACTATCTCAAAGTAATTAGGCAGTTGCGACCTAAATATTTTGTGATGGAAAACGTAAAAGGGATACTCACAAAAGAAGAAGGTAAAATCAAAGAAATGATTTTGCAAGAAATTCGTTCAATTATTGATTTAAAAGAATTTCATCAACTTACTTTTTTCATTGCTCAATTACGAAAGATTGAAACAGAACAGCCATTTGTTTTGGATTGTTACAATTTACGTTTAGCTTTTGAAAAAGCTACCGATAAAGAATATGAGCAACTGAAAGATAGCTACATCCAAAATGTCGAAAATAAATTTAGGTTGCTTACGCCCAAAATTGTTGATTACAAAACAAGTAAAACAGATAAAAATATCAGCACCATTCGCCACGGATTTAATTTGCTGAAACGAAGTAGAGAATTAGCGTACATAAGAAAGAAAGTGATAAACGAAAAATCATTTTCTGATTTGGACAATGATTTTTTTGCTGATGATTTTGATAATTTCCTAACTGCTATCGAAGCTGAAACGATTGTAGAAAAAATACACAATGCTTTCAACGCTTTGAAACCAAATACAACTTTTGAAAAAGAGATAAAACAAATCATTTCAGCACTTGAAATTTTTGCATACTCGTTTGATGAATGTATGAACGGTCTGAATGAGTTTGTAGCAAAAGCGAAAATGGAAAAAGAGTTTCAAGAAATTTTATCACATATTCGTTTGTACAATATTGAGCAACCTTTTGTTGCCTTAGCTTCAAATTATGGTGTTCCTCAAAACCGTGAAAGGGTTTTGTTTATTGGTTGCCGAAAAGACCAAAAATTAATTACTGATGTTCCTGCAACGGTAAGCGGAAAAGAAAAAGTAACTGTGTTTGAAGCGTTGTATGATTTAGATTTCGTGGGCAATGATGATGAAAGATTTGATTATCAAAAAGTTGATTTGAAAGTAAAATATAACGGATCGACTGAAAAAATGCTGTCGCTTTTAAAGAAACGTGATGTTGCTGGCAAGCCTGACGAAAAGAAAGGATTGACTTATGCTGAATGGTCAAAAAAGGGTCGTCTAAATGGACGGTTTGTAAATGCTAAAAACCCTTTTTATGTTCGCAATTTTGAAGAACTTGAAAACACTTTAACCCACATTGTAGCACCATTGCACAACCATAAAACAAGCAAACAAAATGATGATGTTGTAAAGCGTCTTGATGTTATTTTAAATGCTGGTGATTATGAGGCTGCAAAAAAAGAATTAAAATCAATTGGGTTAGATTCAGAAAAACGTAACTATAATGTTTTGAAGCCAGAATCTCAAAGTTCAACGATAATGACAATTGCTGACGATTACATTCACTATTCGAATCCTCGGGCTTTAACTGTTCGAGAAATGGCAAGATTGCAGTCGTTTGATGATTCATTTGTGTTTCAAGGTAAGCGTTCAACTGGCGGGAACAAACGTAAATTTGAAGTGCCACAATTTACTTTAGTTGGCAATGCAGTTCCACCGTTGATGGCTCGGGCTGTCGCTTTAGAAATTTTAAAAAATATTAAGTAGAATTTGATGCGACAATTTACAACCCTTGAAATAAATAGGATAAAATTACTTACGGAAAATTCGGTGGAACTCACTTTAATTGAGCCAACGGAAACTGGTTTAGTGAAATCAATAATGGATGCGACAGGTTCAGTTCGTTTGTTTTTGAAATCTAAGAATATCCACGATTTTGAAATACAAAAGCAAGGTCAAGAAAGTAAAGTTTTGGTCAATTCTGTTTTGCTTGGAACTGATGCAATTGTAAATTCTGTTGCCTCATTGTACCGCCCAAATACAAAGAAAGGCGACCCACGAATTTGGTTTAAAGGTCTTGGCAGTTACGCAAACGCAAATGATATTTTAGGAATAATTGAGTTTCAAAGTGTGTTGTATGTTTTGAATATTACGCAACTTGATTTGGAAACATTGTTGAATACAAATGTTACTAATCCGATAAAAGAACTTGTGAATGAGATACGGCAAATTTCAAATGAAGTTGCTGATGAACTGTTATTGTTGCTAAATAAAATTGCCGCACAAGGTCTTGTTCCTGCTATATTAAACGCTGATACGGCAATTGGCAGAACTCTTGAAACACTTTTAGGAATTGATATTAATTCGTCTAGGAAACCTGACTATAAAGGTATTGAATTAAAATCATATCGTGATAAGCGTGGTAACCGAAAGAATTTATTTGCACAAGTACCAGATTGGAATTTGAGTAAGTTTAAAAGTTCAGCTGAAATTTTAAACAATTTTGGTTATAACCGTGGCGAAGATTTCAAATTGTATTGTACCGTTTCTTCACTTGTTAGAAATTCACAAGGTTTAATGTTAAAAATGGATAGCAAAGTAAATCAACTTTTAGAAAATTCAGACAAAAATAATATTGGTGATTTTATTGTTTGGGGTCTGGACACTTTGCATAAAAGACTACTTGAAAAACATAACGAAACATTTTGGATTGCCGCTGATTCAAAAACCATTGATGGTAAAGAATATTTTCAGTACAAAAAAGTTGAACATACTAAGAAGCCAATTGTATCACAATTTGATATTTTGCTTGAACAAGGGATTATTACACTTGACCATTTGATAAAGCGTAAGTCAACTGGAAGCGTTGTCGAGAAAGGGCCGATTTTTAAAATAAAACCGAACGCTTTAGATTTACTATTTCCGCCTTCACAATCTTATTCGTTGATATAGTTTTTGTTTGTATTTTGTTTGCCCAAATGCGAATACTTTCGCTACTAGGGTTGCGTATATAACAGTAAAGCAGGTCAGTGCTTAATTAGCAATATATTACATTCGCCCAGTTCGAATGTAGATTCCGCTAACACACAAAAAATTATCCAAAAGGTTTCGTGAAAAATATAAAGATTTTGAAACTTAACGGCTACGCATTTAAAAAACACCTATTCCCTTATTGGTAAACAAAAAATCACTTCTTCCGAAACAGTTTTTTAGCTATTCTACAGCAAGCATAACCAAGCAAAGAAACAAAAACACACACCAGTTCGCATGCCAATATAGTTTAATTTTTTGCCAATCCCTTTAAACTATTCCATTGCAGTTTATCTAATTTTATCAAAAAAATGCAGTAGCAGTAAAACAAAAATCTCACACACTACAAGTTATAATACAGCTGTTGTATTTGCTTGATGGTCTTTTATTTGCCTTGAAATTAAAATTTATAAAAATCTTTTAAACCTAATGATAAAAATAAAATTTATTAATCGTAAAATTGCCCACCTTAAACAAAAAAAATAATTTCTTATATATTTTATGCAAAGAACTTGCCTTACACTCGATTTAGTTGACGATGCTGTTTTAATAGCCGAATACGAAAAATACCACGAAAAAATTTGGCCCGAAATAGAAAAAAGCATTAAAGACAGTGGCATAATTACCATGCAAATTTACCGTTTACATACCCGTATGTTTATGATTATTGAAGCCGAAGATTGGTTTACATTTGAAGCAAAAGGCAAAGCCGATGCCCAAAACCCCAAAGTACAAGAATGGGAAAACCTAATGTGGAAATACCAAGCCGCCCTACCACAAGCAAAACCAGGCGAAAAATGGCTTTTGATGAAAAAAATATTTGAGGTATAAGCCCCAAAAAATAGCAACATATTAGTAATAACAGATATTAAACATACGATGAATCAAAACACAAACCACCTATTTTTACAAATAAACCCTACCGATAACGTTTTGGTAGCCCTGCAAGATTTATCCGCAGGCACTGTGGTTACACACAATAACGCCCAAATTACTATTGCCGAAACTATTAAGGCAAAACATAAATTTACAATGGCGGCAATGGAAGTTGGCCAAAAAGTGTATATGTACGGGGTTTTGGTAGGTAAAATTACGCAACCAATTGTAAAAGGTGGTTTAATCTCGGTAGCCAACTTGGCACACGCCAGTGCCGATTTTAGCCTTGGCCAACGCAATACCAAATGGCATACGCCCGATGTTAGCAAATGGGAAAACATAACTTTTAACGGTTATCACCGTAGCGATGGCAGCGTAGGTACAGCAAATTACTGGCTAGTAATTCCTTTAGTGTTTTGCGAAAACCGCAATGTTGATGTTTTAAAACAAGCCTTGGTAGATAAACTGGGTTACGGCAAAGCAGCAACCTATCAAAACAAAACACAATCATTAATAGATTTATATGCCACAGGTAAAAATATCGAAGAAATTTTAAACGCCGATATACAAACCATAACCCCCGAATTTACCCAGCAAAGCCGCCTATTCCACAACGTAGATGGCGTAAAATTTTTAACCCACGATTTAGGTTGTGGCGGCACCCGGGCTGATGCCCGAGGCCTTTGCGGTTTATTAGCAGGTTACATTACCCACCCCAATGTAGCGGGTGCAACGGTTTTAAGCCTAGGTTGCCAAAACGCACAAGCCAGTATTTTAGAAGAAGAAATTGCCAAACGCGACCCTAACTTTAGCAAAACCCTAATTATTTTAGAGCAGCAAAAAGAAGGTACCGAAGAAACCTTAATGAACAATGCCTTAAAACGCACTTTTGCAGGATTAATAGAGGCCAATAAATTAGAACGCCAGCCAGCACCATTATCAAAACTTTGTATTGGTTTAGAGTGTGGTGGCTCCGATGGTTTCTCGGGCATATCGGCCAACCCAGCCATTGGTTACACTTCTGATTTGTTGGTAGCCCAAGGCGGTTCGGTAATTTTAGCCGAGTTTCCCGAACTTTGTGGCGTAGAACAAGAACTTGCTGATAGATGTGTTGATGAAGATAACGCCAACCGTTTTATTGATTTAATGAAATCGTATAACGCCAAAGCCGAAGCCTTAGGTTCGGGTTTTTACGCCAACCCATCGCCAGGTAATATCAAAGATGGTTTAATAACCGATGCCATAAAATCGGCTGGAGCAGCAAAAAAAGGTGGCACATCGCCCGTAACATCGGTATTAGATTATCCCGAAAAGGTAAACACCCCAGGTTTAACGCTTTTATGTACACCCGGTAGCGATGTAGAGTGTACTACCGCAATGGTAGGCTCGGGGGCCAATATTGTGCTGTTTACTACTGGTTTAGGTACGCCAACAGGTAACCCAATTTGCCCTGTTATTAAGCTATCAACAGGTACAGTTTTGTACAATAAAATGCCCGATATTATTGATTTTAACTGCGGAACTATTATAGAAGGTAGCGAAACTATTGAGCAAGTAGGCGAACGTATTTTAGAATATGTAGTAAAAGTGGCATCAGGTTTAGAAAAACCAAAAGCAAATGCGTTAGATCAAGATGACTTTATCCCTTGGAAAAGAGGAATTTCTTTATAAAAATATATGTTTTCGTTAAAAAATAAAATTGCCCTTATTACGGGCGGCGGTAGCGGAATTGGCAAAGCCATTTCCCTATGTTTTGCCAAGCATGGTGCCACAGTTCATATTTTAGAACTAAACGTTCATGCTGCACAAGATACAGTTAATGAAATTGTAAACGCAGGTGGCCAAGCCTTTGCCCACGGTTGCGATGTAAGTAACCAAGCACAAGTACAACAAGTATTTGCAGGTTTTAAAACCCTAAATATCCTGGTAAACAACGCAGGTATTCCCCACATTGGTAATGTAGAAAACACCAAAACCGACGATATGGACCGTATTTATAACGTAAATATTAAAGGTGCTTACAACTGCCTACAAGCAGCTATTGGCATTATGAAACCGCAAGGCGGAGGCGTAATTTTAAATATGGCCTCCATAGCATCATGGGTGGGCATACAAGATAGGTTTGCTTACTCTATGAGTAAAGGCGCAGTTTTGGCCATGTCGCAATCCGTTGCCCGCGATTATTTACACCACAATATCCGTTGCAACGCCATATCGCCAGCTAGGGTACACACCCCTTTCGTGGATGGATTTATTCAAAAAAATTACCCAGGGCAAGAAAAAGAAATTTTTGATAAACTATCAAAATCCCAACCCATTGGCCGTATGGGGCAACCCGAAGAAGTAGCCGCTTTGGCACTTTATATATGCTCGGACGAGGCGGGCTTTATTACTGGTAACGATTACCTTATTGATGGCGGCTTTGTAAAACTCAACAATTAAAATATCCCATAAAAAAATATATACAAAATGAAATTAATACGATTTGGACAAATAGGACAAGAAAAACCAGGTGTAATTATTAACGATAATTGGTACAGCGTTGCCGATTATATTAGCGATTATAACGAAACTTTTTTTGAAAACAACGGCTTAGAAAAACTACAAACAATTGTAGATACAAAATTTGCCGAACTACCTTTGATTGATAAAAATGAGCGTTTAGGCTCACCATTTGCCCGCCCCTCCAAAATTGTTTGTATAGGCTTAAACTATGCTTTACACGCTTTAGAAACAGGTGCCGAACCGCCAAAAGAACCTGTAATTTTCTTTAAAGCAACCACGGCTTTAAGTGGACCTAACGATAAAATTATTATCCCTAAAAACTCCGAAAAAACAGATTGGGAAGTAGAACTTGCCGTAGTTATTGGCAAAAAAACCAGTTATGTTGAAGTTGAAGATGCAATGGATTATGTAGCTGGATATTGCCTGCATAACGATGTATCGGAAAGGGCTTTCCAAATAGAACGTGGCGGTCAATGGGCTAAAGGTAAAGGTTGCGATACTTTTGCTCCAATGGGGCCATTTATGGCAACAAAAGACGAAATTACCGATGTACACAACCTACGTTTGTGGCTTAAACTAAATGGTAAAATGTTGCAAGACAGTAACACTAGCGATTTTATATTTAACATACCCACCGTAGTAAGTTACCTTAGCCAGTTTATGACGCTTTTACCAGGCGATGTAATCTCTACAGGTACACCAGCAGGTGTAGGTTTCGGTTTTAAGCCTCCGTTTTATGTAAAACCAGGCGATATTATAGAATTAGGTATCGATGGTTTAGGTACTTCGAGCCAAGTTTGCGAAGCATATAAAAAGTAAAAATTTTTAATTTTAGCTATGTATAAAAGCGATAAACTTAGCGCACTTTGCGTAAAACTTTGCACTCTTTGCGGTAAAAACTATTAGCCGCAAAGAACGCCAAGCAAAAGCGCAAAGTACACAAAACTGGATGCAGAAAAAGCTCGTATAATTGTGTATTTCCACAATAAAACGTAGCAAAAATAATACGGTTAATAGTAAATTATTTACATTAAACTAATCAAACAATTGGAGATAGGATTTTTAAAAACCCAAAATATGAGACGTATCTGTTCAGTAAAAAATAACCTAAAAACTTTGGGTTTAGGCATTACTTTTTCCCTTACGGGGATGCTTGTATATGCCCAATCCCTGCCTAAAGAATATGTGGCCATACAACAAAAACTTACAAACGGCTGGCACACTTATAACCATAGCAGTGTATTAAGCCATGTATTTATGCCGGGATCGTTTTCGGTAAAACTGAGTTTAAAAAGCAACCACCCAGGTGCTTACGGCTACATGGGCGATGCTTATCCATCTACCAAAGTACCTCGCCCCGAAACCGTTTACCCCATTGCTTATAGCCCCGATGGTAGTTATACCGATATGATATTAGAATGGGATGGCAATAAAATACAAGTACAAAGTGCCACCACAGGTAACGATTTGGTACTGCTAGCTACTCCCATTACAACTACATCGCCAGCCCCCAATTTAATTATAGAAACGGGTATGTTATGGAATGAGAGCGGTGTAATACAACATGCTGGCGATAAAATTATAGCCACCCTGCCCAGCACTACACTACAAATAAGCGCAACAGCCCAGCCCGATAATACTTATTTACCCTTAAATGCACCCTACCTATCGTATCCATTTAATCGCCAATTAGGCATTTTTTCGGGTACAGGGAAAACCTTAGAGCAAATTATAAGCATTATTAAAGCAAAAAAACAAGCCTACGATACCGCCCTATTGGCCTATAATAAGCAAGCTGAAACGGTAAATATTATTCAAAACGCCATCGGCTGGAACACCATTTACGACCCGCTGAACCAGCGGGTAATTACCCCCGTTAGCCGCTACTGGAACGAGGCATTTGGTGGCCCTTTTGTATTGTTTAATTGGGATACTTTTTTTGGGGCATATATGTCGGCCTTGTTTAACAAAGAGTTGGCTTACTCCAATGCCATTGCCATTAGCAAAAGCCTAACGCCCGATGGCTGCATACCCAATTATACCGCAGGTGGCGATAAAGCATCGGGCGACCGCTCGCAGCCACCCGTAGGCAGCACCATTGTACGCGAAATTTACCGTAAATATCCCGAAAAATGGTTTCTACAATATGTGTTTAAAGATTTGCTGTCCAATAATCGCTGGTTTGCAAGCTACCGCAATACCAAAGAAAACTGGCTTTGCTGGGGTTCCAATGCCAAAGGCGATGCCGCCGCCAATACTTGGCAAGCGGCAGCTTACGAATCGGGCTTAGATAATGCCCCCATGTACGATGGCGTACCCTTTAATTACAAAACCCACCAAATGGAACTGGCCGATGTAGGCTTACAATCCTTATACGTAATGGATTGCGAATCGCTGGCCGATATTGCCCTTATACTAGGCGAAACCGAAACAGCCAAAGAACTTAGCGATAGGGCACAAGTATATAAAACCGCTTTAAGCAAATTGTGGGATGCAAAATCGCAACAATACCTTAACTACCGCACCGATAAAAAAGCATTTAGTAGCCTTACAGCTCCCACCACCTTTTACCCATTATTGGTAAAAGCACCCACCGCACAGCAGGCCAGTGCCATGGTAAAAAACCATTTACAAAACCCGCTAGAGTATGGTGGCGAGTTTATAATACCCGCCAGCCCAAAAAATCACCCATCGTTTAAAGAACAAAATTACTGGCGAGGGCGGGTGTGGGCACCTTTAAATATGCTGGTTTATTTGGGATTAAGGCAATACAATTTTCCCGAGTATAAAAATGAATTGGTAAAAAAATCTAGTAAACTATTGCTCGATAATTATAAACGAACAGGCGGTTATGTGTTCGAAAACTATAATGGCATAAGTGGCCTAGGGCGCAATGCGAGCGAAAAACTCGATAAATCAGATAATTTTTACAGCTGGGGAGCTTTGCTAGGTTTTATATCCATAATTGATGCGGGCTATATGGGCCAGCCGCTTAAACCAATTTCTCAATAAGCTATGAAGATAGATGCCCACAACCATTTTTGGAATTACGATGCCTTAAAACACAACTGGATTGATGGTACCATGCAAGCCATACAGCAATCGTTTTTGCCAAAAGAATTTGAAAAAATTTTACAGGCAAACGGTATCGATGGCTCGGTTGCCGTACAGGTGGAACAAAATGTAGAAGAAAATAATTTTTTGTTGGCTTTGGCCGATGAATAT
>JAAFJW010000067.1 GCA_013298995.1 Sphingobacteriales bacterium | reverse complement strand
GTAAAAATAAATACCAATAATGTAGTTGGGGTTAAAACTCCACACGTTGTGTATGGTAAAAATATAATCCCAAGCCAAATACAAAATACCTGTTATAAATAAGCTCGGAAAAATGTATTTCCAATCTTTATAAAATGCTACTTTTTTATCGAACGATAACAGCAAAGGGAAAAGTACGGTAAAAAAATTGAGCAGTAAATAGGTATAGTGTGTATCCATATTTTATACCAATAATTTTTTTAGTACGATGGTTTCGCTGGGGCTACAACGCTTGGTTTCGAGCAAAAAGGTGATGATGTTTTTGGTGATTTGATGGTTTGTGGTATTGGTTTCGCCTTTGTTTTTGTGCTGCAAAAGTTCAATAATTTTGGTTCTATCGGCTTCTAAATTTTTATTATAACCTAAAAACGAAGGCACATAATGTTCTAACGAAAACCGTAAAAAGCGTACTTCAATATTATTTGGTGCAGTATTTACGGCTGTTGCCAATGTTTTGCTGCCTTGTTTTAGGTACGATAATTTATTTATGGGATTAAAGGCGTGTTTGGCCCGCAAGGCTTCGGCCGAGCCTAAATATGCCAGTATGAGGGCATCGGGCTGGGCAATGGCTTTTAATTCTTTATAAAAAACATCGGCTTTTTTGCTACTATTTACGGCGGAAATATAATCTAAGCGTATTTTATCAATATCGTAGGCCATTGTTATTTTGCCAAACAATAATGCAATGGTTAATAATAAGATAAATTTCATAAACATTTTTTTAGATTTTAAACGCTATTTTACTACAAATAGTTTAGCTTAATTTTTAGGCTTGCCCACAGCATTAAAATTATTTTGTGTGTATTGTTTATGCGTATTCGTTTTTGTGCAACCGTTATCGCATTAAGTTTTTTTACTTTTTTAAACAAGGCTATATAATACATGTAGGCTATATAAACGCCTTTTTTACTGCTTCTGGGCAGTTTTTTTATCCCCGCAAGGGCATTGTCAAAATCTTGCTGAATATCGTTTTCTATTGTTTTTTTATCGCTATTGCTAAAATTAGTAAAATTTACACCTGGAAAATAGGTACGCCCACGGTCGTCGAAATCGGATTTAATATCTCGCAAAAAATTAATTTTTTGGAACGCTGCACCCAGTTTTTTTGCCTGTGGTAATAGGTTTTGGTATTGATTATCATCGCCATTGCAAAATATTTTTAAACACATTAAGCCAATTACCTCGGCCGAGCCGTAAATATATTCTTCGTAACCATTTTTATTATAGGCTGTTTTATCCAAATCCATTTCCATCGATTTTAAAAAAGCATCAATTAAATTATGAGGTATTTGGTATTGGTTTACTATGGTTTGAAAGCTGTGTAAAACAGGGTTTAAACTTATTTTGCTCGAAATACTGGCGTAGGTATCAGTTTTAAATTGTGCAATAAGTTGGGCTTTATTTTGATTATGAAACGTATCTACAATTTCGTCGGCAAAGCGTACATAGGCGTAAATGGCGTAAATAGGTAACCTTAAATCTTTACCAAAAGCCTTAATACCAGCACTAAACGATGTGCTATACCTATTGGTAATTACTTTGCTACATTGTAAGCAGGTGTGGGTATATAAATCCATATTTAGCCAAAATGGTAAAATTATAGGCTATTACAAAATTTTAAATGTTTTTGTTTTGGGTGGGATGATTTAGCCCACCGCCCCCAAGTCCACCGCCTGAAGCCTGAAGCCCGAAGCCCGAAGCCCTATCTCTTCGGACAGTTGCCACAGCGTTTGCCTTTTTTGTATTTTTTGCAGCAAGATTTAAAAACACATTCAAATTTTAGCTTAGAGTGGGCTAAAACGTGGTCTTTTTTTTCTGAAACACTTTCGGGTTTGTTTTCCATTTTTTAAAATAGGGAAACTACGTTGTACGTGGTTTCCCTTTAAGTAATTTTACGCTTGCGGAATTAGTTTGCCTATTGCTTTATCTATTTGGAATAATCCATCTAGCTCAATACCAATAAGTTCGTATATTTCTATGGTGCGGCGGGCGGTATCTTCTTCTTCTTTTTGCTCGTCTAAAAACCATTGTACAAAACTAAAGGTTTGAAAATCGCCAAGTTCGAAACATTGTTTGGCAATTTTATTAAAGCGGTTGGTAATGCCAATTTCCATATCTAAGTAAGTATCCAATACGGCTCTTAGGTCGTCAAAATTATTTGCTACTTGATGTACTTCGGGGGCTAATGCGTGTGCGCCCATATCCAAAATATAATCAAATAGTTTCATTTTGTGTACTGTTTCTTCTTCGGACTGGTGCCTAAAAAATTCGCCTGCATGTATGTATCCTTTTAGGTGGCACCAAGCCGACATGCCTAAATATGCTGCGCTAGAGTGTGCTTCAACGGCAATTTGCTCGTTAAGCACCTCAATAATTTCTTCGCTTAGCGAAGTGTTTTTTCTGATAATTGAAGTTTCCATAATCTTGTTTTTTATAACGATACAAGGTAAGTGTTTTTATGCAATTGTTGTTCACAAATATCCGAAAATTTTACACTGTTTTTATACAACACATCTTGCAGGCGAACATAATACATTGCGCCGTTAAATAATTCTTTTAGGGTAATTAATTGATGCAGGCTACATGTAATTTTGCATTTACCTTGTTGTAGCAATATTTTATTATCGTCGGGCTTATCTGATAAATCATACAGCATGGCTTGTATGTTAAAGTTATTGAGCTTTTTGTGTAGTAAAAAAAACTCGGTATAGCGCATCTCAAAATCAACGCCTAAAAAATTACCCGCCAAAACAATAAATTTTGGAGTTGTTTTTATATAACCTGCTGGGCTGTTAAAAAGAGTTTTCATTTAATTTTTTTCAAATATAATTTATTTAGATTAAATACAAATAGGATAAAAATATTTTTTTTATTTTTGATTCAGGCCAAGGGTAAAAATATTTTCAACGAGCTAGGAAGGCTAAAATTCAAAAAGTTTTAAGCACTAAGTTGCCCATTTTAAACCGCTCACAGTTTTTAATTTTAACTAAAGTTTCGTAGGTAAATTAAAGAGGTGCTTTTTTTTAAAATTTATTTGCTGTTAGCACTTACAAGCGGCTTTGTGTTTTTTGCGTTTTTCTTTTGCGTACTTAGCGGTTAAAACAATTTTACGCTTTACCCCAAAGCACAAAAAGATTTACGCAAAGCCTATTGCTTTTATACTCAGCCAATGCTATAAAAGCCCTATGATTTGGTAAAAAATGATACATTTTTAAAATTTAATTTCCGTTTTCGCACAAATATTTCCTCCGAAACTTTAGGTTTTAACTTTAAATGCTTTTTAATTTCCCAAATGCACTTGGTACCACCCCAAATCGTTTTTTAAATGCAGCCGTAAAATGTTGTGCATTTTTATAACCAACGGTATAAGCTACTTCACTTATTTTTTTGTTTTGTGTTAATAATACACAGGCTTTTTCCATCCGCATTTCGTGTAAGTAACCAAAAACGGTGTTGTTATACATTTCTTTAAAGTATTTTTTTAGCTTATAATCGTTAAGGCCTACCTTGTGCGCCAGTGCTATTAAACTGCATGGGTTTTGTAGCGTTGCTTCAATGATTGCCTTGGCTTGTTTAATTTTCTCTACATCTTCGGGACTTAAACTATTCTCTAATTCACTAACCTCAGCCCGCTGCCCGTTGCCCTCAGCCCGAGGCTCGTTGCCCTCAGCCCTCAGCTCGTTGCCCGTAGCCATATTTCCAATCATACTTAATACCTCGTAAAATTTCGCTTTTAAAAATAGGCTTTTGCTTATCCCCGTTTGTTTGCATTGCAAAATATCTGTAAATGCGTTTTGTATCAATTCTACATTGGGGCTATCGATATGTGGCGCAATAATAGCATCCCCGTAAGGGAATTTACAACATAATAAATTTATACACAGCGGTGTAGCAATGCTTATTTGCTGTTGGTTTTGGTATTGTATAAAACCACAGGCTTCTTTTTTTACATATTTGCCCATACAGGCAATTAAACAAACATTATTAGGCAAAATAAAATTAAGTTTTATTGGAAAAGCTGGGCTAAGTACTATTTCTATAAACAAAAATCCCGCTAAGGAAATTTGTAAGCTAGTTATTACTACGCTCTCAAACTTAAAATTTAGGGCTTTTTCTTCTAATTTATGGCTCCATGCCCAATCGGGTAAAAACTCGGCTTGTAATGTGTTGCCCTCTTTTTGGCAAAGGTTAAAAAACATAAAATCCGTTTAACGTTAGTAAAAATCCTTTTGGCGTTACTTGCCTAGTTAAGAATGTTACAAATTTGCACTATTATTTTTAATTAGTCTAAATAATAATAAAATGAAGTTGTTTTTGTTAAGCTCGCTTGTATGTACCCAATGTTTTTGCCTAGCCCAAGTTGTTATACTTAAAGATACTTTGGCAACGCAAACTTTAAACCAAGTGGTGGTTACCGCCACACGTACCAACAAAAATGTAAAAGATTTGCCTATACCGTTTTTACAAATTAGCCAAACCGAAATTAAAAACCGAGGCATCGTACGTTTAAACGATATTTTGACCGAGCAAACAGGACTAGCCATAATTAACGACCACGGCCAAGGCATACAAATACAAGGCTTTAGCCCCGATTATACCTTAATTTTAATTGATGGAGAACCGCTAATTGGCCGTACATCGGGTACGCTCGAATTAAGTAGAGTGGCTACCGCAAATATTGATAGAATTGAGATTATTAAAGGCCCAGCATCATCGTTATACGGTAGCGAGGCTATGGCGGGCGTTATAAATATCATTACCAAAAACCCTATAAATGGCTTTACCAGTAATTTTACTAGCCGTTACGGTACAAATAACAATACCGATTTAGCCTTAGATGCGGGCTATAAAAACCAAAAATTTAGCATATCGGGCTTTGTAAACCGCAATAGCAGTACAGGTTATAGCTTACAACCACAGCTAGGCACACCCACTGTTTCGCCCTTTTTTAATTATACCCTTACGGGGAAATCAACTTACCAAATAAACCAAAAAACAAAACTTAATTTAAGTTTAAGGTATTTTGATGATAACCAAAGCAATAGATTTACGGTAGATAACCGCTTTATTGCTGGCCAAGGTGCGGTAAACGATTATAACATTGCACCCACCCTTAGCCACCAGTTTACACCTAAATTATTAAGCACTTTAAGGTTGTACCAGTCGGGCTATAAAACAAAATCGGTTTTAACTTACGAAGATAATGCCAGCCAATACGACCAAAGTTTTTTTAACCAAACCTTTACCCGGGCCGAACTGCAAAACGATTACACCTTAACCCCAAAAATTAAACTTACAGGTGGCGCAGGCCTACAACACGAAAGCGTAGAAGCTACAAGGTACGATAATATTAAAGCCTTTACCGCTGGCTATGGTTACCTACAAGCCGATTGGCAACCAATCAAAAAAATGAATGTTTTAGTAGGTGGAAGGTACGATGTCCATAGCGAATACCAAGCCCAATTTAGCCCCAAAATTGCGGTCAACTATATTTTTAGCAAGCGTTTTACAATTTTAGCCTCGGTAGGGCGGGGGTATAAAGCACCCGATTTTAGGCAACTATACCTAAATTTTACCAACCCCGTGGCGGGTTACAGTGTTTTTGGTTATAACGAAGCTGCGGCTAGGGTAGCCCAATTTCAGCAAGAGGGGCAAATACAAGCCATTTTAATTGATGCCGCAACGCTACAAAACCTAAATGCCGAAAGTTCTACATCGTTTAACCTTGGCTTTAAAGCACAACCCTTTGCCAAAATAAATTGGAGCGCAAATGTGTTTCGTAACAATGTACAAAACCTAATTTCGGTGGCACCTATTGCCATAAAAAACAATGGACAATCGGTTTTTTCGTACTTTAACCTTAACCGCATTTATACCCAAGGTGCCGAAACCGACCTTACTTACCAAGCCCTTAAAAACATTGAACTGGGTGGTGGCCTACAATATTTACAAGCTTACGACCAAGCCGTTTTAGATAAAATTGCCAATGGCGAGGTTTTTACCCGCAACCCAATAAGCAACCTTACCGAGGCTGTAAAACGAAAAAATTATGGTGGCTTACCCAACCGAAGCAAGTACATGGCCAATGCCCGTGTGGTTTACAATAACGATAAAAAAGGTTTTTCAACGGCAATAAGAGCAATATACCGTGGCCGTTATGGCTTGGGCGATAGCAACGGAAATGCCATTATCGACCAAGATAACGAATACGTAAAAGGCTATATGTTGTTTAACGTATCGGTATCAAAGAGTATTTTTAAAAATAAATTACGCTTGCAGGCTACAGCCGATAATGTTTTTGATTTTAAAAACCCCGATTTTATAGCCAACCTACCTGGCCGCTTGCTATACTTCGGTTTATCCTATCGCATCTCAAAATAAATAATTATACACTTAAATAAAAATCACAAAAAATGAAAAATTTAAAAAACACCTTTTTAGCTCTTTTAGCTATTACTTTAGTTTCTTTATCCGCTTGCGATAAAAAAGAAGAAGCCGCAACCCCAGCACCCACCGTTTTAGAAATTAAAACCATTGCCGATTTAGATGGTAGCAAAACCACTGGTACGGGTGGCATTTATTTTAGCCTAAGCACAGGTTTAGAAGTTAAAGGAGCCGATACCTTAACCAACAAATGGGATATAAAATTTAGACGCTCGAGCATATTTGTAAACAGTGGCACAAGTGGCACAGGCACAACACAAGCACAGCTGGTAAGCAATATTTTCGAAAACCTAAGCACCGCACCCACCGATGGCTATAAAGCCGATGCCACAGGTGCACCAGCCACCGCAGGTTGGTACAATTATACCGGCGAAACAGGGACACCAAAACACGTAATTTTAATGGTGCCTGGTAAAATTATAGTGCTAAAAACAGCCGAAAATAAATATGCCAAACTAGAAATGTTAAGCTATTACAAAGGCAACCCCAACCCAACATCGGCTGCATTTTTAGATGCTTCAACACGCACACCATCAAGGTATTACACATTTAGGTATATTTTACAGCCCGATGGTAGCACAAAGTTAAATTAAGTTATTAACCGCATAAAATCACACAACAATGAAACTTAAAACTAAAATAATAAAAATATTAAGTCCTTTATTAGTAATACTTTGTATGGCTACGCTAGTAAAGGCACAAACAGGTAATGGCTTAAAAATAGTATCGCTAAACGGTACCCTAAGCGAAATTGTAGTAAGCCTAGGTTTACAAGCCAATTTAGTAGGGGTTGATATTACCAGCACTTACCCCGCTAGTTTAAATAAATTACCCAAAGTAGGGCATAACCGAAACCTATCGGCCGAGGGCATTTTGGCCTTACAACCCAACCTTATTATAGGTATAGCCAAAGATATTAAACCCGAACTTGCACAACAGATTAAAACCGCAGGCATAAAAATGCTTTTATTTAACCAAGATTTTTCTTTGGCAGGCACAAAAAATTTGGTTTTGGCTGTGGCCGATAGCCTAAAAAAAACACCTAAAGCACAGGCAATTATTAACAAAATAGTAAAGGATATACAGGCAGCAAAAAAAAATATTAAGCCCAACATAAAACCCAAAACCCTATTTATTTACGCCCGTGGCACCGGCACAATGATGGTAGCAGGCAATGGTACACAGGTACAAAAAATGGTACAACTGGCGGGCGGGCAAAATGCCATTACAGGATTTAAAGATTTTAAACCCTTAACCGCCGAAAGTTTAGTACTGGCCAATCCCGATGTTATTTTACTGTTTGATACTGGGCTAGAAAGCCTAGGCGGTATCAATGGTTTGCAAAATGTACCAGGCATAGCCCAAACCAATGCAGGCAAAAACAAACGCTTTATAGTAATTGATGGGCAATTGCTTTGTGGCTTTGGCCCAAGGCTAGGTGTGGCTGTGGCCGAGTTAGCAAAAAAACTAAATGCAAAATAAATTAAAAACAACACTTCTTATTTTACTGGCCGTATTGGTTTTGGTAATTATTTTATCCTGCTGTATAGGTGCGGTAAGCATTAGTTTTGCCAATTTATCAAGTATGGTAGCCTACCAAACAGGGCTTAGTAAAATCATAAATTTTACCCTACAGCAGCAAGCCGTTTTATTGGCTTTACGTTTACCACGAGTTTTTTTGGGAGTACTCATTGGCGCAGGTTTGGGCATATCGGGGGCGGCAATGCAAGGCCTTTTCAGAAACCCACTGGCCGAGCCAGGCTTAATAGGCATACAATCGGGGGCGGCATTATTTGCCGTAATGATGATAGTGTTAGAAGTAAAACTATTTGCACAATTAACAGGCTTATTGGGCTATTACGCTTTAGCTATTGCCGCTTTTGCGGGAGCTTGTTTAAGCACTTTTTTGGTGTATAGATTGGCTATACAAAATGGTAAAACCGTAATTACTACCCTACTTTTGGCAGGTATTGCTATAAATGCTTTGGCGGGCAGCTTTACAGGGTTACTTACCTATATGGCCACCGATGCGCAATTGCGTAGCATTACCTTTTGGAGCTTGGGTAGCCTTGGCGGGGCAAGCTGGCAAACGCTAGGCTGTTTATTCCCTTTTATTGCTATACCTGTTTTTGTTTTGCCTTTTTTTGCCAAAGCCTTAAATGCCATTGCCTTGGGCGAGGCGCAGGCAAGCCATTTGGGTATAAATGTAGGCTTTACCAAAAAAATAATTATTGTACTGGCAACTATGGCCGTGGGGGCATCGGTAGCGGTGGCGGGTATAATTGGCTTTATTGGGTTAATTATTCCGCATATTTTACGTATGGCTTGCGGTGCCGATAATAAAATAATTATGCCTGCATCGGCAATTTTGGGCGCAGCCGTTTTAACCCTAGCCGATTTAGTTTCCCGTACCATTGTAGCCCCCACCGAACTGCCTATCGGTATTATAACCGCCCTAATTGGTACACCTGTATTTATCTACATTATTAACAGCCAACGCAAAAAAAACTACCAGTAAAATGATAAACGTTAAAAATATATCGTACCAAATTGGTAAAAAACACTTGCTACAAAACATTAGCTTCAGCGTAAAAAGTGGCCAAATGTTGGCCATAATTGGCGCAAATGGTGCAGGTAAAAGTACTTTATTAAAAATTCTTTGTCAGGATTTAAGCCCAACTACAGGCCAAGTTTTTATCAATAACAAAGCAAGCAACGATTATAGCCAAAGCGAGCTAGCCAAACTAAGGGCTGTACTGGCGCAGCACAATACGCTATCAATGCAGTTTACGGTAAAAGAATTGGTTACAATGGGGCGTTACCCGCATTTTAAGCATCGGCCACAGCCTAATGATGTAGCTATTATAAACCAAGCCATGCAAGAAACTGGTGTTTTAGAATTTGCTTGCCGCAATTATAATACGCTATCGGGCGGCGAGCAGCAAAGGGTGCAACTTGCCCGTGTGCTGGCTCAAATTTACGATAGCCCGAACGCTTTTTTATTGCTAGACGAGCCCACCAATGGGCTAGATTTACTGTACCAACAGCAAATACTAAACACTGCCCGCAAAATGGCCAATAAAGGGTTTGGCGTGGTTTGTATTTTACACGATATTAATTTGGCATCGGCCTACGCCGATAAAATATTGATACTTAAAAATGGCCGAAATATTGCTTTTGGTAGCCCAAGCGAGGTGGTTAATTGCGAAAACATACACCAAGCGTTTAATATAAATGTGCAATTAATGCCCTACGAAGGGTTTAATTGCCCTTTGGTAGTGCCTAGTTTTTTAAATGTTTAGGTGAGATGGAGGCTGGTGTGAAAAAAATATTAGCTGTTCAAAATATCGTCCAATTTTTCTTGGGTCAATCCTTTTTGTTTCATTTCGGCTCTCAAATTAATCAAAAAATCAACATATCCATTTTGAGGATTAGTAATCAACTCACGAGCCAAAGAAATATTTATTTTATTCCCAATTATTTTTTTCGTTTGTTCCGAAGCATCTTTCCAAACCTTTGCAAGTTTGTTATCTACTTCAATCACAATTTGTTTCATAACCTATTAAATTAAATCTCGTTTGAAAATACCTAAAATAATTAAAAATTAACAATCAAATCAAAAATAAAATGGAAACAATAAGCATCACTTTACAACAACAATGGGAGGTTTTAAAAACCGAAAATCCAAAACTCCGCATACGCGATGCCGCCCAACAATTACACGTAAGCGAAGCACAATTGGTGGCTTTAGGTGCTAATAATGTGTGGCTTAACGCCGATTTCGAAAACCTATTAAAAGAGGTAGAAACGCTGGGTTATGTAATGGCACTAACCCGTAACCAGCATTGCGTACACGAGCGCAAGGGCGTTTACAAAAACCTATCGTTTAACGGTACAATGGGCTTGGCCGTAAACCCCGATATTGATTTACGCCTTTTTATGCCCCATTGGCATTTTGCCTTTGCTGTAAACGAGCAAGAGCGGTTAAGCCTTCAGTTTTTTGATAATGATGGCACTGCGGTACATAAAATATACTTAACCGATAAAAGCCACTTAAAAGCGTACCAAAAGTTGGTAAAAAAATATAAAAACGAAAGCCCAGCAACGTTAGCCATTAGGCCTACTATTGCCACTAAGGTTTCGGACACTCCCGATAGCGAAGTAGATGTAGTAGGGTTTAAAAACGCTTGGTTGGCTTTAAAAGATACGCACCAATTTTTTGGCATGTTACACAATTTTAAAATAAGCAGGTTACAGGCTATGCGCTTAGCTCCAGCCAATCATGCCAAGGAAATTAGTTTAGAAGGTTTTAAAAAAATTTTTAAAATATTATCGCACAGGGCTATACCTATAATGGTTTTTACCGCAAGTGCGGGGTGCATACAAATACATACAGGCCCTGTTATAAAAATTGTAGAAACTGGCCCTTGGTTTAATGTGCTAGATACCGAGTTTAATATGCACCTTAACCAAACGGGTATTAGCAGTATATGGGTAGTAAAAAAACCTACCGATGATGGTATAGTTACTGGGATAGAAATTTTTGATGATGAAGGCAAAACCATTGCCCAGTTTTTTGGCAAACGCAAGCCTGGCATTGCCGAAAGTTTAGATTGGCGGGCCGTGGTAGATGCGTTTAGTGTTAGCGAGTAATGTTCCATACCAACAGACACCCTGCAAACAGTGAGCAACAAAAAATATAAAACCAAGCCCACCCACCACCCAAATGCTTAGAGCTGATTTTGAACGATAACACATAAGTTAATTGGATTAAAAAAGCTAATTTTATCACTTTAATAACTTACTGGAACGAATGCAAGATTTATATAAAGAATTGATCGAAACTTTAGAGGCTGACCAAGCTATTATAATTGACGATAAATTAAATAAAGGATTAATAATTAAAATTTATTGTATGTAAACAAATCCGAAATAAACGATGCTGCAAATAAAGTAAGTGATTACGATAAAGCGATGAACGCAAAGCCTTATAATATGTAACAATAGAAAATGATGGAAGATAAAGAAAAAATAGCACTTTTTGAAAGCAAACAAATAAGGCGGCATTACGATGCAGACAAAGAAATTTGGTATTTCTCTGTTATAGATATTGTAGAAGTATTAACCGAAAGCCCAAGACCTCGGAAGTATTGGAATGCTTTAAAAATTAAGTTAATAGCAGAGGGAAGTGAACTGTCCCAAAATATGGGACAGTTGAAATTGGCTGCAGAAGATGGCAAAATGAGATTAACTGATGTTGCCAATGTTGAGCAAATTTTCAGGCTTATACAAAGTATACCCAGCCCTAAAGCTGAGCCCTTCAAACAATGGCTAGCCAAAGTAGGTTATGAGAGGTTGCAAGAAATACAAGACCCCAGCCTAAGTATGGATAGAGCAAGAGACAATTGGCAGAAAATGGGACGAAGTGAAAAATGGATTCAACAACGAATGACGGGGCAAGAAACCCGAAATAAACTTACTGATTATTGGAAAGAAAGTGGTGTAGAAAAAGCGGATGAGTTTGCAATGCTTACCAATATTATACATCAGGAATGGACAGGCTTAACAGTAAAAAAGCATAAAGACCTAAAAGGACTAAAATCACAAAATCTACGAGACCACATGAGTGAGGCAGAGCTTATTTTTACTGCCTTAGCAGAGTTATCAACAAGGCAAATAGCAGAAACGGAACAAGCAAAAGGCATTGATGAAAATGCAAAAGCCAGCAAAAAAGGCGGAACTGTAGCCAAAAATGCTCGTAAAGAGTTAGAGGCAAGAACAGGTAAAAGTGTAGTAACTGGCGAAAGCTTTTTGAAGCCAATAAAAGAAAATAAAAAATTAAAGTAAGCTATGCCATTTAGGTAGTGTTTTACATAGTGAGTTAATTTTATTATTAACAAAATTAACTCACATAACATAATTGATAAAGAAGCACTATTAAACAATAAGGGTTTTTACATTTAAAACGCTTCGCCCAGCGAAATATAAAAACCCGAAATTCTTTTTTCGCCTATCGGTTTTTCGCCAAAGCCATAATCTAAGCGCAGGCTTAAGGCTTTTTCTAAATCGAAAAAGAAACGGGCACCTAAGCCATAATTGGGTTTTAAATTGCGCAAAGCAAATGCGTTGTTTTGATACACCATACCTGTACCAACAAAGCCAACCATCCCTAATCGGGGAACAATACGGTACCTTAATTCGGCTTGCGAGGCTATTAAATGAGGCCCTCTAAAGCGGCCAATGTAGTAGCCTCGCATCATTTGGTCGCCACCTAGTTGTGGTTGAAAATAAAAGGCTTCTACATTTTTGGTATAATTTAGTGTTTCGTAATTTACATTTAAGCCCAAAATTAAAGTATTGGCTAGTTTTTTAAAGATTCTAAAATCTACATCAAAATGCTTTCCCGTAAAATTATCTCCTCCAAAAAAATCAGGGGCTACACTAAATCTCGAGCGTATAAAAACGCCCTTTTCGGGGTAAATACTATTGTTGCGGGTATCGTAAAGTTGGTTTATTTTTAAAAAAAGAGCTTTGCCACCTGTTTTATCGCTTTCGGTTTTGCTCGTAAATATACCACCTTCAGCTACATCTTCAAATTTTTGCTTGTCAAACTCGGCACCTAAGCCAAAATACAAATGCGTAAAAAATTCTTTTTCGATTTCCACGCCCAGTCGTGTTTGTTTTAGCAATAGCCTATCGGCATCTGCTAGCTTGGTATCGTTTCCTGTACCATAAAAATCAAATAATGTGCGGGCAAGCCGTATATCTCCAGTAATATGATAAGCATTGTTTTTAGTCCAAATATCGGCTTTGGCCGAAATGCGGTTTTGCCCTTTGGTACTATAAATTAGATTGGTAAAAAAGGTAGATGCCTTGTTGGTTGGGCTTTTAATATCCGTGTAAAACGAATAAATACCTGCAACACCTAGCTGTAAACCAGCTTCTTGCGAGTAGCCCAAAACGGGTAAAGGCAAAAAACTATTGTGTCGGGTGGTATCGTCCGAAAATATTTTTTTGCTAATATTTTTTATCAATTTTACTTGTGCACACAGGCTAAATGGAAGTACCAATAAAAGGATTAAGGTAATTTGTTTTAGTTTCATATTTAATGCCGAAGGTAAATTTTACATTTCATTATTTTAATACTCTTAGATTCAAACTTAGATTCAAATAATAAATGCAACTTTTCAAATTTGGGAAGTCAAGTATAAAAGAATAATATTTTTCAGAAAGAAGAGAAAGAAAATAAATTCTCTCCCCGCTTTGCTGAATGGTAAAATTTGTCTTACTTGCTCCT
>JAAFJW010000066.1 GCA_013298995.1 Sphingobacteriales bacterium | reverse complement strand
ACAAACGAACAAATAAAAATTGTTGAAGATAAATTGAACAACAGACCAAGAAAAAGATTTGGTTTCTTAAGCCCAAATCAAGTATATTCACATGCATTAACTAATAACGGAAAAGTTGCATTTATTACTTGAATCCGCCGAAAAAAGGGATTAAAAGTACCGATATTCTGCTCCCAAAGTTTAGTTAATAATCGAACGCAGGTTACTACATCCTGTAAAGTTCTTCGTTACGAATTTAACTGTACGCAAATCTGCAAATATAATAATTCCAAATACTAACATCTTCAATTATATTTGCGGCAATTATGAGTATGACAGCTAAAGAAATTCGCCAAGCATTTTTAGATTTTTTTGAATCAAAACAACACCAAATTGTGCCTTCGGCACCCATTGTAGTAAAAAACGACCCTACCCTAATGTTTACCAATGCGGGTATGAACCAGTTTAAAGACCTTTTTTTGGGCGAAGCCACCATAAAATACCCACGTGTAGCCGATACCCAACGTTGCCTACGTGTAAGCGGTAAGCACAACGACCTTGAAGAAGTAGGTATTGATACCTACCACCACACCATGTTCGAGATGCTGGGCAACTGGAGCTTTGGCGACCCTGAAAATCCCGAAAAAGGCTATTTTAAAACCGAAGCCATTACCTGGAGCTGGGAATTACTTACCCAAGTTTATAAACTACCCAAACACCGTTTATATGTAAGTGTTTTTGAGGGTGATGAAAAAGAAAACCTACCAAAATCAACCCTTGCGCTACAAGAATGGCAAAAACTAGTGCCCGATAGCCACATTATTTTTGGCAATAAAAAAGATAATTTTTGGGAAATGGGCGAAACGGGTCCCTGTGGTCCCTGCTCCGAAATTCATATAGACCTACGCCCCGATAATGAACGTGAATTAATAGATGGTGCAACCCTTGTAAATAACGACCATCCGCAGGTGATAGAAATTTGGAACAATGTATTTATGATGTACAACCGTTTAAAAGACGGTTCGCTAGTACCACTACCTGCCAAACACGTAGATACAGGTATGGGTTTAGAACGATTGGTGCGGGCGGTACAAAACAAAACATCCAACTACGATACCGATGTTTTTATGCCCATGATTAACTTTATTGCCACCCAAAGCGGCATACCATATATTACCAATGAGGACGTAACATTAGATACAAAACAAGCCGTAGCCATGCGGGTAATGGCCGACCATATACGGGCAATTTGTTTTGCCATTGCCGATGGGCAGTTACCATCAAACAACAAAGCGGGTTATGTAATTAGGCGTATTTTACGCAGGGCGGTACGTTATGCCTACCAATATCTTAACCTAAAAGAGCCTTTTTTAAATAGGCTGGTGCCGATTTTGGCTTCACAGTTCGATGGTGTTTTTAACGAATTAATTGCCCAACAAGATTTTGTACAAAAAGTAGTTTTAGAAGAAGAAGTTTCGTTTTTACGCACCTTAGAAAACGGTATCCAACGGTTTGATAAATATGTGAGCAACCTAAGTACAACCACCATCAGCGGCGATTTTGCTTTTGAACTGTACGATACTTTTGGTTTTCCGATAGATTTAACCGAGCTAATGGCCCGCGAAAAAAACTTATTGGTTGATATGGAAGCTTTTGAAACCGAACTCCAAAAACAAAAAAACCGCTCCAGAGCCGCCACCGCTGTTGATACCCAAGATTGGGTAAAAGTTAATCCCGATGAAGAAGTTGTTTTTGTAGGTTATGATAGTTGGGAATGCAATACACACATTTTAAAATACCGCAAAGTAAGCGCAAGCAACAGCCAGCATTACCAATTGGTATTAAACTGCACCCCTTTTTACGCCGAAAGTGGTGGCCAAGTGGGCGATACAGGTGTGCTAATTTCGGAAACCGAAGAAATAGTAATTACCGATACCAAAAAAGAAAACGGTTTAATTATTCATTTTGTAGATGAATTGCCAAAAAATTTAACTGCCCAGTTTACGGCAAAAATCAATACCCAACAACGTATAGCAAGCCAAGGCAACCACTCGGCCACGCACCTTTTACACGCAGCTTTAAAAACAGTTTTGGGCAACCATGTAAACCAAAAAGGCTCGTTGGTAAACGCCCAGCAATTGCGTTTCGATTTTTCGCATTTTACTAAACTTAGCGATGACGAAATTTTAACTATCGAAACCATAGTAAACCAAAAAATAAGAGAAAATATAGCTTTAAAAGAAGAACGCAACACACCTTACCAGCAAGCCTTAGATAGCGGCGTAACTGCTTTATTTGGCGAAAAATATGGCGATTTTGTGCGTGTAATAACCTTTGATGATAACTACTCGAAAGAACTTTGCGGTGGCACACATGTAGCCGCAACGGGGCAAATTGGTTTCTTTAAAATTATTAGCGAAAGTGCCGTTGCCGCAGGCGTAAGGCGTATCGAAGCCATAACTGGCCAAGCCACCGAAGCCTATATACACCAACAAAATGCTTTAATACAGCAAATTAAGCAGCTTTTAAAAAATCCACAAGATGTAAATAAAGCCATCGAAACGCTCTTAGATGAAAACACTAGGCTTAAAAAAGATGCCGAAAAAGCTGCTTTAGAAAAAGCCGCCAACCTAAAAGATGTGCTAAAATCAACCCTACAAAACATTAACGGCATAAATTTTATCGCCCAAAAAATAGATTTACCCAATACCGATGCCGTTAAAAACCTAGCTTACCAACTAAAAGATGTGGTTGAAAACTTAGTTTTAGTTTTGGCAACAAACATTGATGATAAACCTTTATTAACCGTTATAGTGGCCGATAACTTGGTAAAAGAAAAAGGCTTACACGCTGGTAATATGGTGAAACAATTGGCCAAAGAAATTGATGGCGGTGGTGGCGGTCAGCCGTTTTACGCAACCGCAGGTGGTAAAAATGCAGCAGGCTTAGATAAGGCATTAGAAAAAGCGAAAGAGTTTTTGTAGGCTTGTATGCTTTTTTTTAACAAATAAGTAGCTTTATTAAAAACCTAAGTTCGATTAATTAAACTATAGTATAATTTACTATAAATCAATATTATTTATAGCTTCTTGCGTTAACTATGGGTGGCCTGTCTGCGCAGGCAGGAAACGCCCTAATTATCACAAAAACAATATTTATTAATCGAACTCAGGCTGTAAGTAAATACAGCTTAAATAAATATTTACAGTAGCACTTAAATAATCGATAATTTTATGCCCTCATAAGGTACAACACAAATTGTAGCCAAACATAAAAATCAAATTAGCTCCCAGATAATGCAACCTTTCGATTACAAAGCATTTATAAAAAACATACCCCATAAACCAGGCGTATATCAATACTATGATGAGCATAACGAACTTATTTATATTGGCAAGGCTAAGGATTTAAAAAACAGGGTAACCTCGTATTTTAACAACGATTCGTACAAAGTAAACGCCAAAACAAAAGTATTGGTAAGCAAAATACGCAATATTACATTTACCATAGTTGATACCGAAATTGATGCTTGGTTGCTCGAAAACAGCTTAATAAAAAAATACCAGCCACGTTATAACGTGTTGCTTAAAGATGATAAAACCTACCCTTGGATAGTTATAAAAAACGAGCACTTTCCTCGTATTCAATACACCCGGCAATTAGTAAAAGATGGCTCTAAATACCTTGGGCCCTACCCATCGGTAAGTATGATGCATTATATCCTCAATCTTATAAAAGAAACCTACCAGCTACGAACCTGTAACTTAGCCCTATCCCAAGCCAATATAGCTGCAAAAAAATTTAAAGTATGCCTCGAGTACCAAATAGGAAACTGCAAAGGTCCCTGCGAAAACCTGCAACCCGAAACCGATTACCAAAAATCTATTGAGGAAATTAAGGATATTTTAAACGGTAAAATAAGCTATATTTTAAAAGATTTGAAACAAGATATAGAAAACGCCGCCAAAGAACTAAACTTTGAACTTGCCTATAAACTCAATAAAAAATTCGAGCTATTAGAAAAATACCAAAGCAAATCAACTATTGTAAACTCATCAATTACCGAAGTTGATGTATTTAGCATTGCATCCGACGAAAAATTAGCATTTGTAAACTACCTAAAAGTAGTACATGGCACCATTATACAAACCCAAACTATAGAAATAAAAAAGAAACTAGACGAAACCGACGAAGAACTATTATCTATAGCTATATCCGAGTTTAGAACCCGTTACAAAAGCAATTCAAAGGAAATAGTAGTGCCGTTTGATTTAGAAATTAACGACGAAAATGTAAAATTTACCGTACCCAAGCAAGGTGAGAAGAAAAAACTATTAGACCTTTCACAAAAAAATGTACTCTTTTTCAAAAAAGATAAACTGGAGCAATACGAAAAACTAAACCCCGATTTACGCACCAGCCGTATTTTACAACAAATGCAAAAAGACCTACACCTTAAACAATTACCCATACATATCGAATGTTTTGATAACTCTAACTTTCAGGGAGATTTTCCAGTATCGGCCATTGTGGTTTTTAAGGATGCCAAGCCCTCAAAAAAAGATTACCGCCATTTTAACGTTAAAACGGTAGAAGGACCGAATGATTTTGCTACCATGGAAGAAGCTGTTTACCGCCGCTATAAACGATTGCTAGAAGAAGAGCAAAGCCTACCACAGCTAGTAATAATTGATGGCGGCAAAGGCCAGCTATCATCGGCTGTAAAAAGTTTAAAAAAATTAGGCATATTTGAAAAATTAACCATTATTGGCATAGCCAAACGCCTCGAAGAATTATACTACCCCGGCGACCAATATCCAATATATTTAGATAAAAAATCCGAAACATTAAAAGTTATACAACAATTACGCGACGAAGCGCATAGGTTTGGTATTACCTTTCATAGAAACAAACGCGATAAAGGCACTTTAAAAACCGAACTAGAGCAAATTGAGGGAATAGGCAAAGCCACTGCCGATAAGCTATTAACTCATTTTAAATCGGTTAAAAAAATTAAAGAAACCAACGAAGCCGAATTATTGCAAGTTTTAAATAAAAAACAAACTGCTACATTGTTAAAATATTTTACAAAAAAAGAAACCCCTGTACAGTAAATACAGGGGTTTCGATATTTTAAATAAAAATTTAACTTAATAATTCCACATATCTTGTTCGTATTGCATCAACGATTTTTTAACCCTATCAGCCTCTAACAATTTATCTAAACCTGTCATATTTTTACCTTTTTCGTCTTTTATGTCGCCAATTTTACCTCCATCGGCGTTACGTTCTTCAATGATTAAGCTATTGAAAAATCGCATTTGAAACACATCATCAAAACTATAATTAATTGCAGCGTTAGGATGAAAAACTTTGGTTTTACATAACTGGTCTCTAACCGTTGGGTAATTAACATAAAATAATGCAACCATACCACTTCCTACCTCACCTACTTTTACAGCAGGGTCGTCTAATTTAGTAGGGTTAGGGGGCATATTGGGTGCACCAAAAAGATTATTAATATCTACCGCTTGTGCGGCTGATGGTACAATTAAGCCAATAGCTATAATGTAGGGCTTAAACTCTGATCGGTTTCTATCGAAATACCAATCTTCGATTAAACGTAAACCTGATTTTTTTCGCATCCCCGGAGACTCACCAGCCTGCGTTACATCGGCTAAGCCTGCATAAGTATCCGTTTTTTTCATTAATTCGGTATAGCTAATCAAATCTATTAATTTATTGGTATTATCGTTCCAAGTTTGGTACGCATCCATTTTATTTTCTTTAATAGCGTTTAGCAACACGTATAAAAGATTTTGCTCGGCTGTTTTAGGAACCAAAAACTTGTTAGCTTCTTCAACAAAATAAATATCGCGTTTTAATCGTCTAGCAAAAATCACATCCTCTTTTTTAACTCTAGGATACTCGGGCGCACACTTAATAGAGTCTTTATTCAAATCTATTTCACGCTGAACTTTATCTTCATTATATTTTTGAAAAATAGAGTAAATAGGCTTTTTAGCTACGACACTAACAGGTGCTACAGAGGCAGTGTCTAAACTTACTGCATTGGGTACCACCGCTAAAGGAGCTTTCACTTTAGTAGAAGTAGATTTTTTCTTTTTAGAAGATTTAGACTTTCGCTTTTGCGACATTGCATTAAATGTACAAAAAACTGCTAGAATTAAAATTAAACTGCGCTTTATCATATTAATTACCTCTTACAACAACGTTAATACCTGTCTTTAATTGCCTTGTTGAACCATCCTCGCCATTCACAACAATGCTATTAAACGAAACTACATCACCAGGTGATAACCTGTTAATTGCAGTTCTAATTTGTCCCGAAAAAGATCCATCTGGTGAACTATAAAATAATGGGTCTTGTCCTGGTTTATTAATGGCTATATTAAATTTAACAACTTTAAACTTTAATTCGAAATCAAAATTATCCAAAGCTGCTTCTAGCCTACTCACGTTAACGGCAGCACTTCTGCCAATAGGGCCACTTGCCGAACCTGCAAATGTAGCATAAGGATCTGGAACTCTTTTAATTCTAAAATTTGATGTGCCTAAAGATTGTACTTTACCTGGAGAAGTTTCTGCCGAAACAGATACGGTAGTAGTTGAACCTCCGCTTACTTTCACCGTAAATGCACCATTTGCACCGCTGATGCTACCTGTTGTCATACTTACACGTAGTTTTTCTTTTGGTATTCCTGGTGCCGATACTGATACAGGATTGGGTACACCTATGTAAAATACGTTCATTTTATCTGGCGATACTACAGCAGAAGGCCTTGCTACACGATAAGTTTGCTCGGCTGTTTCGTACGTTTTTGTTGAACCATCTACTTGTTTTACACTAATTTTACCTTTCCACTTAAATTCACCTTCGCGGCCAGTACTTACTGTGTATAAACCTCTACCTTCTTTTGCTGGTAATTTTGCACCATTAACAGTTATATCAGGATTGTGTTGCGAATCGTAGGCTGTTAAAAAAACCTCTGATGTATATGGAGTTCCTTGTATAACATACGAACTTGGCGATACGGCAACGGCTGTAAACTTATCTAAGTTTACCAATGCTTCGTCCATTTTCGAAAGAAACTTTCTAACAACAGCATTTTCGGCATTTTTACTATCTGCCTGTATTTTAGATAAAATGGTTACCGCAGCCGTTAGTGGCGTACCATCGCCAAAGTTAGATTGTACCCAGTCTGATTTTGTGCCAGAAGTTGTACGTTTTTTAGAATCATTAGCTTCTAAAGAAAATGATACCGATGATCTATCTCTAGGCTCTAATAAGGCTATTAATTTTTCGCGAGTTTCGTTAATTTTCTTTTGTAATTCATACCCTTTACCTTTTCCCTCGTTCCAAATTACGTGAGTTGATATATCTAAATCATCTCTTTTTCTGATTTCACCAGTTTCAGGATCAATACCATCTCCTTTTTCAATTATTTCGTCTTTTAACGCTTGTATCATACTTTCTAGTTCACCAGCAAGTTTTTGTGCTTTCTTAATGTTATCTAGTATGGGTTTTGCCTTAACTGGATTCTCTTTCAACTTCGTTTGCTCAAATGCACTAACTGATTGAGTTAAACTTGCATTTACATTCGAGGTTGATGTTTTTAAACTGTTGTTTATAATAGAAAATGCGTTTAGTATTGTATCTGATACGTTTAATGCCAACATTGCCATTAACACCAAATACATTATACCAATCATCTTCTGTCTTGGGGTTTCCTTACCGCCTGCCATGAGCTATATTTTTAAAATTATAAAATTGATTAGTACAAAAAAATTATGCCCTAGGTTGGTTCATTGCCGAAAGCATGTTTCCGTAAACGGCATTTAAACTGGTTAAGTTTTTAGCTAGTTTACCTACCTCATCTTTAAATTGTTTAGAATCTTCCATAGATTCATTAAAGTTTTGCATTGTTAAAGACAAGTTTGCATAAAACTTATTCATTGATTTTAAATGAGCACTTGAATCTTGTAATTCTAATTCATATACTGCATTTAAAGCTGAAATGCTTTTGCCTAGGCTATTTACTTGATTGTGGTATTCTTTGGCCCCTTCGGCAGCACTTGCTATCGCATTAATGCCTACGGTTGCTTGGTCAAAAGCGGTATTTAAACTACCTGCTTTTTGAGTAGCTTCTTTTAATTTACCTGCAAATTCGTTTGTGGTTATGGTTGCATCGGCCGAGCTAGATATTGAGCCTACTTTATTACTAAAGTTTTCTAACCCTTCTCTGATTTTACCTACAACGTCATCACCAATTTTTAAATCTGGTAAAAAACTATTACTTCCACTAGCTGCACCTTTAAATTCTAATTCGTTAAGTTTAACAGGTTTTTTCATATCTGGTAATTCGCCTATATAATCTTCGCTTAATTGAGGATAAACTTTTTCCCATTTAGGGTCTTTGTGTTGTGTTACAAAACCCATCATAAAAAATAGTAATGCTTCAGTACCTAAACCTATCCCAATTACAATAGAACCTCCAGGCAAGTGCAATATTTTAAACATCGCTCCGATAATTACTACTGATGCTCCCCAAGATATAATTGTATCTAAAGAAAATTTGAATTTTTTGTTTTGCGCCATTTTTTCGAAATTTTAAATTTTAATTGTTATAGTTTATTTTTATTTTATTTGGATTTTTATCTTTTAAAGTTGCTTGGTCTATCTTTTACATCGCGGCCTACAAACGGAAGTACGCATCTAAACCCTATTGATGAGCGAGCCGAATCGGGAAATTCATACGAACGGGCTGAGTTTTGCAAGAAATAGCCTACATCTTTCCACGAACCGCCTTTTACTACTCGGCGTTTGTTATAATCTTTATCGCTTTCTTTAACAGCTTTGTCAAACGATGGGTTTAAGGTATTTACGTAAGTTGATGCTGCATCGTCGTATATAGAGCTTGTCCACTCGGCTACGTTGCCTGCCATATTATATAAGCCAAAGTCGTTAGGGAAATAGGCTTTTGCATAAACTGTAAATGCACCACCATCATCGGCATAGTTACCTCGGCCTGGTTTAAAGTTGGCTAATAAACATCCTTTGGCATTTCTAATATAAGGGCCACCCCAAGGGTATGTTGTTTGAGATTTTCCACCTCTGGCGGCGTATTCAAATTGTGCTTCGGTAGGTAAATCGTAAGGTAGCCTAGCTGGCTGACGTACCCTAATTTTGTATGATTCGTTTACTCGGCTTCGCCATTGTGTAAAGGCTCGGGCTTGTTTCCAGTTTACGCCTACTACGGGATAATTAATGTACGATGGATGCGAGAAATAACCTTTTGTCATAGGGTCGTTTTGTGCGTAAGTAAAATCCGAAATCCATACCAAGGTATCTGGATAAATAAATACTTCATCTTTTACTATAAAGCTATCACGGGTAATTTGCATGCCATTTTTATTTGTATTAGGGTCACGCATACCTCGGTAATTGGCAGCTTTGCGGTAGTCAACCCATTCATAGTTGAATCGTAGTTGCTCTACTTTAAGTTCTTTTTTATTGTAAAACTTTTCACTTCCTTGATAGTACATATCTCGGTTTAGCTGGTCGGTTAGGGTTTTATCGTTCCATATACCTTTATTAGCGTTTACCCTACGCCAATCAATAATTTTTTTATTTGATGCTGAAGATGGTTTTTTACCATCGGTACGTGGCTTTATGTAAAATTTATCGGCCTTGGAGCCTAAACGAGTAATGGCTATTGAATCGCGTACCCAGTTTACAAATTGTTTGTACTCGCCGTTTGTAATTTCGGTATCATCCATATAAAATGCAGATATTGAAACTTGCTTATTTTGAGCAAATTGCGAGATGGTAACATCCTGATCGACCTGCCCCATTATGAAGGAGCCTGATGGGATATATACCATACCAAAGGGTACTTCTTGTTTATATGTTTTTACACTTACGCCTGTTAACTCGCCTCTTCCGCCAGAGTTACTGTTACAACTTGCTAAAAAAGCTACTATGGCAATAGCCGAAACGTATATTATTCTCATGTTCATTTTTAAAATTGAGTTCTATTCCTTACAAAAAACGGTGTAAGATACAAATTTTGTGTTTATTTACTAATTATTTAAAAAATTATTAATTAAACCTGTAAAATTTTGGTGGTTTAATTGTGCAAAAAATATTCGTACTATTTATGATACAATAATATACTTTTTAACTTTAGAAAAAATATATTATTTCAAATTATGTGAAAATAATTTACAATTACGAATAAAATAAAATCATTTCGTTGTTTTAATATACTGCTCTATGGCCATTGTCATTGATGGAGCCTGTGGCGTAGGGGCTGGTATATCTAAAATTAGCCCTGCATCTAACAACGCTTTTTGGGTGGTTGAACCAAACGCTGCTAAGCGTGTTTTATTTTGTTTAAAGTTCGGAAAATTAACATATAACGAATGTACGCTTGATGGACTAAAAAAAACAATAATATCGTAAAACACATCGGCCAAATCAGATAAATCGGACACAACAGTTTTAAACAAAATAGCTGAAGTAAAATCAATACCATTACTTTTTAATACTATTTCGGTTGTTTCGGCGGCTACATCGGAGCAAGGATACAAAAATTTATCGCTTGTGTGTTTTTTTAAAATATCGGCTAAATCTTTGGCTGATTGTTTACCAAAAAATATTTTACGCTTGCGGTATTGTATATACTTTTGAAGGTATAGTGCTATTGATTCGGACAAGCAAAAGTATTTAAAATCAATTGATACCCCGTACCTTAGTTCTTCGCATACCCTAAAAAAATGATCTACTGCGTTTCGGCTTGTTAAAATTACGGCCGTATAATTGCTTAAAACAATTTTATCTTTACGCAACTCTTTCCCTAATACACCCTCAACATGGATGAACGAACGAAAATCGACTTTTAAATTGTGTGTACTTGCCAAATCGTAATAGGGTGATTTTTCTCCTTCGGGCGCAGGCAAGGTTACTAGAATACTTTTTACTTTATTTTTTCTATCTTCTAAATTAACATGCATAACTTAAACAATATTTAAAGCTCTTATTAAGATAATAAGGGGACAAAGCTCAAAGGCGCAAACATACAGAAATATATAGGTTTTTGAAAATGTGTGTGTAGATACTATTATTAATAACATCCGTATAAACCTTACAATATAAATTATAGCTAACAAGGCTATCGAAAGCCAAATAATTAACTTGCTGTAATTGGATGATATAAGGGGTAATACCAAGATAAAAGGCAGGATAAAAAAAAGCATATTACACATAGATATATATAATAAGGCTAAATACTGGTTGGTAATTGTGCTGAGTTTAAATACAAAACCTATTAATCTTATGAGTATATTATTTAGTATAGAACACAACAAAACAGCTGCTGATAATATGGCTAAAAGCTGGATACCTTTAACACTATAAACATTACCTATTTTATTGGTTATCAAATAAATATATGTAGAAACTGATAAGCAAAATAAAAGAAACAATAGTAAAAAATGTAGGCTTAAAAATAGGTTTCTATCCGTATTTATTTTTTTTAAATATTTTTCGAGGTAAAATGCTAGAAATAAATTTTTGATTTGCTGGCCAAAAAAATAGCGTACTACACAAAAGTATATCACTAAAAATATGCCCATTATTAAAATCAAGTAATTGGGTTTGGGTTTAATTTCACCAATTCCGTATCTGAAAACATATTTATTGGCACCAAAAGCAGGCGTAAGTAAATAGCTGTCTTTTATTATATATCTATTAAGCAATGAATCGATGTATAAATTTGGCCTATTTAAGGCGGGAGTTTTTAAAAATTGCCACGTTATTGAGTCTTGAATATGGGTAATGGAATCTTTTACAAATAGGTTACGGGCAATGGTTGCCGAATCTAAATAAATATATTTTTTTTTAATTATGGTGGTATCTTGTTGTACTTGTGTACTATCTAATACCTGTGCCCCTAAATTACTGCTGGCACATAACATGTAAAACAAAACAAAAAATATATTTAAACGCATTAATTTAAAAATAACTTATTAAACCGAAATGGATTTTTCCGGTGCGCAAATTTAAAGGAATATTTTGTTGTTTCCCTAAGGCATAGCTTAAAGACATAAAACCTAGCTTGGTTTCGAAATTAATACCAGCACCTAAGCCCAATGGAATATCGTTTTTTTTACCTCCCACGAATGCTTGTTGTACAATTGCCTGATCGTAAAAAGTAAATAAAAATGATTTTTTTTCGATAAAATATCTTGCCTCAAGGGTTTGTACCATGTATGAAGTTGCTAAAATACTTTGCTCGTTAAACCCTCTTAAAGTTTTAAAGCCACCTATGCGAAAAGCCTCGTTTTCAAACACGCTATTGCCCGAAATTAACGAGGCTTGGTTGTGTAGGTAAAAATTAAATTTGGGGCTAAGCGGTACATAATAGTTAAAATCGGTGTTCAACTTATACTGGGTGCTTTGTGGGTTAATGTTTGGAAAATTATCGGGGTTAAAATCTTTACTTTTATTAATTTTTCGGTTGCCCACGCTTGCTGCCAAGTTTATTTTATAGCCTTTGGTGGGTAGCAGGCTATTGTTGGTTTTTTCGATGCTTGTGCCTATGCCGTAGTAAGTGGTGGTAATATTGGTAAACAAAGGCAGGATGCTGTTGCTGGCTGCTTTGCTGGTGCTTATAAGGTTTCCGTTATAGTTTTCCACAAAAACGTGAATGGCTTTTTCGGGGCTAAAGGCATAGCTGAACCCTATTTTGGTGTTAAGATTTAAAAAACTGGTATCTTTTTTAAACAGTTGAAAATCGATATCTAAGCCAATTTTAGAAAGCAATAAATAAGGATAATTTAGTTTAGATATTAATTGTTGGGATTGGTCGGGAAGGCCTCGGTAGTTTAAATCAATAAGTTCTCCATGCTTTAGCGTATTTTGAAGTTTGAGTTTAAAATCGCCAGTAAGCTGTAACTTATTGCCATCGGGCGAGGGCAAAAACCCAATAATGCCATCAAATTGGTTTGCATTTTTTTGGTCGATGTATAAATTGATGGTGGCTTTATCGGCAACAAAATTAATTTCGGTATTTTTTAAAACAGTTACAATATTAAGGCTTTGTAGCCTTTTATCAATGAGGGCTATTTTGTTTTCTTGGTAAATATCGTTTGGTTTAATATCTAGGGCAGCATAAAGGTATTGAGGCGAAAGCTTGGCATTGCCTATTATTAAAACCGAATCGATATAAATTTTTTTGTTGGCTTTACAATACAATTTAGCGGCAATAGCCTCTTTATTAAATGTAAAGCTATCGAGCCAAACTTGGGCAAAAGGGTATCCATTGTTTTCGTACCAATTTAAAATTTGCTTATAAATGGCTTTTAATTGGGTGGTATTACAAAGCTGGTTTTGATACGTTTTTTTTACATTTAGCGCATTGGGGTTAATGTTGCCGTTACTTATGCTTGTAAATTTATATGGCTCGCCTGGGTTTATATTTAAGGTTAGGGTTTGATTTTGCCACTCGTACTTGGTTATTGTACAATTAAAATAGCCGCTTAATTTTAGGTTATTAATTAGGCTATCAACTTGATAAAGGGTTTGTAAACTATCAGTAAAGTTTTTTTTATACTCGATTTTATTTTGATTAGATAAGCCTGTTATGTTTAGGCTATATTTTTTTTGCGCTATGGCGGGATTTAAGCCTAAAAATAAAATGGGTAAAATAAGTTTAAAAATTGTAGCTGTTTTTTTTGTTAAAACGCTAGTTGCGTTAGGGATTGCAGCGGTAGCCCGCAAACCCAGCCCCTTTTTGGGGGGGCTGGGTTGAGGACTACAAGCGGAAAGCCCGGCCCCTTTTCGGGGAACGCCCCCATAATTTTTATGAAAACTTATTCGCATTTATAAAATTAACGTTTTTAAAAACGTATAATTTTACAAAAGCTTTGGCAATAACCTTGCTGAATTAAAAAATTATTTAAA
>JAAFJW010000065.1 GCA_013298995.1 Sphingobacteriales bacterium | reverse complement strand
GCATATCATTAAATCATTGGCCGATAGTTTACGCTCAATCCCATCCAAGGTGGTAAATAAAGTACCTTCGGCACATTTTTTAACCACAATTTTGTGCCCAGCAATTTCATCGGCATCAAAGGCGTGTAGGGGTTGGCCTAAATCGTGTAGTACATAATTGGTAACATCAACCACGTTATTTATACTTTTAATACCTATTACAGCCAGTTTTTCGCTTAGCCATTTGGGCGATGGGGCAACGGTAAGGCCTGTAATAGTTAGCCCCGAGTAGCGGGGTGCGGCAATTTCATCTTCTACCAAAACATCAATAATTAGGTTTTGGTTATCGATTTTAAAGGCATCAACATTGGGTATGGTAATATTGGTTTTTAAAAATGCGGCCAAATCGCGGGCTACACCAAGGTGCGATGCAGCATCGGCTCGGTTGGGCGTAAGGCCAATCTCAAACAAATAATCATCGTTAAGTTTAAAATAATCTTTGGCGGCTAAGCCTGCTGGAGTAGCTTCGGGTAAAACCAAAATGCCTTCGTGGCCTTTGCCAAGGCCTATTTCGTCTTCGGCACATATCATCCCTTCGGATACTTCGCCCCGTATTTTAGATTTATTAATCGTAAAAGCATCTCCCGCCAAGGGAAAAACTGTACAGCCCACTGTGGCCACAATTACTTTTTGCCCTGCGGCAACATTGGGTGCACCACACACTATTTGCAGTGGGTTTTCTTGGCCTACGTTTACTTGTGTAATACGTAACCTATCGGCATTGGGGTGTGGTACGCAGCTTAAAACATGGCCTACTACTAGCCCTTTTAGCCCGCCAGGTACGGCCTGTACTTCGTCGAGGCTTTCTACCTCGAGGCCGATATTGGTAAGTATGGTTGATATTTGCTGTGGTGCTAAATCGGTATTGATAAAGGTTTTAAGCCAGTTGTATGCTATTTTCATTTTATTTGTTGAGGGAAATATGTGCTATTTCGTTTTTTGTATTATTGGCAAAAATAGGAATTTAAGGGGAACAATAAATTTTTTGCGCATTTAGCTCAGCATACTTTGGTCGGCAAAACTAAAATAAGCGTTTTCGCCAAAAATTACGTGGTCTATTACCCGTATATCCAGCATTTTACCTGCTTCTACCATTTTATTGGTGAGTTTAATATCTTGTTGGCTAGGCTTTAAGTTGCCCGATGGATGGTTGTGTGCCAGCACAATGCCTGTTGCATTGTTTTCGAGGGCTAGTTTAAAAATAATTTTAGGGTCGGTTACGGTACTTGTTTTCCCGCCAGTGCTTACCATAAATTTGTGGGTAACTTTATTGGCTTGGCTTAGTAAAATAATCCAAAATTCTTCGTGGCCAATATCCGAAAAGTAGCGATTTAATAGGTTGAAAATATCTTTAGACTGGGTAATTTTAACAATTTCGGGCTCGGCGGTTTCTTGCCTTCGGCGGCCTAGTTCTAGCCCCGCAATAATGGCTATTGCTTTGGCTTCGCCAATACCTTTAAATTTACAAAGCTCGCTTACCGTTTGCTTGCCCAGTACCGATAAATCATTGTTAAATTGGTGTAATATACGTTTGCTTAGTTCAACCGCTGTTTCGGTAATATTGCCCGAGCTTATTAAAATAGCTATTAGTTCGGCATCGGTTAATGCCCTACGGCCTTGTAAAAGTAGTTTTTCGCGTGGTCTGTCTTCCTCGGCCCAGTGTTTTATTGTTATTTTATTGTCGTAGGATTGCATGGCTGTTGGTTTGTTTTTTTATAGCTAAACCGAATTGCAATATAATTAAAAATTGTTTTTTACTAAACTTTCGGAATTGAATATCGGTATTTTAAATGCCTATTTTCAATCTAAAGCATTCGGTTTAATATTGTATTTACACTTATTATTATAAATCCATAAAATTTATACGCCCAAATTCGTGTATTCGTGGCTATCAAATTACGAGGCTAAAAAAATGTAAAGGCTTCGCCTTTATTTATTTGCCACGAATTCACGAATTTTGCTGGCAAAAAAATATAATTCGTGTATTCGTGGCTATTAAATTACGAGGCTAAAAAAATGTAAAGGCTTTGCCTTTATTTATTTGCCACGAATTCACGAATTTTGCTGGCAAAAAAATATAATTCGTGTATTCGTGGCTATTGATTGTGAGGTTAAAAAAATGTAAAGGCTTCGCCTTTATTTATTTGCCACGAATCCACGAATTTTGCTGGCAAATAAATTATAAAACGCTATTTATCTGTTTGTTTAAGCCTTATATCAAATTTTTATTTGTGCCGAAACTTTAGTTTTTTATAGCTTTTGCAAACCCTAAATTGATGTTTAAAATTTATGTGTAGCTGTAATTTTATGCTAAAAAGGGATGGTAAATGTAAAATTCGGTTATTTTGACATGTTAAAATAATTTTAACAGACATTTTGGCATTAAACATTACATATTTTTACATTGGTATATGCTTTGAATAAAGGATTTCATCTATTCACAATTAAAAAAATAGGAGGAATTTAAAATGACATTTGTAAAATTAAACGACAGAAAAAATGGAGTAACGGCTTATTCGCCATTTAACGAATTAATCGACGGAATTTTTAACAACAGTACTAACATTGACAGGCATTTGCACCATACGCCAGCAGTAAATATTAGCGAAACCGAAAACGATTTTATATTGGCTTTGGCTGCTCCAGGATTAAAAAAAGAAGATTTTAAATTAAATTTAGAAAAAAATGTGTTGAGCATAAGCGTAGAAACCAAAGCCGAAACCAGCACCGAAAACGAAAAAATAAGCAGAAAAGAATTTAGCTACGCTTCGTTTTTACGCTCGTTCACCTTACCGCAAACAGCCGATTTTAATGCCATCCAAGCAAATTATGTAGATGGTATTTTGAAAATTACGGTAGCCAAAAAAGAAGAAGCCAAAATACAATCTCGCGAAATTGCAATAAATTAATTGCTTTATTTTGGCTTGTTAAAACTATAAGGTTTTTAAAACCTTATAGTTTTTTTTTTGACTTTAAAAGCGCATCCACGAGTATTTGCTTTTAAAGAGTAGTAAATGCCATTTTAGCTTTATAACCAGCGCAATTGCTAAAATATAAACCTAGTGGTAAATAAAATTTAGCTAAACTATAAATCTTTATTTTATACCTTTTTCCAAAAAATAATCCCCAGTTTTTTTGCAAAAAATACTTAAATGTTAATAGCTTTACCTCAAATTTAATTCCCATAAAACCAATTAAAAAATTAAAAATATACCTAAGCCTAGCTAAGGGTAAAGCAACAAAAAATGATAGATTTAAAACAATACGAAATTTGGTTTATAACAGGTAGCCAGCACCTTTACGGCCCCGAAACTTTAGATAAAGTTGCACAACACTCGCAGCAAATTGCTAGTTATTTTAACCAACACGCCAGCATCCCTGTAAAGGTAATTTACAAACCAGTAGTAAAAACACCCGACGAAATATTTGAAATAATGGAAGCCGCCAACCAAGCCAAGCATTGCATAGGTTTGGTTACTTGGATGCACACATTTTCGCCCGCCAAAATGTGGATACGAGGCTTAAATATTTTACAAAAACCATTACTGCACCTGCATACCCAATTTAACCGCGATATACCTTGGGATAGCATTGATATGGATTTTATGAACCTAAACCAAAGTGCCCACGGCGACCGTGAATTTGGTTTTATGGTATCGCGTATGCGTATGAACCGTAAAGTAGTAGTAGGTTTTTGGCAAGATGAAGCGGTGGTAAACGATATAAATATATGGGCAAGAGCCGCCGCCGCTTGGGCCGATTGGCAAGGAGCAAAATTTGTGCGCTTTGGCGATAATATGCGTTATGTAGCTGTTACCGATGGCGATAAAGTAGAAGCCGAACTAAAATTTGGCTACTCGGTAAACACCCACGGCATTGGCGATTTGGTAGCCATTATTAACCAAATTACCGAAGCGCAAATTGATGCTTTGGTAGCCGAGTACCAAGCCGATTATACTTTAAGTGCCGATATAGCCAGTAACGAAGCTAAAAAAACTTCTATCCGTGAGGCTGCAAAAATAGAACTAGGTTTAAAAACATTTTTAGAAGCAGGTAACTACAAAGGTTTTACCGATACTTTTGAAGATTTACACGGCATGGTGCAATTGCCAGGTATTGCCGCACAACGTTTAATGCAACAAGGCTATGGTTTTGCTGGCGAAGGCGATTGGAAAACCGCAGCTTTGGTACGGGCTTGCAAAGTAATGGGTGCTGGTATGCCTGGCGGAAATGCCTTTATGGAAGATTATACCTACCATTTCGACCCCGAAAACAGCTTGGTACTAGGCTCGCACATGCTTGAAGTAGATGCCAGCTTGGCTAGCGGAAAACCAACACTCGAAATTCATCCATTGGGTATTGGGGGCAAGGCCGCCCCTGTGCGCTTGGTATTTAATGTAGCGGGTGGCAATGCTTTAAATGCTTCTATTGTTGATATGGGTAACCGCTTTCGCTTGATTGTGAACGAGGTACAAGCTATTGAGCCTTTACACAATTTACCTAAGCTACCCGTTGCCCGTGTGCTATGGAAGCCTCTGCCCGATATGAAAACTGGCTGTGCAGCTTGGATTTACGCTGGCGGTGCGCACCATACCGCATATAGCCAAAATTTAAGCAATGCACATTTACAAGATTTTGCCGATATAGCAGGTATCGAACTTATTACCATTGGCAGGCAAACCACCATTAGCCATTTAAAAAACCAGCTACAATGGAACGATGTTTTTTATAAGATAAAATAGGGTAGGGGTTGATTGAAGATTTAAAATAGAGAGCTTTACGGTTTTTTGGAATAAGCAGGTTAAATAGTTGTAAACACTTTGGCATGCCAGCTTTGTGCAAACGGGATTTTCCATTCTTGCTTGTACGCCTGCGCAGTTTGTACCATATTGTTAAACACTATGGTATCATGTTTAATGGTGCCATCTATTACCAATTGTGCAAAATTTTCTTTGTTGGTGCTGTGTACCATACCATCTTGTTGCCAAGCCATATTAAAGCGGTTAAATAAATCAACACCAAAGCGTTGTTCTATCTCTTTAATTACCCGCACCGATGCATCTATGGAACAGCCACTTGCTTGGGCATCGTTTTCATCAACCCATAAAACAATAAATAAATTGTATTGTAACTCAAAACCAGCATTTAAAGGCTGCCCGTGAGCCTGCCAGCCCAAGGTAAAATTGCTTAAAATTAATTCTATTTCGCTTAGGTGTTGCTCGCTAAAAGGTTTACTGCTTTGGTAAATCCATACCCTAACATTGGGCTTAGCAATCATTTGCTTGCTTAAATTGTTTTTTATATTCATCATTAAATTTATATAACTTTTTCGTTACAATCAAAAACGGTTCTTTCAAATTGATATATTTGTGGTATAATTTTTTATTTATGGATAAAAACAGATACACATATTTTATTACCATACCTATTTTACTTATTGTTCATCTTTGCATTATATCGTTTTGGGTATTGTCTATCAAAACCGAAAAGGAATTAAAAACAATTGAAAAACCAGCATCTGTTTATCCTCCTTATGCTCAAAAAGCCCCTGTTGTAAAGCTAGATAAAAAATTATTTATAAATTATTAGCCATTGCTGTAATTTCGGCAATATCTAAAACTGTTGTATTTGCATTGTTTTCTAGTTGCTTTACACCATCGCTCATCATGGTCATACAAAACGGGCATCCCACGGCAACAATAGCAGCTTTGCTTTCTTTTACATCGTCTATTCGTTCTATATTTATATCTTTTATCCCTTTTTCGGGTTCTTTAAACATTTGAGCACCACCCGCACCACAGCATAATCCGTTTTGCTTGCAGCGTTTCATTTCTACAAGGTCGGCATCTAATGCTTCAAGCGCAAGCCTAGGTGCTTCATACACATTGTTTCCTCGTCCAAGGTAACAAGGGTCGTGAAAGGTAATGCGTTTGCCTTTAAAAGTTTCGTTATTTTCGGTTTTTAGTTTTCCATCGGCAATTAAATTGGCAATTAATTGCGTATGGTGTATTACTTCGTAGTTACCACCTAATTGTGGATATTCGTTTTTTATGGTATTAAAGCAATGAGGGCAAGCGGTAACTATTTTTTTTACTTGGTAACTATTAAGCGTTTCTATAGCCACCATTGCCTGCATTTGAAACAAAAACTCGTTTCCTGCTCGCTTTGCAGGGTCGCCAGTGCAGCTTTCTTCGGTACCAAGTACAGCATATTTAATACCTACGTGGGTTAATATTTTGGCAAAAGCCTGTGTTACCCTTTGTGCTCTTTCATCATAACTGCCAGCGCATCCCACCCAAAATAATATTTCGGGGCTTTCGCCCTTGGCCATCATTTCGGCCATGGTAGGTACTTTTATATCAAAATTACTCATGTATTGCTGTAAATTTTTTTAAATTAATTTGGTAAATTATTTGCCCAGTTTAGCCTATCGGCTGGCGAGTATTTCCAAGGTGCGCCATTGTTTTCGATATTGGCAAACATATTATTTAAGCTATTAGCCGCTTGCGATTGCTCCATTACAGCATAACGGCGTAAATCTATAATGATAGATAAAGGGTCGATATTGATAGGGCAGGCTTGCACACAGGCATTACAGGTGGTGCAGGCCCATATTTCTTCGGGCGAAATATAATCGCCTAGTAGTGATTTTCCATCGTTAAAATCCACACCCTTACTGTCTATATTTTTACCTACCTCTTCTAGCCTATCGCGGGTATCCATCATTATTTTACGGGGCGATAATAGCTTACCCGTAATATTGGCTGGGCATACCTCAGTACATCGGCCACACTCGGTACAGGTATAGGCATTTAGCAGTTGTATCTGATGCAAATCATGTACATCCTTTGCTCCAAACTTGGTGGTATCAGCTGTAGCTGGAGGTATAAACGATGGGTTTAACATGGCTTTTACCTCGTTATTAACCGATGCCATATTATCCAACTCGGCCATTGGCTGTAATTTAGCATACCAAGTAGTAGGGAAAGCTAATATGATGTGTAAATGTTTAGAGAATGGTAAATAATTTAAGAAAGCAAAAATGCCCAAAATATGCAGCCACCAGCAAAAACGTTCTAAAAATATTAAGGCTTGCGCCGATGTAGGCAGCATAAAATGTAAATACTGCGACACTGGAAACCATCCCGCCAAGGGATAATGCCCTAATTGCTGTAATTTTAGGTCGCTGCTATTCATGGTTAAAAAAGCAAACATTAATATTACTTCAATTACCAAAATATTGGTAGCGTCTTTTTTAGGCCAGGCCGTCATCTCTACACCCGAAAATCTTTTTAATTTAAGTACTAGCCTGCGGGCTAAAAAAGCAAAAACAGCTACCAGTACCAGTAAGGCCAAAAACTCGAAACTGCCAATTAAAAAATTGTAAAAGCTACCTAAAAACAAAAATATGCGGTGCGTACCCAGCAGGCCATCAATTACAATTTCTAATACCTCAATGTTTATGATGATAAACCCAGCGTAAACAAAAAAATGCAACAAGGCAGCAATAGGCTTTACCGTCATTTTGCTTTGCCCAAAAGCTACTTTAAACATCATTAGCCATCTTTGGCGTTTATTATCGCTACGGTAAATGCTTTTACCTAGTTTAATGTTTCGTAAAATCTTTTTTGCGTTTTTGTAAAATAGTGCAATAGCAATTACAAAAGCGATTAAAAAGAGTATTTGTGCAACCATTACTGTCAATTATTTTTTATGCGAATTTATAAAAAGCATTTTAGATGTGGTATCAAATATGTTTTTCTTTTTAAACAACTAATTATATGCTTGATTTATAGAATAATAACACATAAACAAAGAAAATTTTCACGATAAACGAAGAAATAGTTTGCGTTTTAACAAAAACAATCTACATTTGCAATCCCTAAAGCAATAACCGATTGTTGTTTTAATATGGTGCGGTAGCTCAGTCGGTAGAGCAAAGGACTGAAAATCCTTGTGTCGCCGGTTCGATCCCGGCCCACACCACCGGGGACTAAAAGCCTTTCAATTAAGTTTGGAAGGTTTTTTTTTGCTCTTTATTTTGGTGGGATGAGAGATTACGATAAAACCTTATAGGTTTATTTGGTTGGGTGAGATGGTATTGATGTAGAACCTTTGTTATAAAACCTATAAGGTTTTTAAAAACCTTATAGGTTTATTCAAATCATTTACAATTAGTCTTCGGCTAGTAAGCTTTTATTTTTAATTTCGGTTGAGCGGGCTTTTTCTTTAAATTTAGTAATTTGCTTGCGTAACGATTCTACAGATAAATCGGTAGCTTCCTCAAAACTTTTACATTGTTCTTTGGCAAATAAGGTAGTACCTGGTATAATTAGTTTAATTTCCGAAATTTTATTCGCCTCGTCTAAAGCGTTATCCAGCTTTAGATAAACCTCGCCAGAGATAATTTGGTCGTAAAACTGGTCTAGCTTATTTGCTTTTTTTTGTATAAAGTCTAATAATTTTTGGTCTGCAGTAAAATGGATGGATTGAACGCCTATTTTCATAATTAACTTGTTTTTACGCCTTTGGATGGGCTTGTTTATAAATTGTTTTTAATCTTTCAACTGTATTGTGGGTGTAAATTTGTGTGGCCGATAAATTTGCATGGCCCAATAGTTCTTTAATCGCATTAATATCAGCTCCTTTATTTAGTAGCGTAGTGGCAAACGAATGCCTTAACACATGCGGGCTTTTTTTGCGCTGGGTAGATATTATCGATAAATATTTGTTTGCCACTCGGTATATCAATTTTGGGTATGTTTTATCGCCTTTATCTGTAATAATTAAATATGGAATTTCTATTTCAGAAATGCAAATTTTTCTTAGTTCTAAATAGTAATCCACTAATACACACAACGATTTGTTTAAAGGTATTATTCTTTCTTTGTTTCTTTTCCCCAACACTTTCAGCAGTTTTTCGGTAGTCGAAATATCGCTTAGCTTAATATGTATTAATTCGCTTAGCCTAATGCCTGTACCAAATAGTAGTTCTATCACTAATTTATCTCGTGTACCGTTAAAACTATTGTCGAATATATTGTCCGAATCTAGTAAAGGAATAATCTTGTTTTCGTCAATAAAGGTGGGTAATTTTTTACTTTTTTTTGGCGATTGTACCGCTACTGCGGGATTATTGGCTACAATACCTTGCTTAAATAAAAATTTATAAAAACTTTTAAGTGATGATAATTTGCGGCCAATGCTGGCTGGCGAAACCTCGGCTTCGGCCATATCTATCACCCACGACCGTATCATTTGATGGTTGGCTGCAGGTAATTGTGTTTCGAAAGTTTTTGTTAAAAAATCGCTAAACTGAGAAATATCTTTTTGGTAAGATAACAAGGTATGTTGCGAATACCGTTTTTCGTATGCGAGGTAGTTGTAAAATTGGGCTAAAAACATCAAAAACTATTTATATAATCACAAAATGAATATACAAATAGTTTTAATATGTTAAAATAAAAATCTTAAAAAAATTAAGATTCTAAATTCATGCCTTGTATGTAAACGGCGTGTTTAACTTCTAACCTGCGGGCAACCGATTTTTTTTCGTATGCTTGGCGGCTGCGTAGTTCTCTTAAAACGCCAGTTTTTTCGTATTTTTTCTTAAATCGTTTTAAGGCTCTATCAATTGATTCGCCATCTTTAATGTTAATTATAATCATAGTTACTTACAATACCTCCTTTCAGGGAGGGCAAATATAGGTTAAAAATTCAAAAGTGAAAAGTAAAAATTCAAAAATCTTTGCGAAAGGTTAAAAATTCAAAAGTAAAAATTCAAAAATCTTTGCAAGGGGTTAAAAAATTCAAAAGTGAAAATTCAAAATATATTTGCAATGTTTTAAAAAAATGAAATTACAAACCGTTTTTAACCGCTCTTCATTTTGAATTTTGAATTTTCACTTCTGAATTTCCCTTACGGCCAAATACCTAAGTTTTGATACGAAATAGCTATTTTATCAATTGCGCCAATAAAGGCGGCGGTGCGTAGGCTGGGTATTAATGGGTTGTTGTTTTTAATTTCCCTTATTTCGTGGTACGAGCGCACCATGGTATCCTCTAATCCCGAGTTTACCAATTCCAGTTCCGATGCACCTTTACCTACAATGGCTCTTTGCTCGGGCGTAAGTTTTACCCCTGTTGATGATTCTAGGGTGTTTAATATATTTACGTTTGATGTTTCTTCGTAGCGTCTATCCATCCTACCAAAAGCAACATGCGATAGGTTTTTTAACCACTCGAAGTACGATACCGTAACACCGCCTGCATTGGCATACATATCGGGTATAATAATGCCGCCATTTTTTACAAAAGCGGTGGCGGCGGCGGGTGTAGTGGGGCCATTGGCTCCTTCGGCTATTATTTTTGCTTTTATACGGGCTACATTGGCTTCGGTAATTTGGTTTTCGAGGGCGGCGGGTACCAATATATCACATGCTTGCTCCAGCCCTTCGCTCGAATCTTTAAATTCTTTTTGGGATTTTGGATAACCTAAAATACTGCCCGTTTCCTTGCGGTGTTTTATTACATCTTCTACATCTAAACCGCTATCGTTGTAAATAGCACCATCAAACTCGCACAAGCCTACAATGGTTGCGCCTAGCTGCATTAAAAATTTTGCCGAATGGTAACCTACATTTCCTAGGCCTTGTACTATAATTTTTTTGCCCGATAAGCCTGTTGTAAAGCCAATTTTGGCCATATCTTCGCTTACCGAAACACACTCGCGTACAGCAAAAGCAACACCTTTACCTGTGGCTTCTTTGCGGCCAGCAATACCGTGTAGGGCTAGTGGTTTTCCAGTAACACAAGCCAAGGCATCTAGCGAGCCGCTATTCATGGTTTGATAAGTATCTGCAATCCAAGACATTTCTCGCTCTCCACTGCCATAATCGGGTGCGGGTACATCTATACCTGGGCCTATAAAGTTTTTCTTAATTAGCTCTACCGTATATCTTCGGGTTATGGTTTCTAACTCGGCAATGGTGTAGTTTTTGGGGTTTATTTTTATGCCGCCTTTTGCTCCGCCGAAAGGCACATTTACTATTGCACATTTATACGTCATTAAGGCTGCCAAAGCCATTACTTCATCTTCGTTTACCATATCGCTATAGCGGATACCGCCTTTTGTGGGCGACATGTGGTGCGAATGTTCTATACGCCAAGCATCAATAATTTCGAAACTATTGCCTTTACGGATAGGAAATTTAAAATGATAAATGCTGTTACAGGCTTTAATTTGGTTTAAAAGGCCTTTATCGTGTTGGGTAAACTGCGCAGCTTGGTCCACATATTGGCACACATCGTTAAAAAAATGCGGGGCTTCGCTAAAGGTAATTTCGTTTAAATTAGACATATTTTTATAATTTTTACAAACGTTAAAAAACAAAATGATTTACAAGAACGTAATTTATAATTAGTTTAGGATAGCAAACGAATAAAAAATGAAATTTATTTTTCGGTTTTAACTCAAATTGCTTTCTAACCATGCCTAACTATCTTGTAGTAAGCGTTTATGTTTTTTTAAGGTCGGTTTGTTAAACATACTTTACACGTAACACCATCAATTTAGCATCATTAGGTAAGCCATTTTGTTCGGTTGTGATGCGTAAAGGGTATTGTAAATAAAGATTATGTTTAGTATTGTACGATGAAAAACCTTTCATCAAGGATTTAAAAAACTGTTTTTTATTCATCTTACCCAAATCACAAAAAATAAACAAAAAAAAAATATTTAGCCTTTCTTTTTTAATTTCGCTGAAATATAATTTATAGATAAAAAATAATGGCAGGAAATTCGTTTGGGAAAATATTTAAAATTAGCACTTTTGGCGAATCGCATGGGGCAGCTATAGGTGTAATTATAGATGGTTGCCCGCCTAATATAACTATCGACCTCGATTTTATACAGCATGAGCTGGATAAGCGTAAACCTGGGCAATCAAAAATTACTACACAGCGCAAAGAATCAGATACATGTAAAATCCTTTCGGGGATTTTTGAAGGCAAATCAACCGGTACGCCTATTGCCATTGTGATACCTAACGAGGATCAAAAATCGAAAGATTACGACCATAATAAAGATATTTTTAGGCCCTCGCATGCCGATTATACTTACCAAGCCAAATACGGTATCAGAGACCATCGTGGTGGCGGACGCTCATCGGCCCGCGAAACCGCAGCAAGGGTAGCCGCTGGTGCCATTGCCAAACTTTTTTTAAACCAACATGGCATTGCTATATTGGCACATGTAAGTAGTGTGGGTAAATTAAATGCGCCCGATGTGTTTATTACCACTGCCGAAGATTTTATTCAAAAACGAGAAAACAATATTGTACGCTGTGCCGATGAAAATATGGCCATACAAATGATTGCCCTTATTGATGCGGTGCGTAAAGATGGCGATACCATTGGTGGAAAAATATCGTGTACCATAAAAAACTGCCCCATAGGCTTAGGAGAGCCAGTTTTTGATAAACTACACGCCGATTTGGGTAAAGCCATGTTGAGCATTAATGCGGTACATGGGTTCGATTATGGGTCGGGGTTTGATGGCTCAGAAATGCGAGGAACACAACATAACGATATTTTTGGTGTAGATGAAAACGGTGCAGTAAAAACCGAAAGTAATTATGCTGGCGGTATTTTGGGTGGGATATCGAGCGGTATGGATATTAATTTTAGGGTAGCTTTTAAGCCCGTTGCTACCATTATGACAACACAACAAACTGTAAATACAGCTGGCCAAGCATCCGAAATAAAAGGCAAAGGCCGCCACGACCCCTGCGTAGTACCCCGAGCGGTAGCCATTGTTGAAGCCATGGCTGCACTAGTAATTGCCGACCATTTACTACTACATAAAGTTTATCAATAAAATGATTTAAAAACAATTGTCCTTTAGTAGGTATATTTATTAAAACTAAAAAGATGCAAAAAATTATATTTACACTATGTTGCTTATTTTGTGTTTCTTGTGGCGTTCGTAAAACCGAAAAACTATTAAATACAGGCAATTACGATAAGGCAATTACAACTGCGATACAAAATTTAGTAACAAAAAAAACTGCAAAAAGTAAACAAGATTATATTATACTACTCGAAGCTGCTTTTGCAAAAGCAAAAGACCGCGATTTAAGTACTATTGATATGCTTTTGAAAGATAAAAATGAAGCCAACTTCGAAAAAATATACAATATTTATTTACAATTAGATAACCGGCAAGAGCAAATTAAACCCTTGCTGCCATTGCCTATTATTAATCAAAGCAGAAACGCCGTTTTTGAGTTCGAAAACTACAGCAGCGCAATTGCAAATAGCAAAACCGCTTTATCCAAATATCTGTACAGCAATTCCTTAGAACTTTTAAAATCGAACAATAAATATGATTTTAGGAAATCGTACGATGATTTAGTGTATTTACAGCGTTTAAATAGCAATTATAAAGATTTAACATCGCTGATAAACGAAGCGCAATTTAAGGGTACTGATTTTGTAAATGTTTATACAAAAAATCAAACCAATATGATTATTCCTAGCCAGTTACAAGATGATTTATTGGATTTTAGCACCTATGGATTAAATGATAAATGGGTGGTTTACCACAGCAATAAGCAAAAAGGCATTAAGTATGATTTTGCTATGGTTGTAAATTTTAGGCAAATAAACATATCGCCCGAGCAGGTAAAAGAAACACAATTTACAAAAGAAAAACAAGTTAAAGACGGCGAAAAAGCCTTGCTAGATGCCAAAGGAAACGAAGTAAAAGATGATAAAGGTAAAGTGATAATGGTAGATAATTTCAGAAAAATTATTGCCAACGTGTATGAATTTAAGCAATTAAAATCTTGTCAAATAACTGCTAAAATCGATTACATTAACAATAATACCAACCAACTTATCGAAACTTTCCCAATAACGAGTGTATTTGTTTTCGAAAATATTTATGCCAATTACGATGGTAATAAAGATGCTTGCGATAGTAATTATTTAGGCTATTTTAATCAAAGAGCTATTCCTTTTCCTACAAATGAACAAATGGTTTACGATTCGGGCGAGGATTTAAAAGCAAAACTAAAAAATATAATTGTGCGTAATAAATTTAGAAGATAGTTTGTAATATTACGTTTTACAGTATTATCACTTTCTGAACTAATAAACGCCGTAAGTAGCCAGTATCAAACATTTTGTTTCTAGTAAACTTAAATAATTAACAAATTGTTCAAAAAATTGCTACATAAACCAAAGCAGCAATTTTTGTTATATTTATTCGTTAAATTTTGGCGTAATCAATTTTTTGCAACAAAAATATTACATACATTTACAACCAATTAAACAACAATTACAAACATGAT
>JAAFJW010000064.1 GCA_013298995.1 Sphingobacteriales bacterium | reverse complement strand
AACTATTTTTCTATATTTGCTCAATTTAAGCTTTATTATGACTGTATTATCACAACGAATCGAGAATTTATCTGAATCTCAAACCATTAAAATGGCCAAACTAGGCCGCGAACTTTCGGCCAAAGGCATAAGTGTTATTAATTTAAGCTTCGGCGAGCCCGATTTTAGTACGCCCCAATACATAAAGGATGCGGCTAAAGAAGCTATGGACAAAAACTTTACCTATTATACCCCAGTTTCGGGTTACCCCGATTTAAGAAAAGCCATTGCCGATAAACTAAAACGCGAAAATAATTTAGATTACACCGCCGAGCAAATTGTGGTATCAACAGGTGCTAAACAATCGCTAGCCAACGCAATTTTATGTTTAATAAACCCAGGCGACGAGCTTATTGTACCCACACCTTACTGGGTATCGTACTCCGAAATGGTAAAACTTGCTGAAGGCACATCAGTATTTATTGATGCCACGGTCGAAAATAATTTTAAAATTACGCCAGCGCAGTTAGAAGCCGCCATTACACCACGAACCAAAATGTTTATGTTTTCGTCGCCTTGTAACCCAACTGGCAGCGTTTACAGCAAAAGTGAGTTAGAAGGTTTAGTAAAAGTTTTCGAAAAATATCCTAACATTTACATCATATCCGACGAAATATACGAACATATTAATTTCGTAGGTGGGCATCAATCTATCGCCCAGTTTTCATCGGTAAAAGACCGTGTAATTTTAGTAAACGGTTTTTCTAAATCATTTGCCATGACGGGCTGGCGCATAGGCTATATGGCTGCCACCAAAGAAATTGCCAACGCTTGCGATAAATTACAAGGCCAAATAACATCAGGCACATGCTCAATAACCCAAAAAGCAGCCATTGCAGCCTATAACGGTGGTTTAGATAGCGTGTACGAAATGCGAGATGCGTTTTTAAAACGTAGAAATTTAGTTTACAAACTATTAACTGAAATTGATGGAATAAAGGTAAACCTACCCGATGGTGCATTTTACTTCTTCCCCGATATTACTGCATTTTTGGGCAAATCGTTTAATGGCACACCTATAAATACAGCCGAAGATTTATCATTATTTATATTAAACGAAGCACATGTAAGCACCGTAACAGGCGAAGCATTTGGTAACCCCGATTGTATCCGTATATCGTACGCCGCATCCGAGGATGAGCTAAAAAAAGCCATGGAAAACATTAAAAAAGCACTTTCTCAATTGGTTTAATTCATGATAAGCGAACTGTTTAAAAGTTTCGATAAACTTAACATCCTTATTATTGGCGATGTAATGATAGATGCCTACTTGTGGGGGAAAGTGGATAGAATATCGCCCGAAGCACCCGTACCCATTGTATCGGTTACAAAAAAAGAATACCGCTTGGGCGGAGCAGCCAATGTAGCACTAAACCTGCAAGCATTGGGTGCTACGCCCTTTATTTGTGCCCTTGTGGGCGATGATAAAGAAGGCAACGAATTTATACAATTATTAAAAAATAAGGCTATTGCCGATGGTGGCATTGTAAAAATTGCCCACAGACCCACTACCGTAAAAACCCGTATAATTGGCCAAAACCAGCAAATTTTACGTATAGATGCCGAAACCGATACCGAAATCTCATCTGCACAAAGCCTGCTTATCTTAGAAAAATTTAACCACTTTATTAGCCAATATAAAATTGATGCCATCATTTTTGAAGATTATGATAAAGGATTAATTACCCAATACCTAATTGATGAAGTAATTAAAAGTGCAAATTATAGAAACATACCTATAATTGTGGACCCCAAAAAGCGCAACTTTTTAAATTATCACGGCGTTACTTTATTTAAACCCAACCTAAAAGAGTTAAAAGAAGGGCTAAAGCTAGAGTTTGATGCCCATAATCACCCCAGCCTGCAAGCCGCCGTAGCGCAATTACAAAAGCAAATTGATGCAAAAACTGTAATGGTAACCTTATCAGAAAATGGCGTTTATGTAGCCAGTGGCGATAAACAAAAACTTACACCCGCACATATACGCACCGTTGCCGATGTATCGGGAGCAGGAGATACCGTAATTAGTGTTACCGCAGCTTGTTTAGCAGCTGGTGCCGATATTTTTACCGCCGCCCAAATAGGTAACTTGGCTGGTGGCCTAGTGTGCGAAAAAGTGGGCGTAGTACCAGTTGATAAAGCGCAGTTATTAAAAGAGGCTTTGCAATTGATACCCTAGTAATTGTATTTTTTTAACCGTACTATTGCCTTAAACTTTGTTTTTGCATATACGATTGCAAAATTATAGTGGCAGCAATACCATCAACCAAAGCCTTATTTTGTCTTGAATTTTTATTTAAGCCACTTTGGGCAATAGTTGCCGATGCCATTTTCGAGGTAAAGCGTTCGTCCATCATTTCGATGGCTATATGTGGGAAATTATTTTTTAAGGCTGCCACAAACGATTGTATTTGTACCCACGATTGTGATACCGAACCATCCATTTGCCTTGGCTCGCCTACTACAAAAAGTGCCACAGGCTCGGTTAAAATATATTTTTTCAAAAAAGGTATTACCTCCTTTGGGTGTAAGGTGGTTAAGCTATTGGCTATTATTTGTAATGGGTCGGTGGTGGCAATACCCACCCGTTTGGTGCCATAGTCAAAAGCTAAAATGCGTGGCATATTAGGATAAATTATTTTTTGGTGCTATCGGGAAATTATTGGGTACGCAAATGGTTTGCCCGTTTTCAAGTTTTTCTTCATGCATATCGCTAGGGCAACTGGTTTTTTTACATCCGTTTAGCGATATTATTAACAATAAAAAGCTGGCAAATAAGGTGTATTTTTTAATCATTATTTTATATTTATGTGCGATAAAAATATAAAATAAAACTATACGATTAGATTTTTATTAGTGCTGCCCTAATTTATTCTACCATTTTTTGCAACAAACACACAGCATAGGCCACTACACCTTCTTGCCTTCCTATAAAACCCATCATCTCATTGGTAGTGGCTTTTATAGAAACATCATCTTCGCTTATACCTGCCGCTTGGGCAATGTTAACTTGCATTTGAGGAATATGAGGGTTTAGCTTAGGTGCTTCCAAGCATACCATGGCATCAATATTTCCTATGGTATATCCTTTATCTGTAATAAGTTGCACACAATTTTTTAATAATATTAAGCTGCTGATGCCTTTCCAGCGTTCATCGGTGTTTTTAAAATGAAAGCCAATATCGCGAAGATTGGCCGCACCCAGCAAGGCATCGCATATAGCGTGTAGCAATACATCGGCATCCGAATGGCCAAAAGCACCCTTATCTGCCTCTAAATGCACACCTCCCATAAAAAACGGATGCTCGTTTTTTAATTGGTGTACATCAAACCCAAACCCTACTTTAATTTTCATTAGTAACTGTTACTACCTGCGCCAAAATTAAATATCAACGAAAAGCGTAACGTTTGCGCCAAGGGCGAGGTAGCCTGCGCCGCTAATAAATAAGAGAGGTTAATATCAACTACATTATAACGTAAGCCAGCACCTAAGGTTAAAAATTTACGGTTTCCTTTGTTGGGGTTTTCGTAAAAATAGCCTGTACGCAGGGCAAACTGTTTATTATACCAATACTCTAAACCTAAGTTATAAGAAATTTCTTGCATCTCTTCTTTAAACCCGCCTGGCGCATCGCTAAACGAACCAAATATACCAGCAGGAACTGATAAGTCTCTGTTTTTATTAAATGTAGCACCGTTTCCGCCGTTAGGGTCGGGTACAAAATCGGGGGTGGGTACTAATAACTTGTTAGCATCTAAGGCAACGGTAAAATCGCTCATATCATCTAAATGAAATGTGCTGGCACCGCCCAGGCGCATATTGGTAGGTAAAAACTGTGTGTTTTGAGGGTTATCGGTATAATTCATTTTGGTACCAATGTTAGAGATATTTAAGCCAAATGCTAATAATGCAGGTGTATTTAATATTTCGGTTTCGTTTTTATAGAAGGCCGATACGTCGGCAGCAACTGAGTTGCCTGGCCTAGAATCTCTACTATTAATAAATGTACCATTAAATATATTTGAATGGATATACCTAATTGCAGTACCTAAAGAAAAATTTTCGCCAAAACTACGGGCATACGTCAAATCAAAAGCTAACTCATTGGGGTTGTAAGTTCCTTCTTCGTTATTTGCTACTCCTCTCAAATCAATTTTACCTAACGAAAAATATTTAAACGATGCCCCTATTACGTTACGTTCGTCTAAACGGTAATATCCCGCTAGGTATGCTAAATTTATATCTGGTACAAGCCTTTGTAACCAAGGACTGTACGATAAGCTAAAACCATATTGATCTTCCAAAAAAGCCAGCTTAGCAGGGTTCCAGTGTATGGCATTTACATCGGGGCTTATGGCTACACCCGCATCACCCATAGAACCCGAACGGGCATCGGGCGATACGCCTAATATGGGTACTGCGGTATTGATAATGTTGCCTGTACGTCCATCAGTTTGGTTTTGTGCAAGCACAATTGATGATAGGCTTAACAATAAGGTAGTTAATATAAAAACATTGACTATTTTAAATCTCATACAAAAAGTAATTAATAATGATATGTAAATTGGTTGGTGCTAAATTAAAATTTATTTAGTAAAGTATTTTTTTTGCTTGCGCAAATTTGATGGTTAAACGAAACTTTTACGATATTGGTATCATATTTATAAATAATATACAAAAAATGCAAGCATTAGCGGTTAGTAAAATTGTAAAATAAGCTGTTAAACTACTATAATCGCAATGGTGTAAAATCCAATAAACAGGATTAAACAAAAGATAAAATAAAAAATGTAAAAAAAAAAGTGAAATTTGTGTAAGTATTTTGTTATTTACAGCGTTTATCTGTACAATTGTAGTAATATAAAATAGAATAATTTATTGTATTTTTAGGCGTTGTTAACATCAATAAAAAAAATGAAAAAAAATCTTTTAATTCTTTGTGCTATAATATTAGGCACAACTTTAGTATTACCATCGTGTAAAAACAGAACTGGGGCATCGCCCAAAACGGGTGCGGCTTATAACCAAAGGCGTCCAGGTTCTTTACAAATATCTAAAAAAACAAAACCAGCACCTGGTCCAGGCTTGGTACATATTGAAGGCGGTACATTTGTAATGGGCGGTTCAAACATAGATGATATAGGCTACGATTTTGCAGCACCTAAACGCCGTGTTACTGTAGCTACCTTTTATATGGATGAAACCGAGGTTTCAAACGTAGATTGGTTAGAATACCTTAACTGGACAGTACAAGTAGGTAAAGATTTAAGATGGTATTATGAGGCTATGCCCGATACCTTAGTCTGGAGAAGCCCACTAGGATTTAACGAACCTTATGTAAACAATTATTTTAGGCATCCTGCATACAGAGATTACCCTGTGGTAGGTGTTACTTGGGAGCAAGCTGTGGCTTATTGCCAGTGGCGAACCAATGTGGTAAACGAAAACGCTTTACGTACCAAAGGCGTGATGAACGACTGGAAATCATACTCGGCAGCTACCGCAGGCAATGGTAAAGGTGGTAAATCAAGCAAAACTGCTAGCAAAGGCACCGCACCAAATACACAACCGTTCGATTTAGATTTATACCTACAAGGCCAGTATAACGATATAGGTAAAGGTGCCCCTAAAAACTTAAATGCACAACAAACCGCTGCCGCTGGCAAACGTGGTACTAGTGGCACAGCAAGCAATGGCCGAACTGCCAAAATCGAAGATGGCTTATTTACCCCAGGCAGGTACCGTTTACCTACCGAAGCCGAGTGGGAATACGCTGCACTAGCCTTATTGGGCAACATGAGCGAAAATAACATCAATAACAATAAAATATATCCTTGGTATGGCTTAGGCGTACGCTCGCCCGACAGAAAAACCCGAGGACAAATTTACGCTAACTTTAAACTAGGAGCGGGCGATAACATGGGTGTTGCAGGTTACTTAAATGATGCCGCTGATATTACCGCACCTGTAAAAAAATATTTACCCAACGATTTTGGTTTATACAACATGGCAGGCAATGTAAACGAATGGGTTTATGATACCTATCGCCAACTATCATTTGACCAAACAGAAGATTTTGCACCATTTAGAGGAAATAACTTTAAAAACAATGTATATGATAGCCAAGGTAAAATTCAAACCATGGGTGTTACCAATATACCTATGACCGAGGCGGCAAAATCGGGCAAAAAAGAAGATTATTTGAGCCAAAGTGCAAGATTTCAAAGCCAATCGACCCAAAGCCCATCAACACCAGAACCAAAAGACACTTTAATGGCTTTACAAAAAGTAACTTTTAAAGCCGACCAACGTGGTGCATTAGACCCTCAAAATCTTGACCTTTACGGCAGAATTACAATGGTAAGCGACCGCTCGAAAGTATTTAAAGGTGGCTCGTGGAACGATAGGGCTTACTGGCTAAACCCTGGTACGCGTAGGTTTTTAGACCAAGGAGAATCAACATCTGAAATTGGTTTCCGTTGCGCAATGAGTAGCGTAGGCGACCCTCAGATAAACCCTAGCGATACACCAAAATTTAAGAAAAAAAGAAGCAAAGTAGGGAGACCTTAATCCTTAAAAAATAAATTAAAAAAGCTTTTCATTAATTTGAAAAGCTTTTTTTTTTAGAACTTCCCATCGGAGAAATGTATTTAGAAAAAGTAAAAAACACATTACTAACTGCAAAAAGTTAATACAAATGTGATTATATTTGTTTATAAGCTAATATATATATGCCAGTAGTAACTAACTTTTCGGATTTAGATTTAACAAAACAATACACCTATTCTGATTATCTGCTTTGGCAATTCTCAGAACGTGTAGAGTTGATAAAAGGGTTCATAAAAAAAATGAGCCCTGCGCCAAGTAGGAAGCATCAAAAAGTTTCTATGAACTTATCTTATGTACTTACGTCTTTTTTCAAAAAAAAGAAGTGTAATTTATATGCTGCCCCTTTTGATGTTAGGCTGCCTATAAAAAATGGTAAAAAAGATACCACAATAGTACAACCCGACCTTTGCGTAATTTGCGATGAAGCAAAACTAGACGACCAAGGCTGCAATGGCGCACCCGATTTAGTGGTAGAAATACTATTGCCCAACAACAGCAAGTACGATGTAGATACCAAATTTAATTTATACCAAGAAAGTGAAGTTAAAGAATATTGGGTAATAGAACCAACCGAAAAAATAGTTCTGGTTTATACCCTGCAAAACCAAAAATTTATTGGTTTAAAACCCTTTACCGAAGGCGAAATTATTGAAAGCCCATTGTTCCCAGAAATGAAGATTGCCGTTACAGATGTTTTTAATAAAATTTAGATGTATATTTAATTTTATAATCACATTTCACGCTAAACATTTAAACTCACAAAACACCCCAAAAGCACCATGTCAATAAAACAACGCATACTTTTAATGGAAGATGAAGAACATCTTTTAGAAGCCATAAAATTAAACTTAGAATTAGAAGATTTTTTTGTACGAGCCGTAAACGATGGTAAAAAAGCACTAAAAGTGTACAAAGAAGAAAAATTCGACCTTATTATTTTAGACGTAATGGTACCCGAAATAGATGGTTTTCAAGTAGCCGAAACCATAAGGCTCGAAAACAGCGATGTGCCTATTATGTTTCTTACCGCCAAAAACACATCCGAAGATAGGGTTACAGGCCTAAAAAAAGGTGCCGACGATTATCTTACCAAACCATTTAATTTAGAAGAGCTAATTTTAAGAGTTCATAACCTAATAAAACGTAGTAAAAAAGGCGATGAACTCAAAGAGTTTAACTCCTTTAAAATTGGTGATAAAACCATTTATTTTAACTCGTACGAACTTAAAAATGCTGACGATAGCATTACCCCGCTTACTAAAAAAGAAACCATGCTGCTAAAGCTATTAATTGAGCGTAAAAACGAAGCCGTATCTCGCGAGCAAATTTTAGAAACCGTATGGAATTACGATGTTTACCCATCCACCCGTACCATCGATAACTTTATCCTCACGTTTAGAAAATACTTTGAACCCGACCAAAAAAATCCAATTTATTTCCATTCTATTCGTGGCGTAGGTTATAAATTCACCATTTGATTTTTGATTTCGGATTTTGCCTTTGCCGCCAAGCCCAAATGCGAAATTTTACAGGTAAGATTAAAAAGTTGGGAAACAAGTACATTAAGTAAACAATTTGCTATCCTAAAAAATAAATACTGGTAACGTCTTTTAAATTAGATGTGAAGTTTAACAATCAAACTTAGGGTTAAAATAAAAATGCAAATTAAAGAGGTTTTTTTTGCCTGTTTTCACAATAATTTTTAACACAAAATAAAAAAAATGTGATAAAAAAAAGGCAACCCTAGCGTTATAGGGTTGCCTTTTTTGCACAAAAAAAAATCTTATGCCGAAGCTAAACTTTGTTGAATAGGGGAAACTTCACTTTGTTTAATTTCAAATTCCATTACTTTTTCTTTAAATGTAAGTAATATAAAATATGCCATGCTAAGTATTAACGAAAGTACAACGCTAATAATGATGGCAATTTTAGCTATGTTTTGAAAAGCAGGGTCTTTAAAGGCTAGCATGGTAGTAAATATCGACATTGTGAAACCTATACCAGCCAACATGCCCATCCCTAGTACTTGTTTCCATTGAACACCACGAGGCAAGCTCGCCATATTAAGTGCAACAAGTATTCTGCTAAAAATAAAGATACCCAATGGTTTACCTACAACCAAGCCAAAAATTATACCCAAGCCCACAGTGGTTTGCAAGGCTGCCCCAATATCCGAGGGTAAAAATATTGCTGTATTTGCCAAGGCAAATAAAGGCAGTATTAAAAAGTTTACATAGCGGTGAATAGCTTTTTCTATACCGGGTAAAAATTTGGTTGGGGTAGCAAATGCTACCAATACGCCTGTTATGCTGGCTTCTATGCCCGAGTTATAAACCATGTACCACAATACCAAAGAAAGCACAATTTGCAATGCTCCAAACTTAATTTTAAAATAATTGCAAGCTATAAGCATAGCATAAAGTAATGCACTTATGGCCATAAAAACCCAACTAAAGTGGTTGCCATAAAATACAGCAACAATAATTATAGCTCCTAAATCGTCGATAATAGCCAAAGCCATTAATAATATTTTTAAGCCCACGGGTACACGTTTGCCTAGTAATGATGCTATCCCGATTGAAAACGCAATATCGGTAGCAGTGGGTATTCCCCAGCCATTTACATAACTTGTATGTATGTTAAAGGCTACAAATATTAAAGCGGGTACAACCATCCCGCCTAAAGCGGCACCAAAAGGCAATAAGGCTTTTTTAAATGATGATAATTCGCCACTTAGTAACTCTCTTTTAATTTCCATACCGGCCATCAAAAAAAAGAACGACATTAAAAAATTATTTATCCAACTTGCAAAACTCTCGGGCAGGTGAATGTTAGTATGGTAATTTATAGTACTGTTCCATAAATTAGCATATATAGCCTGATAGGTATTTGAGTTTGCTAACGATAATGAAATGATGGTACAAAAAATAAGCATTAGGCCTACTATTCTACTATCGTTTATTAAAATTTTTAACGGATTAATAGCTTTGTTTAATATCTTTTTCATTTTAACAGGGTATTTATGGTGTTGTTTCTAATTAAAAATAACCCGCCAATTAAGGCGGGTTATTTTGTTTTATTTTTTAAGGGGTTAAAAAAAGACTAATCAACGTATCCTTTAACGCCCATTTCTGGAATATCTAAACCTGCAACCTCATCGGCAGCTGGTACTCTAATAGGAGTAATTTTGTTAGATAATTTAAAGAAGAAGTACATAATTGGAAACACAAATAAGAAACAAACGCCTACGCCTGTTAATTGTGCATAAAGTTGGGTAGCATCGCCATAAAACAAGCCAGTTACGTTACCTTTTACGGTATTCCAACCATCGCCATAAGTGCCATCGGCAAATAAACCTAAAGCAATACAACCCCAAGCACCGTTTGCACCGTGTACAGCAAATGCACCAACTGGATCGTCTATTTTAAGTTTTCTATCTAAGAAATTATAAACCACAATTACCAATATACCAGCAACACCACCAATAATTACTGATGATATTGAGTTTACAAACGCACAAGGTGCTGTAATAGCAACTAAACCAGCTAATAAACCATTGGCTAGCATACCTGGGTCTGGTTTTTCGCCTTTTATCATCATATAAAATAAGGCAGCCAAACAGCCAGCTGTACCAGCCATCATGGTGTTAACAGCAATTACAGATATGTGTAAATCTGTACCAGCAAAGGTTGAACCAGCATTAAAACCAAACCAGCCAAAGGCTAATATAAATGTACCTACTAGTGCCATTGGTATATTGTGACCAGGTATTGTATTTACACTACCATCGGCATTGTATTTACCAATACGAGGGCCAATAACAATTGCGCCAGCTAAAGCAGCAACACCACCTACTAAGTGTACTACAGACGAGCCTGCAAAATCAACCATACCATGACCTAAACCAAAGTTTGCGCCTAGCATAGCTAACCAACCACCGCCCCAAACCCAGTTACCGTAAATTGGGTAAACAAACATTGATATAAACAATGCAAAAAGTATGAACGATTTCATGCTCCATCTTTCGGCCATTGAGCCTGTTGGTATAGTTGCAGTAGTATCCATAAACACCATTTGGAATAAGAATAAGGTAAACACACCTACATCGTAAACTTTGCTATTTAAGAAAAAACCAACGGTACCAATTACGCCAAAATCATGGCCAAATAGGTTAATTACGTATTCATGACTTTCTACACCTGCTGCACCACCAAAGGCTGCAACATTTAAACCGCCACCAAACATGAAAGCAAAACCACATACCCAAAAGCCAAACATACCTAGTGCATATACTAAGAAGTTCATACCCATGGTGTGGGCAACGTTTTTCTTTTGCGTAAAACCAGTTTCTACCATTGCAAAACCTGCTTGCATAAACATTACTAAAAACCCACAAATTAAGGTCCAAGTCATGTTAATAGAAATTTTATTGTGCCCAGCTGTAGCACCAATTTCCTCTAAAGTAGGTTTGCCTGGTGTTGCTGCGGCAACATCGTTAATGGTGCCAGTTGCTCCACCAGCGGAATCTTGGGCAAAAGATAATGATGGCGCAATTGCCATACAAATCATTAATAACAGTACAATACCTGGTAGGTATTGCATTAGTTTTTTAGTTGTTGTTTGTGTATTCATTTAATAAAGGGTTAAGTGTGTAATTTGTTTGTTATTTGTAATGTGATTTGATGAAATGGTTAAATAATATGTGTTATTTTTAAATAATATCACTAAAGTATAATTTTAGTTCTAAAAATCATAATATTTTATAATTTTTTTTTAAAATTTTATGTAAAAATTTTAAAAAACTTCATTTTTATCTACAATGTAGCAAGTTTAAGGCTGGTTCGCTCAGGAGTTTTGTTTATTGTTGGGTTAAACTTTACATTTATGCTTAAATAAAAGAAATAACCTGGGTTCGATTGATAAAATTTCTTTTATTATCATGATTAGGGCGTTACCTGCCTGCGCAGGCAGGCCGTTGCAATCGTTAACGCTCTTAAATGCTTTATAATGCTAATTAACAAATAATTATACTATTATTTAACAATATAATTCAGGTAAATAATTACCTATATTAACCAAATAGTGTTTAAAAATAAGCAAGTATTCCCCATGGTTAGTGGCACACTAACTACTAATATAATGCACAAAAATTATTCGAACCCATGTTTTGGTGTGCCATCAACCATTAGAAATCCATGTGATAATAGCCACAAATACAACAATTTGGGCATATATTTTTGTTGAATATTTTTAAATAGGGAAACTTATTTTGCCCATAACAATGCTTGGGATTCCATTATTGGTGCCAAAATCTATTGCGTTACCACAAATATTTTCGTTGGCCAATAGGGCAAAAAGTACAGCTTCTTTGGCATCGGGGTGTATGCCTAAGCTACTGGTGTTTTTAAATTGGGCAAAAGGGAGTTGGCTAACAATGTGCTTTACCAAAAGTGGATTGTACATACCACCACCGCTTAGGTACACTATAGGCTGGTGGCTGGCATTAAAACATTTTTTAATGGCATTGGCAATTGCCCAGCCCGAGAACTGGCATAATGTGGCCAAAACATCGGCAACAGCCAAAGCGGTATTGTTTGTGTTTTGTAGTGCCGTTTCTAAATAAGAGATATTAAACAACTCGGGACCAGTGGTTTTAGGAAAGCCGAGGCCAAAAAACGGATGTTTTAAAAGCTCGTCTAACAAGGCTTGGTTAACTGTGCCTGTGCTAGCAATTTCGGCATCTTTATCGTAATATTTATGGGGATATTTTTTTTGAATATACTGGTCTATTAAGGTATTACCTGGGCCTACATCAGTACTAAAAACTTCGCTGGCATTTGCCGATGCGGGCAAATACGTAAAATTGGCTATGCCACCAATGTTTAACATGATGCGGTTTTCGCCCTTTTGGCTAAATAATAAATAATCGCCATATACAGCCAATGGTGCACCTTCGCCACCTGTGGCTACGTGTTTTTGCCTAAAATCGCTTAGGGTTATGGTGTGGGTAGTTACGGCAATATGGTCGCCATCGCCAATTTGTAACGTAGCATTTGGTTGGTTTTTTAATTTATGTTGGGATATTGGTGTATGAAAAATAGTTTGCCCGTGGCTGGCAATAATATCAATGGAAGCTATATCTACACCCCATTTTTTTAGGGTTTTGATAATTAAATTACCAAATGTTAAACCTATGGTGGCATTTAATAGCGTTACCTTTTGTAGGCTAACTTGTTGTTTTATAAAAACTGATTTTATTTCTTCTTTAAAATTTGCTTCAAACGCAACCGTTTCAAAATGTAATACTTCTACTTCGGTTGCCAAGCCCCAATTTTTAAACCTACATAGTGCAACATCTAGCCCATCAAACGATGTGCCCGACATTAAACCTATAATTAACCTGCTGGGTTTATTGGCTATATTGTATAGTTTTTGCAATTGGGGGTTCATATCAGTGTTTTATCAAAAATTATACCTCGCAAAAGCCTCCATTGCTTCGTATTCGGCTAGGCCGAGTTTATCGTAAATTTGAGCCGTTTCGCGGTTGCGGTCTTCGGCTCTTACCCAAAATTCTCGGGCATCGTCGCCAGGGAAAACTGGTCGGTCTTTTTGCGATTGGTGTTTAAATATTGCGTTTCGTTTTTTTATAACTTCTTGTGGCGATAGTGGTACGGCCATCTCAATTTCGTGAATAGGGAACTCTAGCCAAGCTCCTCGGTACATCCACAGCCAGCAATCGTTTACCCAAGTTTCGGTTTCTTTTAATTTTTTTAAGGCAGCAATAATAATGTTAAAACATACAATGTGTGTGCCATGAGGGTCGGCAAAATCGCCAGCGGCAAAAATTTGTTGCGGTTGTATTTGTTGCAATAAATCAATGGTAAGTTGTACATCAATATCGCTTACGGTATTTTTTTTCGATTTCCCAGTTTCGTAAAATGGGAGTTCCATAAAATGAATTTGCGCATCGGGCAAGCCAGCATACCTGGCACCCGATATGGCTTCGGTTTTGCGGATAAATCCTTTTACGTTGCGCACTTCGGGCGTATCAATATCGTTGGGTTGTTTTTGTGCAATAAAACTACGCATTTGGTTGTAAATGCTTGTAAGTTTGGCACTATCGTGGCCAATGCTGTTGTTAAAATCAATGGCAAATTCGGTATAGCGCAATACATCATCGTCCCATACGGCGGTATTGCCCGATGTTTGGTAGGCTACATGTACTTCGTGGTTTTGATCAACCAGCCTAATAAATGTACCGCCCATTGATATTACATCATCATCAGGGTGGGGCGAGAATATAAGCGATTTTTTATGCGCTGGCAATGCCCGCTCGGGGCGTTGGCTATCATCGGCATTGGGTTTGCCACCAGGCCAGCCAGTAATGGTATGCTGTATTTGGTTAAAAATATCGATGTTTATTTTGTTTGTAGGTCCTTGTTCTACAACCAATTGTGCCATCCCATGGTTATTATAATGCGCTTCGGTAAGTTTTAAAATAGGTTTATTTACAGCTTGCGCTAGCCAAATTACTGCTTTCTTTTTAAGTTGATTTGTCCATACACAATCTTTTACTAGCCAAGGCGTATCAAAACGGGTAAGTGCCGATGCCGCATCTTCATCTAACACAAACTCTACATTATCGCTTAGTTGCAGGTACGTTGCGGGTACATTGCCTGATATTTCGCCTTCTACCGCTTTTTTAATAATGGCTGCCTTTTTTTGGCTCCAGGCCATTAAAATAATTTCTCGAGCTTTAAAAATAGTGCCAATACCCATGGTTATGGCTTTGGTAGGCACATTTGCTTTTCCGCCAAAATCGCGTGAAGCATCGCTACGGGTTAAATCATCTAAGGTTACTAGGCGTGTGCCCGAGTTGGGTGCCGAGCCTGGTTCGTTAAAGCCAATATGCCCAGTACGGCCTATGCCTAGTATTTGTAAATCGAGGCCACCAAATGCGGTAATTTTTTGTTCGTAATCTAAACAAAAAGCTGCTACGTTTTCTTGCTTTAAGGTGCCATCGGGTATAAAAATATGTTTCTCGGGTACATCAATATGGTTAAACAAATGCTCGTACATAAAACTTACATAGCTTTGCTTGGCTGTGGCTTTCATCGGAAAGTACTCATCGAGGTTAAAAGTTACTACGTTGTAAAAACTTAAGCCTTCTTCTTTGTGCATACGCACCAGTTCGGCATATACTTTTACGGGTGTGGCACCTGTGGCGAGCCCTAAAATGGCTTTTTCGCCTTTTTGTTGTTTGCTAATAATGAGTTGGGCAATTCGGTTGGCTACATTTATTGAAGCTAAGTTAGGGTTGGGGTAAACGGTTACTTGTAGTTTTTCGTAACGAGTTTCTTCTAGTAGGTTTAAACGAGGCATAAGATTGGGTTTTTAGGGCAATTTAGTAATTTTTAAAATAAAATTACTAAAGTTTGGGTGCAAAAATATGCTGCAAAGTAAACCCGCATTAAAAAGCACCAGCCTGCGTACCTAAACCCGCCACCTCATATCTTTACCCTATCAAAAAAATTACAATTTTGGTATAATTTAATACAACACCGAAAAGGGTAAACATAGCCGCATCTTAGCATGATAATATCAATGCTGTCAGGCAGGATTTTCCCCTTTTTGTTTTCTTCTATCTGAGTTTGAACAG
>JAAFJW010000063.1 GCA_013298995.1 Sphingobacteriales bacterium | reverse complement strand
AAACAAACCACCCATAAATTAACAAATAAAATTTACCCCATTTACTTCATCTACATTTTACGCTTTATATACTCAAACCCACATTTGGTACAACTACACGTACACTACACAAAGTGGCACTATTTATTGCATATAAATTATCCAATTTTGAATTAAATAAAAAATTCAAAGACAAAAAATATGATTAAGATAATACGTTTTATACTTTCTTATATTTCTATCGAAAGATATTTTAACGCATACTGTAAATGGCTAACAAAAATGCGTAACAACTCAATATAAATAAAACAGTTACAAAAAAAATCATTAAATATTATTAACAAAACAATTAAAAATTATGAAACAAAAATTACTTTTTAAAACAGCTATTTTAATAGCAATGGTAGCATTAGGTATAAACAGCTTTGCACAAAATGGTAATGCCATTGCTGGCGGAAAACCTTGTACTAACTGTGGTGGCGGCGGTGGCGGTGTTATTATTATACCAGGCGAAGGCGGTGGCGGAAAAGGAGTAGCACCTGCCGTTAATACCATTACATTTAGTAATTATACGACAACTACGGTTACTGTTAATTATATGATTTATCCTGGCTCAAATGTTGCAACGCTAAATTTTGCTTACGGTGTATCTGGTGTTGGTTACACAAACAACCAACCTGGTAGTTCATACCAACCGGCAATAAATACGGGTATAGCTGGTAGCCAAATATTGACTGGCTTAACGCCAAATACTGCATATCAACTTAGGATTGACGTTAGCAGCGCAGCTGGTAGTATATCAACCACCTCTAATTTTACTACCTTAGCTACCGTACTACCCTTAACCCTTACCAGCCTTAGCGCCAAAGCAACTGCAACGGGTAACCAAATAAACTGGACAAGTGCAAGCAGCATAAACGTTAAAAACATAACTGTTGAACGCTCGGGGGCGGATAATACCTTTGCACCCATAGCCACTTTACCTGCCACAGCCACACAATATGTAGATAATAACCCCTTGGCAGGCGATAACTACTACCGCCTAAGCAGTACCGATAACGATGGCTCTACAAACACCTACGAAAAAATAGCTTTGGTAAAAGGATTAGTGCAAGAAGCCACTTTTTACCCCAACCCAGTTAGCAATGGTGTATTAAACATAGTGGCTGGTGCCGATGCCTTAAAAAGCATCAACATTATAAACCTTAACGGCAGTAAAGTAGCATCGGCGCAAGCCATAAACAACCCTAAAAACATAGTTATAAATACCAATGACCTAGCCAAAGGTGTATATCTGCTACAAATTATAGGTGCCAAAACAACTACAATTAAAAAAATAATGGTTAATTAAGTGAATAATTTTTAGTGTGATAAAGGGAAGTATGGCGTAAAAACCTGCTTCCCTTTTTTAATTACCCTTCGCAAAATTAAAAAAATGACAAAAAACAAAATAACCGCATACTGCCCTAATTGCAAAATTCTATTTGCCATGCACACCAAAAAAAAATTGCTGTACAAAATATTATTTTACAAACAAAAATATAACCAATACTGGTGCAACCAATGCAACCATAAGTTTATAATCGTAATGCGAGAAAACATATAGTAGATTTTTGATTTCGGATTTCGGATTTTTGATTTGCCTGAAACCGAAATTTGCCCGAAACCCGCTGCCCGAGGCTATTTTTTAATTGCTGATGTGTGATTTATGGAAACTACCCCTTTAATACAATATCCTCCAAGGCTTCAATCCACATTGGGTTATCGTTAAGGCTTTCTACCAATTGTAAATGCTGCCCTCCCATTTCTTTAAATTCTTCGCCATATTCTACCGTTACTTCGTACACCGTTTCGAGGCAATCGGCCACAAATGCAGGGCAAAATACGAGTAGTTTTTTGTATTTTTTGGCGGCTAGGGTTTTTAAAACTTCGTTGGTATAAGGTTGTACCCAAGGGGTTTTGCCCAACCTCGATTGAAAGCAAACCGTATATTTTTCTTTAGGAATTTGCAATTCGTTACTTATTAACTGTGCGGTGTGGTAACATTGTGCCGAGTAACAAAATTTATTGTTTTCGGTAATGGTATGGCAACAATCGCTTACTTTTTGGCAATGCAGTTGCGAATGATCAGATTTTACCAATTGCCTTTGCGGCAATCCGTGGAAACTAAATAAAACATGGTCGTAAGTTTCGGGCTGGTATTTTTTACCATTATTGGCAAACGTTTTTATCATCATAGGATGATTGTGAAACGAATTTACAAACGAAACAGCTGGTATAGTGAACCATTTACTTATTTGCTGCATTACATCTTGCATTACCGAACCTGTACTTGCCGATGCGTAATGCGGAAACATCGGAATTACTTTTATACTATCAACCTGTGCATCTTTTAATTTATCTAAAGCTGATTTTATAGACGGACTTTGGTAGCGCATAGCCAGTTCTACTTGGTAATTATCGCCCAATTTAGCTTGCAAGGCTTTGGCTTGCAATATGCTGTAATACATTAGTGGCGATCCCGTTTTATCGTCCCATATTTTCTTATAAAGCTTGGCCGATTTGGGACTACGAAAAGGTACAATTACTCCTTTTACCAATACATTTCGCAGGATGGGGTTTACATCAATTACCCTTTCGTCCATCAAAAACTGTTTCAAATATTTGCGCACATTGGCCGTACTTGGGCTATCGGGTGTACCCAAATTCACTAATAAAATTCCTTTTTTACCCATCTTTATTCCTATTAATCTATCTAAATCAAACTTAAAACATGATATTAAAACCAACCCCAATCATATAATTTTTTAAAAACTTTAAACTTACCAAGTTTTTAAACTTACCAAGTTTTAAAAACTTGGTAAGTTTTTTAAAAAAAAGGATGCCTGCCTGCGCAGGCAGGCCGTTGCAATCGTTAACACAAAAAAACATAAAATAACCCAATAGTTCTATTAATCATACCATAGTTATTTATTTAATTATAAATCTCTTGATCTTTAATTTTCCAAAGCAGCCACCAAGGCGTAGCTGGCGAGTGGTGATGCTCGTAATGATAGCCAAAAAAATAGCAAGTAAAAAAAGCTACAAAATGATTTTTAGCTTGCGATGTAGATTGGTAAATATTGCTATGTTGCCCCCTGTGTGGCAAGTAAGTGCCAAAATAAAATAATTGTAAGGTGCTTAATAGCGATGGCAATACCCAAAATAGCAACAAATTTTGCTGCGGAATATATATTTTTAGGATATTAAAAAGTATTGCCATAATTACAATTTGCCACCAAGTAATATATTGCCTAATAAACGAAAAGTACCAAGCAAAAAAATTTCCTTGATAATAATCGGGGTCTTGTGCGGTGTGTACAAAATTATGATGTTCGAAATGCTTGGTTTTTAGTTTTTTAAAAGGGAATACAGCGTACAATGCTGTACATAATTGGCCTATAATAAAATTAATTTTAGGGCGATGTGGCATTACAATACCATGCATGGCATCGTGTGCGGTAATAAATAAACCTGTGTAAAGGTGCATTTGTAGCAATACAAAAACATAAAGCCAAGGCGATAAAAAATCGATGGGGTAACGCATCAATAAAAAAATACTTATAAGCCAAAAACCTATTACAGTGCTGGCTATGTAAATACCTTTATGGGATTGGGTAATATTTTGCATGTATTAAGCAATTAAAAATGATTTTGGGCTTGGCGAAAAAGATAAATTGGAATCACGAATGTTCAAATTAGCATTCCTGCCCCTTTTTCGCAAAACTTGCTGTTAGGCAAAGATTTATTTTTCGGACTTTAACTTTTCTATTTGAGTAACAGTTAACCCAGTTGCTTTTGCAATTTGGTCAATTGGTAGTCCAATATGTAATAAATTCAAGGCTATTTCTGCCTTTTCGTCTTCACGAACCTTAAATTCTGCTTCTGTTTGCAAGGTAAACATTTCGCTAGCTTTCAAACTTAAACTATCCATGTAGCGATTGTAGCCATATTGTTCTGTTTTTGGCAATCGCATAAGGTCTAATACCTCGCCAGCTTCTTTAAGTCCTTTGGCTTTGAAATTATCTTTCACTTCGCTATTTTTCAAAAAATAAACCCATTCGTCCAAAGTGTCTTTTGCTATGTCGTTAAATTGATTTACTTTCAGCAGGTAGTATTCAGGGAAAATATTAGAAACTTCTTCTTTTAAAAATGTAGCTTTTTGTTTCGCCGAAAGGCCCAATAAGTCTTTTTTATGCAAACCAAAAAAATCTGTTTTACCTTTGTAAATATAGTCTTGCCCTTGGCCAAGGTCAAAATATACAATGTTTATAGAAATTATTTTTTTTACCTCAGCGTATTTTTGCCCCAAAACATGATGGTCGGCAATACTTTTTGAAACACCATAAGCCATTCTGTGAAAATAATCTATTTCATAACTGTTTTGTATTTCAATAATAACAAGTTCGTTTTTTGAGTTTTGTGTTAAAATATCAACCCTGTTAAATTTATCATCGTCTGTTTTTTGGTTGCCTTCGCTTTCAAGAATTTGCTCAATTTTAATATTATCAAACAAAAGTTCGCTCAAAAAACCTTCGAGTACAACAAAATTGGCTTTGTTTCTCAAAAGTCTTTTTATAGCCCAATCAAAGTGTATTAGTTTTTTGCTCATTTTTTTTAATAATCATAGCAAATTTACAGTTTCTCTGTTCAAATGTAACGATAATCTTCAAGTGTGATACCGCTCAAAATTTTTACCTAACGATTTCCTTTAATACGCTTCGATAATATTTTTAATATTTTGCATCAGCCACATAGGGGTTGATGTAGCTCCGCTTATACCTACCCTATCGCCAGCGTTAAACATCGATTTTTCTAAATCATCGGCATTGCTAATAAAATAAGTTGAAGGGTTATTTTTACGGCACACTTCGTAAAGCACTTTTCCGTTTGATGATTTTTTACCCGAAACAAAAACTATTTTATCAAATCGTTTGGCAAAAGTGGGTAAATCTTTATCGCGGTTTGATACCTGCCTGCATATCGTATCGTTGGCTTTTACATTAAATCCTTTTTCTTGTAACTGAGATTTTATGGCGTAAAACCTATCGGTTGATTTGGTTGTTTGGCTATAAAGCGTAAACGAATTGGGTAATTGCACATCATCTAACTCGGCAATATCCTGAAAAACAATAGCTTCGCCATTTGTTTGCCCTTGCAAGCCTATAACTTCGGCATGGCCATGCTTACCAAATATTACGATTGGTTCGTTTTGGTCGTACGATGTTTTGATACGGTTTTGCAATTTTAAAACTACCGGACACGAGGCATCAATCAAAGCAATATTATTTTGTAAAGCTACCCGATAGGTTTCGGGGGCTTCGCCATGTGCCCGTATTAAAACTTTTTCGTTGCTTAACGTTTTAAGTTCATCGTTAGTAATAATTTTTAAACCTTTGGCTTTTAGGCGTTCTACCTCTTCGTCGTTATGTACAATATCGCCTAGGCAGTATAAATAACCTTGTTCGTTTAAAATTTGTTCGGCCATATCAATTGCATATACCACGCCAAAACAAAAGCCCGAATCGGAATCAATTTCGACAGTTAAATGATAGGGCGTTTGGTTCAAATTCATACAGCAAATTTTAATATTAAGCACACAAAAATACCATTTTTTTTAAAGTGCCGTAATGTTTAAGGCAACAAAAAAAAGGGTTTGTGTTATAAGCAATGTTTTTACTACTGGGTTTCTTTTTTTAAAATCATAGTAATTATAAAAAGTCATCATTGCTAGCGATACGGCAAACCAACCTATATAATTTTGCATAGGGATGGTATTGTTTTGCCAGCTCCAATAATCAAACCTAATAGCCACAGGTTCAATTAAATAATCGATAATAACTAATGCTATTGCACCCAATATTGTACGTAACACTTTTTGGGTTTTTAATAACGAACGCAATGTACCTGCTACCATAAAAACTACGATAAACCAGTTTACGCCAATAATTAAAGGCACCGAAAAAACTTTTAAGCCCAAAGTGTTGCCGTAATAATATTGCCCAAATATTTTACCTGTATGCACCCCAACTACTTCGATTAAATAACCCGATATACAAATTATAGCTACTGCATAAATTGTTTTGTAGGTATATTTTGAAAAATTAGCAAATAATATACCCGCCATTAACAGCAAATGAAAAGGTACTAAAGTGATAAAAAACTCGCGTGTATCGTTTAAAATGAAACCTATAAAACCTATGATGTGAAACAGAACGATAAAAATTTTCGATAAATATGCTTTACTAATATCCATTAATTGAGCGGCCTTTCCAGACTTGTGTTTTGGTGATTGATTTATAAATTGATAACATGGTTAACAGCAATAATGTAAAAAATTGTGCTAAATGCAAAATAATATTCGATATAATATTTTGGCCAGCCATATAGCTAACCATTACCTTGGTAAGTAAAATTAACGTTAAGGCCAATAAAACCAATTGACTATTAAGGCAATAAGCCATAATTGGAAAACCAAAAGTAATAAATAACGTAAAAACCGATAAGCCCAAATAGCTACCGCCAAAACCAGCCAACAGGTTTTTACTAAAGCCATTTAAGCCTTGGCCGTACGATTTATACATACGGCAGTGCAGGTAATTATTGGCCAATAAAGTTTCGCCGGTGTAGCCTAATTGTTTTACTTTTTTCATAATCTCAATATCTTCAACCACCTTATTTTTAACTTGCTTATGCCAGCATTGGGCTTTATATATGGCGGCATCAAAAAGCATAAACTGCCCACTTGCAGCTGCAAATGATGGGTTTTTTGATAACTTAACCAAGCGAAGTGGTAATAAGTTTAATAACAAAAAGTGCATAAGCGGTACTACTAATTTTTCGCCTAGGCTTAGCATGGTTTGGTTGGCAAATAAGCTTAACAATGCTAATTTACCCATCGTCATACGGTTTATAGCATTGTTTATCAATCCATTGCTTACTGTTTCATCGGCATCTAAAAATAAAAAATATTTACCATTAGCCCGCTGTGCCAGTTGGTGGCAGGCGTGGTTTTTGCCCATCCAGCCATCAGGTAGTTGGCTTTCGCCGATGATGGTAAAGCGGTTATCTGTTGCACAAAATAATTGGCAAATGGCCAAAGTATTATCTGTTGATGCATCATCATAAATAATTACCTCGATGTTGTGATAGTTTTGCTTCTGAAGCGATTGTAAGAGCGTTAAAATATCATCTTGCTCGTTTCGGGCGGGTATCAATACAGATACCAAATCGTTGTAAACTTTTACCGAATTGGTTAATTTAGGGTTTGATATAAAATTAAATAAAGTAACCGAAAACCTTAAAATTAAGAAAGAAAATATGGTATAAAAAAGGTATATCATTCGGGTGCTAATTGCAATTAATTAAACTATAAAACAGTTTTTTGGTGCTGTGGTTTTAATTGAAATTTATTTTTTTGATTTAAAAAGCAAATAACCATCAAAATTTAACCAATTATACCCTTTTACTGATTGCTCGTAACTGGCATTAATACTTGTAAGTATAAGTGTAATGGTGTAGTTTTTAGATACCTTTACAAATTGTAATTGGTTATTGGGTATTATATAATTTGTTGATTTTTCCATTTTTTTTAATTTACCCGATTTACATTGTTGTAAAATATTTACAATCGAATCATTGAAATTAAAATCAAGCGTAACTTCATCATCAACAGTAACAGATAATATATTTTTAGTGCTCTTTTTTAAATTTTCATCTATTTTTTCAATCTTAATATGAGTGCCATTAATAAAGTTGTTCGATTCCGATTTATCTTTAATTAAAATACAAAAATCAAAATCGCTATTATAAACTACATCTTTATTTTCTTTTTCGGCGTAAATTTGGGTGCTATATCCGCTATAATCAATATCCTTAACTTTTAAAATAGCAAAAGCAGTATCAATTTTAGTATAGTTATTTTCGTAATTATTTTTTGTTTTTAAGTCTAGTTTATTTTCTATTGTGGTAAGATTTACATGCGTAAAACTTTGTAAAGCCGTTAAGCCATGGTTACTTACCAAATACCTAATTATTGATGCTTTGTGTTTTTCGTCATCAATAGTTTTTAATTTAAGGTGCATTAAGTTTTTTAGCCTAGCTATTTGCGCTATTTTAGCTACAGAAAATGCACTTTGTGGGCCGTAAACAGTTAGCAAAGCTATTATACACAGGCTTATAGGTATAATTTTTATGTTTTGATGTTTGCTTACCAAAAAGTAAATGGTTATACTGCTTAGCCATAAGGCCAAAATAATTAAATAATACCTTGGTTCGGTAATGCCATAGCTGCCTACTCGTTTTATAATTGCCAAAATTAAAAGCAGTACTAAAGGCAGCATCATCACATAAAAAAAACGCCCAAACAGTTTAATCCAGCCATTTCCCTCATTGTTTTTTATAGGATAAATTAACAACAATGATAATATACCAAAAACGGCATAGCCCAATATTAGGGTAGAAACCAAGCCTTTGGGCAATTGCCAAATAAGAACAATTTTAATTTCGTACACCAATAAAATTGCCAAATAAATACTCACCAAAGGGATTAACACATATTGGGTAAATATTTTTAAACCTTTGGGGTAAGTATGGTGTTGGTTTAGGCTATTGATATCATCGGGTACACCCGCCAAAAAAAATACAGTTGTAAAACACAAGCCAACCACGGCAAACAGTTTTAAATAAATGCGGTAATCAATAGTTACATTAAATAGCCCATCTATTGCCGCTAAGGCTATGGCAAGCCCAGCATATAGCACCGCCGCATACAATACCGAAGTTAAAAAACGAAGAAATAGCGTTTTGTTATAATGCCAAAATCCGTTTACATTGCTATTGCCTATAAATGGGGCAAAAGCAACCAACAAGTGAAATGCAAAACCGAGTATTACAATTCTGTACATATCGGCCTGGTTATAACTGGGGTGCAGGGTAAAAAATAATCCCACACAAATAATAATGGCCACAAACCTAAAAATCCATTTTTTGCCAACCTCAAACTGCTTTACTTCGGCATATAAATCGGATGCTAAAAGTAAGGTTAAAGCCAAGTTACTAATGCTTAAAAACTTAAGCAAATTTATTTCTAAAGTACCTCTATAGTTTTCGGTACCTATTAAATACCACCAAATACTGGTTGCTAATATTGCCAATATAACCTGTAAGGGAAAACGTAAAAATACTTTAGCGGTTTGTAACCAAAGCGATTGTATTGAAGGGAGTTTCATAATAAGCTAAAAGTAGGTAATATTTATGGTGTACAATGGTGCTTAACATTATTTTATTGGGATAATATATTAGCAAATGAATAAATTAAAATTTGAAAAAATTAGATATTGCCCAGGTTTTGAAAAACTAAACGCTTAAAATTTGCTAACGTTAGCAGGTTTCTATTATGTCGCAAATGTATAGATATATAATTTGCAAAAAAATTGAAGAATGATATTGGCCCAATTACCAAAATTTTGCATAGCCAAAAGTTTTTTTAACTTTTAGTTAAACATACAAATAAGTGTGTTGTTGATAATAAGCCCAATTAAGGCAATAATAAAAAACTTTTCGAACTGTATAATTGCATTTACCTAGGTAGTTTTAAAAGTCCAAATGCGGTTTAGGTAATAACCTAAGTTACGATGATTAAAATATAGTATAATTTGCTGTAAATCAATGTTATTTGCGATTTTTTTTGCGTATTCTATGTTAACGACGGTAGCGGCCTGCCTGCGCAGGCAGGAAACGCCCTAATTGTTACAAAAACAATATTTATTAATCGAACTCAGGTTTATAGTTACTTATGGTTGCAAATACAAAACCTGTTGTGTTTGCAATATATTAATGTACGTTTAGCTTTTGGTTTAATAGGTAAGTTATGCCAAAATCAACAAATATACCCGAAAACCCCACTATGCTAAATTTTAAGAATTTTTTAAAAAAAATAGTTGGCGAAACGCTGAACATTTTTGGTAAATTGGGAGGTAAGCTTTGGGATTTTAAAAATCAATTATTACATTAGTTTTGTTAAATGGCTAAGTAAATTTTTTAAAATACTCATCCTCAGTATCTAACTCTTTACAAACCAAAACTTCATTTTGTGAAATTTGCAGATTATCGAGGGTATTGTGTTTGTAAATACTCCAGTTATTATTGTAATATTCTAATGCAGTTAGGCTTTCTACCCAATCGCCCGAGTTAAGGTAAGTAATACTGCTACTATGGATTTTTATTTCCTTAATTACGGCTTGATGACTATGCCCACAAACTACTACCGAATATCCTTTTTCCATGGCAATTTTTGCCATATTTTGTTCAAACTTACTTGCATTATTTGTTGCTCCTTTTACACTAGCCTTAATACGCTGCGAAAACGAAATTTTTTGCCGACCAAGTTTTGATAAAATCCAATTAAATATCCAATTTATAATAATTAATGTATGATAACTTACTGTTCCTAGTTTGGCTAACCATTTTGAATGCCTAGTAATAGTATCTAAAAAATCACCATGGAAAAACCAAACCTGTTCGCCTTCAATTTTAAGTATCAATTTGTTAAGTAAATGAAAATTGCCTAAATTAAAATCGGCAAAAGCTCGCAACATATCATCGTGGTTTCCAGTTAAATAATAAACAGGAATATCATCTGTGAGATATTTTAAAATACATCGAATTACTTTTAGGTGCGATTTTGGAAAATACCACTTACTAAATTGCCAAATATCAATAAAGTCGCCATTTAATATTACTTTTTTAGGGTTAATATTATTCAAATAAGTTAATAGTTCGTTGGCTTTACAACCGTATGTACCTAAATGAACATCAGATATTACAACAATATCAACTTCGCGTTTGGGCATAAATGCATTTAAATTTAAAAAAAGTAAGATTTATTTTGCAGGTCATTTATATAGGCGGTTTAGCGTAAAGTAATATTAAATTTACTTTTAAAAGATAAATTTAATAATTTTTAATTTAATATACATATACCAAATACTTTAACTCTAAACTATTTTTTCGTGTTTTATTATTAATAAAACTTGCATTTAACGTTGTAATATGAAAATCAGAAAATGCTTTTATTTCCCTAATTTTTAAGCTTTTAAATTTTAAACTATCAATATCGGTGGTTGAGCCAACAAATAAAATAGGTTTCTTAAAACTAAGGTTTGAACTTTTTAAATTTATTAATTTAAGATTTTTATCTAAACTAAACATTAATGCATCAGAATTATTATTTATAGATGTATAAATTTGACTGTTTTTAGCTAAATTTTGGTTAATAAAAAAGGCTATTTCTGTTCCCGATTCGTATTTTATTAATGATGGATAAAAAGCTAAATTAAGGTATATATTAACCATAAGAGATACCAATACACCGCTTATAATAATTTTTTTGGTGAAATTAATTTTTTGTTTTTGGCTTACTATTAATGCTACTAAAAGCGCAACCTCTAACACTATGTAAACACTAAAAAAATCTTGTGGTTCAAAAAAATAATGTAAAACCAATATTACCAAAACCATTAACCCCATAACCACACATTGTAAAATTTGTAAACTTTTAATAGCTTTTTGTTGGCTTAAACTAAACAAATATTGGGCCGTAGTAATAGCAAAAAAAGGCAAAAGAATGTTAATATAATGTGGTAACTGAAATTTAGAAACAGAAAAAATAAAAAGCATTAAAAGCGATGCGCTTATGCAAACCCATTCGGTTTGTTGTACGTTATGCCAATGTTTTCTAAAAAAATTATAAACTGCCAAATACCATAAAATTGCCCATGGCAAAAATGCCCATAAAATAGTATGCAAAAAAAATGTTATTTCGCCACTTCCTTTAATTGGGCCGGTATTAAAAAAACGCCCAAATTGACTATCCCAAAAGAAAAATTTTATTCCTGATATATTTTGGGTATTAAAAATAATCTTTTCGGGATGAATATCAAATTGAATATATAAACAGTAAATTTCTGGCAATATAAAAATTGCTATAAGTGCTAATCCCAAAACCCAACGCCAATTAAATATTGCTTTCCATTGTTTTTTTATAACAAGTTCGCCAAATATGGCACCTGCAATAGGTATTATTGCAAATACCCCTTTTGTCATAATTGCACAAGCTGTAAAAAAACAAGCTAATAGTAAATGGACATAGTTATTTTTAGTATAAGCTAAGTAAAAGTGATAAACACTGGCAATTATTAAACCCAATAAATAAGGTTCAGCTCTAACATCGTTGTTAGAAACTACAATATGCTGTGCGGTTAAAAGTATAATTGTTGCCCAATAAGCAACTCGTTTATTATATAAAATTTTAGCCACTAAAAAAGTATAAAAAGAGCCTGCCATTACAAATAAAATAGCAGGTAATTTGTAAGCCCAAGCTTTAATCCCAAATATTTTAAAGAAAACGGCTACAACCCAAAACGGAAAGTGTGGCTTATCTAACCAGTCTTTTCCTTTCGAAAACAACTCCGCATAATTATTTTCGGTTACCATTGTTTTAGATATTGATGCATATAAGTTAGCATCTACTCCCCATACTGGGCTTAATAAACCTGTAAAATTTACTAAAACAGCTATAAAAATTAACCATTTTTCAGTTATATAATTTTCAGAAGTTTGATTTTCAAATATTTCCATTTGGTAAAATTAATAAAATTCTATAGCTTAATTTGTTACCGTTATATTGCCTAAAATTTACCCTCCAGCAAATATGAAAATAAAACGGATGTGCGTTATCCAATTTGAAATTAAAATTTGAAATAATCATAAAAAACACCTAGACACATAAATAATTTCAATGTTTATCTCATAAAAATATTCGATACTACATTAGAATTCATACATTCAAGTAAATAAATGCAACGGCATTTATTACTTGAATGTATGCTTTGCGCTTTCACTTGGTATTTTTTGCAGTTAAAAAAATAAAAACTTTATCGCAAAAGGTGCAAATTAGGTTCGCAAAGCACACAAAACCAAGCTAAAAAATAGAATTTTATTACCCATAAATACGCTTTTTAAAATCCCCAAAAAAGGCAAACGCTTTTGCTCCGAAACTTTAGTTAATGTAAATTGTTTTCTCGGGCGAACTTACTGTAACCGCTAAAATCATAATTATCAGCTAAAAAACCACCAAGCTATGTTTACTAAATTCACCAAAAATGTACCAAAATTTTGATAAAAGAATATAAATGTATGTGCTTTGATTTAATTCAAAAGTTTATATTTACAACCTTTTAAAAACCGATAAAAAATAATTAATGATGCAAAAAATAAAAGTAGCTAACCCTGTAGTAGAGCTAGATGGGGATGAAATGACCCGTATAATTTGGAAATTTATAAAAGATAAACTTATATTTCCTTACCTAGATTTAGATATAAAATATTATGATTTAAGTATAGAGTTTAGAGACGAAACCGACGACCAAGTAACCATAGATGCCGCCAATGCCATTAAACAATACGGCGTAGGTATAAAATGCGCCACCATTACGCCCGATGAAGCTAGGGTAAAAGAATTTGGACTAAAGCAAATGTGGCGTTCGCCCAATGGCACAATCCGTAATATTTTGGACGGTACCGTTTTCAGAGAACCTATTGTAATGGCCAATGTACCCCGCCTAGTACCCAACTGGACAGCCCCTATTTGCATTGGCCGCCATGCCTTTGGCGACCAGTACCGAGCTACCGATTTTGTAACCAAAGGAAAAGGAAAACTTACCATAAAATTTGAAGGCGAAGATGGCACCTTACAAGAGTTTGAAGTACACAACTTTAAAGGCGATGGTGTAGCCATGGCCATGTACAATACCGATGATAGCATTGTGGGTTTTGCCCGAGCTTGCTTTAACCAAGCCCTTAACAAAAAATGGCCTTTATATTTATCTACCAAAAACACCATTCTTAAAAAATACGATGGCAGGTTTAAAGATATTTTTGAAACCATTTACCAAGAAGAATTTAAAACCGCTTTCGCTGATGCTGGTATAACGTACGAACACCGCCTTATTGATGATATGGTAGCATCGGCACTAAAATGGAATGGCAATTTTGTATGGGCATGTAAAAATTATGATGGCGATGTACAATCAGATACCGTAGCACAAGGTTTTGGTTCTTTAGGTTTGATGACTTCGGTATTAATAACCCCCGATGGCAAAACCATGGAAGCCGAAGCAGCACACGGTACAGTTACCCGCCACTACCGCGACCATCAAAACGGTAAGCCTACATCAACCAACCCAATCGCATCAATTTTTGCATGGACTAGAGGTTTGGAGTTTAGAGGAAAACTAGATGACAACCAACAACTTATAGATTTTTGCCATACCCTAGAAAAAGTATGTATAGAAACTGTAGAAAGTGGTAAAATGACCAAAGATTTAGCAGTTTGTATCCATGGCAACAAACCCACTACCGAGCAATACCTTAATACACAAGATTTTTTGAACGCAATCGACGAAAACTTAAAAGCAAAATTGGGATAAGCAAATTAAATATTTTTGATTTTTATAAAGCCGCAATTGTTATGATTGTGGCTTTATTTGTTTTTATTTACTGTAACATGCTACACCAAAAATTTAACACTGCAGATAAAAAATAAAAGAACAAGAAAAAAACAGATTATTTACGCAGCATACAAGCCCTGCCAAAAGATTTTTCTAAACCCAAATTTAACGCAATGGGAACGCTCTCTTCCCGTGGTTGATGTTTATGTGCCACCAACCACGTTACGCATCTTACCACATACCGTAAATTTTTACATTTCTTCCATTTCTTTTTTTATCACTGATAAAGCCAAATCGTAAGGGCTATCGTCCAAAGCAGCCAAACGGGCAAATACCATCTTACTTAAATCAATAGCTGATGATGATTCGTTTAATTGTGCACAAGCTGCGTTAATAATAGTTATTGTATCGTCTTTTACACGTTTAATTAATAACCAAGTAGTTTCGTGTACATACAGCTGTTGGGTAATATTGTGCTGGTACTCGGCCCTTATTTCGGATAAAAGCAAACCTTGTATATGCAATGCGTACATGCCTGGCTGGTGCAAACGGATGATTAAATGGGCGGGGTTAATGCGTTCGATAAATAAGGTAAGCCGCTCGTAAGCCTGTAATTTTAAGGCAATAATATCTTTAGATAACGGTGTTGCTTGCTGTAGGTTTAGCCCTGCTTTGTTGCTAAAGTTAAACTGATTTCGTAAAATAAAATAGGCACCTATTATTACCAATAAACCCGATAAGGTGTATTTTAAAATATCTAATAAAAATTTAATCTCCATGTTTAATTTGTTTGGTTTTAGTAAAAAAAAATATGATTATTAAGCAAACATCTACATTATGAATTATATTTGAGCATATTATTTAAAATATGATAGCAGAAACTAAAAATAGCGCACCAGTTACATTAACCGATGGTGCAAAAAAAGAGATTATAAAATTAATGTCGCAGCAAGAATTAGGCGAAGATTTTGGCTTACGCCTAGGTGTAGAAG
>JAAFJW010000062.1 GCA_013298995.1 Sphingobacteriales bacterium | reverse complement strand
ATCCGAAATCAAAAATCTATAGCTTAATTATGGTAAATTGCGCCCAAATTTTAAATTAATGTTACAAACTGCGCTTCAAAAATTAAATATAGCATCACTAAATAATATGCAACAGGCGGCCTTAACGGCCATTGATAAAAAGCGAGATGTGTTGCTGCTATCGCCCACAGGCAGTGGTAAAACTTTAGCTTTTTTATTGCCTTTACTCAATTTTTTATCGCCCAAGCTCCCCCATTCAGGAGAATTAAAGGGGGAGGGCGTACAAGTATTAATTTTGGTGCCATCACGCGAGTTAGGCCTGCAAATAGAACAAGTTTTTAAACAAATGGATACGGGTTTTAAGGTAAATTGCTGCTACGGTGGCCATGCCGTAAAAACCGAAAAAAATAATTTTATACAGCCTCCAGCCCTGCTTATTGGCACACCTGGCCGCATTGCCTACCACGTACGCAACCAAAGTTTTGATACACAAACCGTAAAAATTTTGGTGTTGGATGAGTTTGATAAATCCTTAGAATTTGGCTTTGAGGCCGATATGGCTTTTATTATTCAAAGCCTTCGCAACTTGCATAAAAATATACTTACATCGGCCACTAAAATGGATATTATACCGCCCTTTACGGGGATAAAAAACATTTTTGAGGTAAATTTTTTGAACGATGTAGCGCAAAAACCAGCCCTAAAACTTAAAACCGTACTGGCCGAAGGGCAAGATAAATTGACAACACTTTTCAACCTAATTTGTAAAATAGAAAACAAAACCAGCCTAGTATTTTGCAATCACCGTGATGCCGTAGAGCGTATTAGCGAGCTTTTGTACGATAGGCAAATTGCCCACGGCACTTTCCACGGCGGTATGGACCAACCCGACCGTGAAAAAGCATTGATAAAATTTAGAAACGGCAGCTATTCTATTTTGGTTACCACCGATTTAGCATCCCGTGGGTTAGACATACCCGAAACCGCCTACGTTATTCATTACCAATTACCTAATAGCCCTGATGCTTACACACACCGCAACGGCCGTACTGCCCGCATGAAAGCCAACGGTACCGCTTATTTAATTTTAGGCGAAAACGAAACCCTACCAAAATTTATTACCGACCTACCCGAAACAGAAAAACTACCCGAAAACCTGCCCTTACCAAAACCAACAGATTGGGTAACTTTTTATGTAGCCGCTGGTAAAAAAGATAAAATTAACAAAGTAGATATTGTAGGCCTGCTGTTGCAAAAAGGCAAACTAGATAAAACCGAACTCGGCTTAATAGAAGTAGCCGACCATGTAAGCTACGCCGCCATAAAACGAGAAAAACTTCCCGAAGTTTTGCGCTTACTAAAAGACGAAAGAATAAAAGGCAAAAAAATAAGGATGGGTTTGGATGGGTAAATTGCTAGCCATTGCTTTCCGTCCGCTTTACCAACAAAAACCAATCCTGCTCCAAAGCTAAATAGCCATATTCGTAACAAAATTTATAGGTTTGCCCTTTTTGTGTTTCGTACAAATGGGTAAAATAGCCAAAGTTAAAACCATGTTGCGCTAGCTTTACTTTGCTGGTTTTGGCTTTGCCATCTACACAAAGTTTTTCTAAAATACTGCGGTTTTGTTTCAGTATTTTGTTTATTGCTTTTAACGAACCTGCCACTTCGGTTTTAATTTTGTTGTTGTAATTGGTGCGGCATTGGTCGTCGCAAAACTTTTTATCGCTGCGGCCTTTTATAAGTTGGTTACAATCTAAACAGTGTTTTTCCATCGTATTTTATAATTTTAGTTATTTGGGCGTTCCCCGAAAAGGGGCGGGCTTTCCGTTACAATCTTTTTTTCGTACCTCAAAAAAGGATTTTCACTACAATCCCTAACGCAAATGCATATTACCAAACCAGTAACCAAACATAAAACTAAACATTATCCGTGTAAAAACGTGTATAATCGTTTATAAACATTTAGTATCCGACTATTTTTTCTCAACCACCACACCTTTGTATCGTCGATTGGCAATGAAGCCAGTTGTTCGTTAAAAACAAAATATCATGAGTAATTTAAGAAACAGCGTACGTTTAACAGGTTTTTTAGGCAGCGCACCAGAAGTAAAATCATTTTCGGAAACCAAAAAAGTAGCAAAATTAAGCCTTGCTACCAGCGATTCGTACAAAAACGATAAAGGCGAAAAAGTAGAAGAAACCCAATGGCATAACCTTGTAGCCTGGAACGCCCAAGCTACCATTGCCGAAAAATACTTACAAAAAGGCAGCGAAGTAAGTATCGAAGGTAAACTTACCAGCCGCAGCTATGTAAACAAAGACGGCATAAAATGCTACGTTACCGAAGTAGTGGTAAACGAAATATTGCTTATGGGTAAAAAATGAAATATTTTGCAGGGGTTAATTCGGATGATTTTAACCCTGCAATATTTTCTTTATGTGGCGATGTAAAATTTAGTGCATTAATTTTTATTGGCATTTGAAATCCGACTATAACGAACTACAGATTATAAATGCAATTACTAGGTTTTTGAATGCGGAGGGCTACTTTATTGGTGCGGATGTTTTTTTTGTAAGAATGCAAATGGTATGTTTAATTGTATTTCGAATATTTAACTGAAGTTTGGGAGGATTAAAAAATTTAGATACAACCCGAGTTTGATTATTAAATTATAGTATAATTTGCTGTAAATCAATATTTTTTGAGATTTTAAAGCGTTAACGATGGTAGCGGCATCCCCCGATTTTTCATCGGGGATATAGCGAACAACATGTTACCTGCCTGCGCAGGCAAGTAACACGCTGTTCATGAAAAATAAATTTTATAAATCGATGTTTGAATATTAAGGTAAATTTTACTTTTTGTTTTGCCCGCAAAAATGTAACCTAACAAACACTAAATATCCCAATATAATAACATTGCGTTTTTATTGATTTCGCCTATTGAGGCTGGGTGCAGTGCCAGTGCATTGGCTTGTAAACCTAGGCGTATATCGCCCGAGCCATTAATAGCTACACTATTTAAGGTTTGATTTTGATGGTTAATAATTGCTGGGAAAAACTCATCGAATTTGGTTTTTTGGCTACGGTGGTTGTTTAAAGGCAATGTTTTATTTGCTTTGGGTGGCAAGCCTACACATTTATTTATATACGATTGTATAAAAATGGTAAACGTTACCAAACACGAAAACGGATTGCCTGGTAGCGCAAACACCATTGCGCTGTTTGGTTTTTTGCCACACCAAATAGGTTTGCCAGGTTTTATAGCTACTTTATGAAACAGTTTTTGTACGCCCAAGTTCGCCAAAACCGAGGGTACAAAATCGGCATCGCCCGCCGATACGCCTCCGCAAAGTATTAAAATATCCACATCTAAATAATTTTTAATGCCAGCTTCCAATAGTTTTTCGTCGTCAATAATATGCTGGCAAAATATAGGCGCAATATTATTTTGTTTTAGTAATGCTTTAATAACGTGTAGGTTGCTGTTTCGTATTTGCACATCTGATACCTTGTGGCTTATAGGTTTTACTTCGCCACCTGTGGTAATTATAGCCACTTTGGGCATTTTGTTTACCTGTACTTTACTTTTACCTAGGGTTGCCAATAAACCAATTATGGCTGGCGATATTTTAGTACCCTCGGCAATAGCCATCTCGTTATTTTTAATATCCTGACCTTTGGTGGCAATATTTTGGAACGGTTTTATATTGTTCAGTTTTATGCTGGCCGTTTGTTGGTTTAATGTAACATCTTCAATGCGTATTACCACATCAGCGCAAAGCGGCACCGCAGCCCCTGTCATAATTTTAAAACATTGGCCAGGTTTTAAAATTAAATCGCAAGCCTCGCCTGCATATATGGTTTTTATAATGGTAAATTGGGTAATGTTGTTTTCAATATCTTTACTATCAATGGCAATACCATCCATTGCGCTACGGTTAAAAGGCGGGTAATCTCTATCTGCAAAAACATTTTCTGCAATTACACGGTTTAGCGAATCGTCTAAATCAATCAATTCTTTACCAAAACTTTGTGTATTGGCTAGTATAATTTCTAAGGCTTGGGTGTAGGTAATAAAATCCATGGTTTAGTGTCCTCCGCCTTTCATCATTTTGCGGGCATGAAAAACGGCTGGCAATATGGCCTCCAGCGATTCTCTGGCCCCATCGCTACTTCCCGGTAAGGTAACAATTAGCGTATTGGCTATGGAACCAGCTACGCCACGGCTCATCATGGCTACTGGTGTACGCATTTGGCCGTAGTGGCGCATGGCTTCGGTAATGCCATCGGCATCGCGTTCCAGTATTTCTTTTACGGCGGTAACTGTATTATCTCTAGGGCCTAAACCAGTACCGCCAGTAGTAAATATAAAATGCACATCTTGCTGTACCCATTGCTGTATTTGTTGTTGTATTTGGGCTTTATTGTCGGGTACTATTTGGTAACCAATAACGTTGGCGTTTACATTTTGTAGCATTTCTTTTATCAGGATGCCGCTTGTATCTTGCCGTTTACCTTCGGCGGTACTATCGCTGCACACCAAAATAGCGCAAGTAGGCGGGGTAGAGAAATACTTTTTACGATCACTTTTACCGCCTTTTTTTTCTAATAATTTAATGTGTCCAATTTCTAATTCGGTATCAATAGGTTTAAGCATATCGTAAATTTCGAGGGCGGCCACACTTACGGCGGTAAGCATTTCCATCTCAATACCTGTACGCCCAATAGATTTTGCCTCGCCTATAATTACAATACCGCTACGGTCGAAAATATTTTCGTTAAAAAAAATCTCATGATCGGTTTTATCTAAAAACGCAAAGTTAATTTCCATAGCGTCAATAGTAACAGGGTGGCAATGGGGCAATAAGGTAGGCGTTTGCTTGGCACCAATAAAACCAGCGGCCTTGGCAACATCAAATAAATTACCTTTGGGTAGTTTATCGTGTTTAATAACTTGTACAGTAGCTGGGCTACAAAAAATTACGGCTATGGCTTTGGCGCTGCGTAGGGTTATTTGTTTGTGGGTAATATCTCGCATGGAGTGGGTGGTATCAAATTTTGGTTTTTTTAGCTAAATTGCGTTAAAAAAAAATGTAAAAACGTATTATCCAAAGGTAATTTAAAAAGAAATTAAAAGGAGATTTTTCAATAAAATTGAAACAGTAAAATAAACATCTTACCTAAAAACAAAAATCCCACCAAAACCATTTACTTATTATTATGAGTTATAAAAGTTTGCAAGCCTGCGTAAGCGATTTAGAAAAAAACGGGCATTTAATTAGGATAAAACAAGAAGTAAACCCATATTTAGAAGCTGCTGCTATACACCTGCGGGTGTACGAAGCTGGTGGCCCAGCCCTATTGTTCGAGAATATAAAAGGCAGTAAATTCCCTGCTGTATCTAATTTATTTGGCACTTTAGAACGTAGCCAATTTATGTTTAGAGATACGCTGGCAAATATAAAAACACTGGTAAATTTAAAAAACAATCCGCTCGAAGCGATAAAAAAACCTTTGAAATATGCAGGCGTATCGCTTACGGCATTATCGGCTTTGCCACTAAAAATACCGCAAAGTTTTGCCAAAGTTAATTACGGACGTACCCAAATAAGCCAAATACCAGCCATTGTAAACTGGCCAATGGATGGTGGCCCATTTGTAACCATGCCCCAAGTTTATACCGAAGATATTGAAAAACCAGGCATTATGAACGCCAACCTAGGCATGTACCGCATACAATTAGGTGGAAATGATTATGCTGCCGATAAAGAAATTGGCCTACATTATCAGCTACACCGAGGTATTGGCGTACACCAAACCAAAGCCAACGCAAAGGGGCAGCCTTTAAAAGTAAGTATTTTTGTAGGTGGCCCACCAGCGCACCCGCTGGCAGCGGTAATGCCATTGCCCGAAGGATTATCAGAAATGACTTTTGCAGGAGCGTTAAACAACCGCCGTTTTAGGTATTTTTATGATAAAGAAGGTTTTTGTATTTCGGCCGATGCCGATTTTGTAATTACAGGAACGGTTGAACCGCATCAAAATAAAATGGAAGGCCCATTTGGCGACCATTTGGGTTATTACAGCCTGCAACATTTGTTCCCGCTGATGAAGGTGCACCATGTTTATCACAAGCAAAACCCCATTTGGAGCTTTACCGTAGTAGGCCGCCCACCGCAAGAAGATACCAGCTTTGGTGCCTTAATACACGATATTACAGGTGCAGCCATCCCCAAAGAAATACCAGGGCTACACGCCGTAAATGCCGTAGATGCTGCTGGTGTGCATCCGCTACTTTTTGCCATAGGTAGTGAACGTTATACGCCTTATATTAAAGAACGTAAGCCGCAAGAAATTTTAACTTTGGCCAACCATATACTGGGTAAAAGCCAGCTAAGCCTAGCCAAATACCTGTTTATATGCGCCAAAGAAGATAAGCCCGATTTGGATATTTACAACATTCCTCAATTTTTAGCCCATATATTAGAGCGGATAGATTTTACCCGTGACCTGCATTTTTATACCAAAACCACCATCGATACATTGGATTATAGCGGTACCGATTTAAACTCGGGCTCTAAGGTAGCTTTTACCGTTGCCGGAGAAAAAAAACGAGAACTGTGGAATGAGCTTCCTGCTAGTTTTGATTTGCCCGCACCTTTTAATCATTTTAAGCTAGTAATGCCTGGTGTTGTAGCTGTTGATGCGCCAAAATTTTTGGATAAAGCCCAACTTAATAACGAAATACACATTTTAAACGCCTACTTAAAAGATAAAAATTTAACAGGTTTAGCCTTATTTGTTTTGTGTGATGATGCTGGCTTTACTGCCCAAACCGCTAATAATTTTGTATGGGTAACATTTACCCGTAGTAACCCATCACACGATATATACGGTATAAATAGCTTTACCGAAAACAAACATTGGGGCTGCACTGGCCCATTAATTATTGATGCCCGCATAAAACCACACCACGCACCGCCATTAATAAAAGATGCGGCTACCGAAAAAATGGTGGATAAACTGGGGCAAAAAGGTGAGGTATTGTATGGGATTATTTGATAAGGTGGGGATATAAACTAGTTTTTAGCATTTAGAGTTAGTTTTTCTGAACAATAACAACATAAAATCTTACCAGAACAAATAGATACAACCTTTTAACTTTATTTGTAAATTTACAAAATGAAATTTGTAGATATAAAAAACGATGCCGATAAACACAATTGGACACAGGCCGAGTTAGATGCCTACGACTATGTACTTATGAGAGAACAAGACGATAAAGGGCGAATAACTAAAGTGCAAAAAGATTTCGGAAGAAAATTAATTAAACGTGGGTTTTCAAATGAAGATATTGCAGAAGATACAGGCTTAAATATTGAACAAATAGCACAATTGAGAAACGGGGAATAAGCAGCATTAAATACGACGGTTAAACTTTAGCGTACCTAAAAACAAATACTCCCCCAGCAAACTACCCTAAAAATTTAATTACCTAATTTAATGCGATGTTGCCATGAAACCAACAATGGCAACTATCAGTATCAAAGCATAAATAGCCATAATTACAATGGTGGTTATCCCCCAAAATTTAAAAACCGATTTTAATTTACTCAAAGCATAAGTAAGCGATTCTTGGTCGTTAATAAGTAAAGCCTGCTTGCCGTAAAAAGAAAAATCGTATAAATGTTTTGATGGAAAATAATAGATAGCTCCCAAAATCAAGTAGATGTAGCCCAATGCAGCACCCATTGAGGCGGGCACACCTTGCATCGACGTACTTAAAGCCTTGCTTCCAAAAATAAAAAACAACGCTATTAAAATCAATAAACCAGATGCCACAAAACCCATTATACTTAAAAATTTACCCCATTTGGCAATTTCTAATAAAAACTCTCCCGAACTGGCATCTATAACCAAAGGTTGTTTCGCTACATTGCTATCTTCGCTTGTTGTAATATCATCCATGTTATAAAATTTAACAACAATAATAAGGTATTAACTCAATAAAGCGAACAAAATATCAAATAAATTAAGGCGAAAATTAGGTTCGCTTTACCAAATAATCTAATTACATTTGCCAAAAAATTAAAGATAGTAAGGTGCTAAAGCAATCAAAAATCATCTAGCTATTTACGATGTTATAAATCAAAAATCAACCATCATAAATCAAAAATAATATATGGCCCTTCAATGCGGTATAGTAGGCTTACCTAATGTAGGCAAATCAACCCTTTTTAACTGCTTATCAAACGCAAAAGCACAGGCGGCAAACTTCCCGTTTTGCACCATCGAACCCAATATTGGCGTAATTACCGTACCCGACGATAGGTTAACCAAACTTACCGAACTAGTTAAACCACAGCGTGTAGTGCCCAATACCATCGAAATTGTTGATATTGCAGGCTTGGTAAAAGGCGCATCAAAAGGCGAAGGCTTGGGTAACCAATTTTTAGGAAACATTAGAGCCACCAATGCCATTATACACGTGTTGCGCTGCTTTGATGATGGCAATGTGATACACGTAGATGGCTCGGTAAATCCCCTGCGTGATAAAGAAATTATTGATACCGAGTTGCAGCTAAAAGATTTAGATACCGTAATAAAACGTGTGCAAAAGGTAGAAAAAATGGCTAAAACCGATAAAGATGCCAAGCGTACTTTTGATATTTTAACTATTGTAAAAGCACATTTAGAGGTTGGCAAAAGTGTACGCACCGCCCCAATTACCGAAGATGATTTTTTATTTATCGATGAGTTAAGCCTGCTAACTGCCAAGCCAGTTTTATACGTTTGTAATGTGGATGAAGCATCAGTAATAAAAGGCAATAAATATGTTGATTTGGTTAAAGAAGCTGTAAAAGCCGAAAAAGCCGAAGTGTTAATTATCTCTGCAAAAATAGAATCGGAAATTGCCGAGTTAGAAGATTTTGACGAACGTACCGTGTTTTTAGAAGATTTAGGTTTAACCGAATCGGGCGTAGCCAAATTAATTGTAGCCGCTTACCGCTTGCTCCATTTATACACCTACTTTACCGCTGGCGTACAAGAAGTAAGGGCTTGGACAATTACCAAAGGTTTTACCGCACCACAAGCAGCTGGGGTTATCCACTCCGATTTCGAAAAAGGATTTATACGGGCCGAGGTAATTAAATACCAAGATTTTGTAACTTTGGGTTCCGAAAACGCTTGCAAAGAAGCAGGTAAACTAGGCGTAGAGGGTAAAACCTATGTGGTTGAAGATGGTGATATTATGCACTTTAGGTTTAACGTATAGCACATAAAATAAAATTGCATCCGTAGTTCAATGGATAGAATGTAAGATTCCGGTTCTTATGATATAGGTTCGATTCCTATCGGGTGCACAATAAAATTGATTTTAAACAAAAAACAATCAATACTCCAAAAATTAATTTTTAATAGCCTTTATTGCACTATAATCCCAACTACGTAAACGTTTTACTAAATTTTTAGTAGCCATATAATGAACGTTCGATTTGTCTTTCGCCAAAACATGTAGTGCCTGTGAAGCATTTAATTCAGCATCCGACCCTACCGTTAACAAAGCATTTATGCTATCGGCTTCGAGTTCAAATGCTTTTATATTACAGCCATTTGTAGCTTCAATAATAAATGAAGAAGTTTTACCAGCCAAACGGATATCACTACCGTTTTTTATGTGCAAAGTTAATTTATTGGCTGTTAACTCAAATTTGGAGTTACTGGCATCATCCGAATTTATAGTTAAATTATTAAATTTTAAATAAATAGCCGAACAAGCACTTGCGCCACTACTCAAACTAATTTCATTAAGATTTTTAAATGAAATCAAAACCTTTAATGGTTCATTTTTACCCCATTTCCAATTTTGTAGCAAATAGGTAAGCATTTCTATCTTTAAGTTTCCCGAATTTTCTTTCTTTACAACAATATCTTTAAGTAAATCTTCGGGGCCTATAACGGTAACTTTTTCAACACTATCTTGGCTTAAATATACATTAATGCCCGAAAACACCGAAATACTGCTGAAATCATTAATTTTAAAATCTTTAACTATATCCTGCGCAGTACAATTATTAGCTATTAAAATCAGCAAAGTGGATAACCTAAAATATAAATATATCGTTTTTGTATAATAGGTAATCGTTTTCTCAAACATATATCTTTTTTAAAATTTTTTAATCCAAATTTAATAAAAATTATATAATTAAATACAATCCTTAAAAGTAGAATAAAACTTTAAACCGCCTCATTAAAATACATTTAGCTAAAAGGCTTACAGCAGTGCAATAAGCCATAATTTTTAACGCCTTAAAAAATTATACGCTACTATTTTGGTAAAAACTGTTGTTAAAAAATCAATCTTCGTTATCCTCAAACCAGCCTTCTTGCAGCAAGTCAATATCTCGGCGGTCTTTTTTTGTAGGCCTGCCTGTGCCACCATCGCGTTGCAAAACGCCAGCCATAAAAGCCGATTTGAATTGTAGCGTATCTTCTTCGGGCGTTAAATCTTCGTAATGCAATACCGCTTTTTTAGCTTCAACCCGTGTAAATAACAAAGCTGTAACTTTAATTGTCTTTTTTTCGGCACCTTTTGATATTACCAAAATATCGCCTTCTTTTACTTCGTAACTAGCCTTTAAACTAGTGCCTTCTTTTTTTACTCGCCCTGCTTTGCAAGCATCAGCTGCCAAAGTGCGGGTTTTAAATGCCCTTATACTCCACAAATATTTATCAATTCTTAATTTTTCGGCCATATTATTTTTTCAAAAATAAATCAAAATTCGGGGCATTTCATAAAAATCATTTAATTTGCACCACAAAATATAATTTATGATAGCCGAATATAAAAAAGCAATTGAAGAAGCCTGGGCCGATAGAAACCTACTTAACTTTAAAGAATACCGAGATATTATCGAAAGAATAATTGACCACCTTGATAAAGGCGAAATGCGGGTGGCCGAGCCTGTAGGCAACCTTTGGCACACCAACGAGTGGATAAAAAAAGCCGTAATCATGTATTTCCCTATCCGCGATATGGAAGAAATTAAAGTTGGCCCTTTTGTTTTTCACGATAAAATGAAACTTAAAACCAATTACAAAGAACTAGGCGTAAGGGTGGTACCACACGGCATTGCAAGGTTTGGTGCTTACCTAGCCAAAGGCGTAATCATGATGCCATCGTATGTAAACATTGGTGCTTATGTTGATGAAGGCACCATGGTAGATACCTGGGCCACCGTAGGCTCATGCGCACAAATAGGTAAAAACGTACACCTAAGCGGCGGCGTAGGTATAGGTGGCGTGTTAGAACCCATACAAGCCGCACCCGTAATTATCGAAGACAACTGTTTTATAGGATCCCGAGCCATCGTAGTCGAAGGCGTAAGAGTCGAGCGTGAAGCCGTTCTAGGTGCCAATGTGGTGCTTACCGCTTCCACAAAAATTATTGATGTAAGCGGTCTCGAGCCAGTAGAATATAAAATGCTGGTGCCTGCAAGGTCGGTGGTTATACCAGGTTCATACACCAAAAAATTTCCCGCTGGCGATTTTCAAGTGCCCTGTGCCTTAATTATAGGCAAACGTAAAGAATCAACCGATAAAAAAACATCACTAAACGATGCCCTACGAGAGCATAACGTAGCGGTATAGGTTTTACATATTTTGGGCGTGTCCTATACATTAAAAAGGCAACCTTTTGGGGTTGCCTTTTTAATGTATAGGTCGGGCTTTGCGCTCATAGCTTTTTTTTATTGCCCCCATTGGCTTTTGGGGGCAATAAAAAAAAGGCTAACCGCTTCAATCCCTCACGCAAAAAAAACTTTGATAAATTTAAAATTTTACTCAAATTTAATGCTTTAGCCTTACCTCTTTATAAAAAACAAAATAAAATACTTTACTGCTACTTTTTTCTATAAAGCCAATATTTTACAGCAATTCGGGTTTAATTTTATCTTTAAAACTGCGGGCAAATTTCCCTAATTTAGGTTCGATAACGGCCATACAATAAGGCTGGTTGCGGTGGTTTACAAAATAGTTTTGGTGGTAATTTTCGGCAGGGTAAAAAGTAACCGCAGGCGTAAGTTGGGTAACAATTGGGTCGGTAAAAACTTGCTCATCGCTTAATTGCTGTATCATTTTTTGGCTATCCAGTTTTTGCTGCTCGCTATGGTAAAACACTACCGAGCGGTATTGCGTACCCGTATCGCCACCTTGGCGATTAAGCGTAGTAGGGTTGTGGGTTTTAAAAAATATCAGTAATAACTCGCTAAAGCGCACCATGCTTTCATCAAAATCAATTTCAATTACTTCGGCATGGCCAGTTTTTCCCGAGCATACTTGTTCGTAAGTAGGGTTTGCATTTTGGCCACCCATGTAGCCCGATGTTACGTTTTGTACACCGTTTACGGCTGTAAATATGGCTTCGGTACACCAAAAACAGCCACCACCAAATGTTGCTTTTTGTAAGTTCATCATGTTTTGTTGTTTTTACTTAAATAGCTTTACAGAATTAAATTGCAGTTTTGCTAAAAAACAGACTTGCGTTATTCGCTGCTAGGTTCAGGTTCATGCGTAATATTAATAAATATCTTTATACGGACTTGATTTAATAATAAGTTTAGAGTTGTATTTAATGCGAAATTGTCTGTCATAGTTTTGTATTTCTGTCGAAGATAATGGGCTTCGAGTGCAAATGATGTAGCTTATTTTAGCTTTTTTTTGTACATCTGAACTTAATATTTTCATCGTTCTTTCAATTTGAAGCATCGCATGAGAAATGTCTTGACCTTTTAGCTCAATGTAGATTTCAATATTTTTTGCAAGATGCAAAAAATCACACTTTACACCATCGTCATCTATCTCGCATCCATCAACATGTATTTTAATTGATTTTACAAGGTCTTTATTTTCTAATGTTAAAGAACTTCGTTGTTCTTTAAAAACGAAAAGTTTGTTTTTTGAAATTGTTCGACAATTTTTCACACTTAAAATTCAATATCTAATAGTTTACCAAATTCTATTGCAATCTCACTAGAAACACTATCAAGAGTTGTTTGTGAAATCAATTTTGATTCATCTTCAATTAAATTATCTTTTTTACCGAAATTCAACGAATATGCAGATAATAAGTCGGGGTTTATTTGTTCTTGCTTTGGTACAATCTTAGAAATGTTTTTTAACTCTTCTGGTTTTAGTTTTGTTAGTCTGCTTGCTTGAAGAAGATTATTAAATGATGAAAGAATATATGGGCTGTGAGTAGTAACAATAATTTGAAATCTGGAGTTTTTATTATTGAAAGTTCTTGCAAGAAGTTTTACTATTGCCTTTTGTGCAATTGGAAACAAATGAGCCTCTGGTTCTTCTATGTATATGGTGGCTCCATTCCCTGAAAATTGTAACTCATTTAACACGCTTAATATTACTACCAAAGGCAGCGTTTCTTGTTGCCCAGATGAAGCGTTAGAAAGGTTTACTTTTCTTGAATCATTATGAACCAAAAAATCTTTCTCCTTTTCTCGGATATATTTACTATTTAAAATTTGGGAAATAATTTCATCAAACTCTTTATTTACTTTATCTGTATCAACGTGTCTGTCATAAAATCGTTTCAAATTTTCATAAAACGAACCAAATTCAATTAAAAAAGGGTCTAAAGAACGATTATCGCTCAGAAATGAGAAAATGCTCTTTTGTATATTAGCAAAAAAACTTCTACCAGCAGGGATAAAAAATTGACTTGCCATTGATTCGGTAGAAATTTCCTGTTTAAAACAATTTTCTAATTTTTCTTCTAGCTCTCTTTTAAATGAATACAAACTTCTTTTAGGATCTTCTGAAATTCTTCTTTTTTCATCTAAAGATGTTTTTCGGATTTTAGTAATTAGTTTCTTTAAATTATCTGAGTAATCGAAATTGAGTTGATTATTAGTTTTCTCAATTTTTATAGTTGTATTTTCAAGCGAATATGTTATTGTAAAGTTTCCTTTGGGCCATGAGTCTTTGGGAAAATAGGTAATAAATTTTTCTTTTTGCTTTTTATCCAATTCTCGTTTTGATTCATCAGAGTCGATACTTCTTAAAATTTCATTAAAGAAACTTTTAAAGAAGTATAGGAGTTTAACAGTAACGCTTTTGCCTGACCCTTGTGGCCCGATTAGGATATTAATGGACTTAAATTCAAAGTCCATTGATTTTATGCCTGCGAAGTTTTCTATTTTTATTTTTTCCATTTCTTGTTTGAAATTCATCAAAAGTAACAAAATTGATAGTTCTAAAAATGATTTTCTGAAGTCTTAATTTTGATGTACTATATGTTTGGTGTGCCACAACCACGCAGGCTCCAAGCCCACTACCCATCTCCTCAAAAAAAACTACTTCCCTCTTGCTTCTTGCATGGGGTTACCGCCGCCCGATGCGCCACGTGGCAAAGCTTGTTGTTTAAACATTTCGAATTTGCTGGGTGCTATTACTCTCGGAAAACTGTTGTTGCTTTCGTCTATATCGCCAGTTTCTCTAAAAGGGTCGAGGCGTACGCTTACTACTTGCTTGTTTTTAGCAAATACTTTGGTAACCTTGTTTTCGTCTTTACGCCATATATAGGCCGATATGTTTTCTACTTCTTTGCTACCATCGGCATAAGTCCATTCTAAAATTAGGGGCATTACCAAGCCACCTTTATTGCTAAAATCTAATTGGTAAAAATTTGTTTTGCTATCGTACAGTTTTTTTTCATCGGCGTTAAGCCCATTGTAATAAGCATTAAAATTTTCTTTTGCTTTGGGCGATGTGGCGTATCTATCCCATTTGTTATAAAAATCTTGCAGGCTGGTATCGGCTTCGATGGCAAATTTTATGCCCTCATCTCGATTTCGTTTACGGCTTATAATGTAGGCATCGTTTTCGTCGGCTTTTTTGGTTTCGGGGTTTTCCATTTCTGGATTTTTAGTGTCTATTCTGAAGTATTTTAGGCCATCAATGGCAATATCAACAGGGTCGGTGCCGTAAAACCAGCCACGCCAAAACCAGTCTAAATCTACAGCCGAGGCATCTTCCATGGTTCTAAAAAAATCGGTAGGGGTGGGGTGTTTAAAAGCCCAGCGGCGGGCATATTCTTTAAAGGCGTAGTCAAATAGTTCTCGGCCCATTACGGTTTCTCGCAGTATATTTAAGGCGGTTGCTGGTTTTCCGTAAGCATTGGCACCAAAGCGGATAATGTTTTCGGAGTTGGTCATAATGGGTTCTAGTTGGTCTTTGGGCAGGCGCATATAATCGGCAATTAAATGCGCTGGGCCACGGCGTGATGGAAAATTATTATCCCACTCTTGCTCGGCTAGGTATTGGCAAAAAGTGTTCATGCCTTCGTCCATCCAAGTCCATTGGCGTTCGTCGGAGTTAATAATCATCGGGAAAAAATTATGCCCTACTTCGTGTATTACCACGCCCATCATGCCGTATTTAACGGCTTCGCTGTAGGTGCCATCTTTTTCGGGGCGGCCATAGTTAAAGCATATCATGGGGTACTCCATGCCGTTGGTAGCTTCTACCGAAATAGCCACAGGGTAGGGGTAAGTTATGGTATGTTTGGAGTAAACTTTAAGTGTGTGCGCTACCAATTTTGTAGAGTATTTGCGGTAAAGGCTGTATGCTTCGGGGCAGTA
>JAAFJW010000061.1 GCA_013298995.1 Sphingobacteriales bacterium | reverse complement strand
GGTAAAATTGTTATTTTCGACTTTGTTTACATACACTTAGCTTTGATTGTGTAATTTACAAATGATAGCTTTAAATTTAATAACCTATTAGGAAGCCTTCGCTCTAAGCGAAGTCTTCCTTTAAATAACCCCAACTTTCTTCTCGTTTTTGTTTAAAAAAATAAGGTGGCGTATTGGGCTTTTACCGAAGTGGAATTTTACCTAAAAAGGAAGGCTTCGCTTAGAGCGAAGACTTCCTAGTCTTCCTTTAAATAACCCCCCACCTTCTTCTCGTTTTTGTTTAAAAAAATAAGGTGGCGTATTGGGCTTTTACCGAAGCGAAATTTTATCTGAAAAGGAAGGCTTCGCTTAGAGCGAAGACTTCCTAGCGAGGTCTTCCTTTTAAATAAACCCTACCTTATTCTCGTTTTTGTTTAAAAAAATAAAGTGGTATGTTGGGTTTTTACCGAAGTGGAATTTTACCTAAAAAGGAAGGCTTCGCTTAGAGCGAAGACTTCCTAGTCTTCCTTTAAATAACCCCAATTTTCTTCTCGTTTTTGTTTAAAAAAATAAGGTGGCGTATTGGGCTTTTACCGAAGTGGAATTTTACCTAAAAAGGAAGGCTTCGCTTGGAGCGAAGACTTCCTAGCGAGGTCTTCCTAAAAAAATATGTGTAACCTGTGGCAACACTTCTAATTTATGTATGCGCCAAATTATTCATTTGAAATTAAATGATGTAATGGCGGCGTTAAAACATTTAGGCGGCATATTCTACGCCTTTAACCACAATACCCAAATTTCAATTCCAACATGGTGCGATTAAGGTGTTGTGTTTTGCCTTTTGCTACTAATATTTTCTGTAATTTCAATTCCAACATGGTGCGATTAAGGTTATATAAAGAAAATGGGTACTATTATCAATGGGGTGAATTTCAATTCCAACATGGTGCGATTAAGGTAGCAAACGCACCACAATTAAAAGACGATTTTGAAGATTTCAATTCCAACATGGTGCGATTAAGGTAGAAACTTAAAACTTTATAAAATGGGAGTAACAAAATTTCAATTCCAACATGGTGCGATTAAGGTCCGTTTTTTTTTACGCCAAAATACCCCAAATCCCCCCCCCCAAAAAAACAACTTTTTTTTTCAAAATAAACGCCAATTTTTAGTCGCTCTACAATAACCGAAACACCCCATACCCAAGCTATTATACACTCCGCATCCACTCCCCATCATCAACTCCAAGCCAACCTGCGTCCCTACAACCCTTAACCCAAAATTATTATACCCTTTAATTTTTGTTTCTTCGGCTGTGCCAGCTTTAATGGTTACCAACCTAGATTTTGGAGGCTGGTTATTTAATATCACCTCAATACTAGCCCCTAAAAATGCTTTTTCTGTTTCGGTTTGCCCGTAAAGGGTTTCAAATTTTTCTTTCCAATTGTTTAATAATAGTTGGTGGTATTGTGGGTGGCAAATAATCGTAATTGCCTCTTTGGTTTTTAAGGCCACATACAATGGGCGAAATTGGTTTTACCATTATTTGCGATAAGCCTACCTCGTTAACCGTTGCAGGTAAGGTGGGCAAGGCTTCTACTTGGCTAATTATAAATACGGCTCGGCTATGCGTATCGGCAATTTCTATTTGCTGGTGCATAAATAAGCCTTTAATAAAACTTTCGGCAGCTTTGGGTAGGTAAAAGCTTACCACTAGGTTAACTTCGGTACTTAGGCATTTTAGCCTATCGCCCATTATTTTAAAAGGCGTTTCAATATCCGAGAAGGTAAAAAACTTAAATGTTTTTAAACCTTTGGTATAACCTTGGTGATGTAAAAACTGGGCATACTGGGCATCGGCTTTTTGCAAAATGCGGTAAATTACTGCCGATAGTGGGTATTGGTAGTTAATGGGCAATATTGCCCCAAGGGTGTTTGTAGTAAGTTTTAGTTTAAAGCGCATAGGGTAAAAATATCCATCAATTTCCGCTCACAATCTAACCACATTTTTACTACTTACCGCTTTATTTGTGCAACAATGTTGTTACGTTTTAATAAATTTTACCCTACCAAAACCTAAGCAAAATACAGCCACAAAAAAAGTGAGCTAAGCCCGCTTTTGCCACCAATACAATGATTTACCTAGCCTAACTCAACCTACACCACTATTTATAAAGACCAATAAAAGGTTGGTCTTGCGGTTGTAAATAATCCGAGAAGGTATTTAAGCCATAAAATTCTTTTTGGCTAACCCAGTTGTCTTTTACTTGTATTTTTAAAGCTGGGTTTAATATGTAAATGCCGTTTTTAAGCCGTAGAAACAATTTTTTATTGTATTTATCATCTCTGTTTATTTCGTTTTTGGCTAACAAGGATGATATATAAGTTCGTTTTTTTCTAAAATCAGGTACAATACTATCGGCTATGCCCTCAAAAAACGAGGTAAATACATCGGCAAATAGTGCGCCGTTATCTTTACTAATCGCCATTGATGATATACGCATTTGGCTAGTTGCCAATACAAATTGCACCATCCAATATTCGCCTTGGTGGGCATCTATTTTAATTAGTTTATCGGCAAACTGTAACCTAATGGGTTCGTTTTTATAGTACTTAAATGCGTTTTTTATAAGCTCGTTTTTTTTACTTAGGTTCATCAGCGCATTTACCAACGTTAGCTGTAAGGCATTTTTACCAAACATATCTACCGCTGCGGTATCGGCACCGTTATCCACCAAATATTTGCAAATTTTTTCGGCACCAAAATAGCAAGCCAGCATTAAAGGTGTATGGTTTACCTCGCTGGGGTAATTAATACCGTATTTTTCTAACTTAGGTATTAGGGCTTTTAGGTTATCAGTAGCGTATTCGTTATAGGTACGGCGTAGGTAGTTTTTACCTTCGGTAGCCCAGTTGTTGGCCGCATTGTATTTTAGTACCGATAGCTGGTTTAAATGCGTAACATTAAAGTTTATTATGGCATGGTTAAACAGTTTGTCTTTGGCTTTCTTGTTATAAAAATCTTGATTTAGGGCTTGTGGTACAAGTTCCAAGAGGTTTTCTACATCTAATGGCGTATAAGGCAAAGGTTGTTTTTTTAAGAACTGATTTTTTATAGCTTCGGCTTGCTCGTCTTTACCTTGTTTGGCTAGTTTGTTGGCCTCTTTTGTCCAATCTTCGAGGGTTGATTGTTGGTTGGCTAGGCTAGTTTTGGTTTTAAAATCCGTTAAATCTAACAAGTGCAACAGCTCGTTTTTTTTATTGGTTTCCAGCACATAAAGGTTGTGCATAGCCCGGGTAATGCCTACATAAAGCGAGTTAATGTAAAATTTATATTCGTCAAGGCTTCTATCGGTTTTGTCTTTATTGCGTGAGTAGTTAAAACTTTCTTCGGTAATATCTTCTTTGTTAATGCCGCTGGCAATGGCCCTAAACTCGGCAGCATTGTTTGATAAGATGTTAAAAAGTATAATGTTTTCGTACTCCAAACCCTTTGCTTCTTGTATCGAAAACAGTAGTGGCGTTTGAAAATACTTACGGGCTTCGGCTTTATCTTCGTTACGCAAAACCAAAATGGCAAACTTTACCGATTTTTGCGTTTTCACATTCATATCTACCTGTGTGGCCGTAGTACATTCCAAAAACTCTACCACGCCTTTATGGCTAGCGTTTGATTGTACTAGGTACGAACTTTCTTTATCAATACTACCAAACCTGGCGTTTTTAAGCATCAATAATTTATTGGCAATGGTGGTAACCTCGGGCGTGTTACGGTAATTTACCGATAAAATATGGGTAATATTTTGTTTTAAGTTTTGATGATAAAAAAGCTGTTTTACCTGCGTCCACGAGAAAAAATTTGGGTGCACAATTTGGTTCGAGTCGCCACAGAGGATAAAGTTTTCTTCCTTTTTTAACGATTTTAGCAAAGCGTGAAGCAAAATATTAGGTATATCTTGCACCTCATCTACAATAATATAATCGTATTCGGGCGTAATTTGTGGCAATATCTCAAAAGCCAAACAGTTTACTTCGTAATGCTTGCTTTCTTTCATCCAATCTAAATATTTGGTAAATAGTTGGTATAGGCTAGCCCTTTCATCGGCTTTAAAAATAGATTGTTTGATGCCTAAATTAATATAATCGGCCTCGCTTAAATAGGCGCAATTTATTTGCCCACCTGTAATTACGCCTTTAAATTCTTCGTAAACCTTGTGGCTATCTTTAATTTTATAGGCTTGTTTGTAGCGGCTTATCCATTGCTCAAAAATCTTAAAAGTAACTTCTTTTTGTTGTGGCAAATGGTAGGTAAACAGGTATTCATCAATGGTATAAAAATCTATTTCTTGTTGTGGGTTTTCGTAATCGTTGCTATAATATAGTTGCGATGCGCTTTCCATTAAATAGCTAGAGCGTGTGGTATATAGTATTTTACCTGTTAAGGTTTTCATTTTCTCGAGCGAAATAGCCGTTTTGCCACTACCCGCCGAGCCTATAATAATACACGGGCTGTTAAGCTGCAAGGCTTGTTCTTGCACATCATCAAACGATAAAGTTTTGTTTAAAAAATATACTTTGCGTTGGTTTTTATTGATATAGTTTATAGGTTCAATGTCTTGGATTTCGATTTTATCAACCGTTGTAATGGACAATAAGTCGCTTTCTTTAAATGTTGCGCCGTTTAAAAACCTCGATTTTTCGTAAGCATGGTTTAAAATTACTTCTAAAACGATAAGGTAGGTTTTGTTTTGATACTGGCCAAACTTAAAAAGCAAGCGGTTGGTATCGTCCAGCTTGGCCCTGTAAAAGCCTGTATTTTGCATTTTTTTAACCTCGGCCGATTTAAAATCATTGTCTTGTAGGTTTTTAATTACTTTATCGAATTGTTTTTTAACCGTACTTTTTTTTAAATCGTTAAGCTCTAAAATTTCCATTCCTTAAAATTATTGTGATTTTTATGCGTTAAAAGTAGCGTAAACATTTTTATATTTTACTTAAAAAAAACGACATCATTACAGCCATCAAATACACGACCATGGGCGCATTATTTAAACGTAAAATTGTAGCAAGGGGCAAGGTAAACCTGCATAAACAGCACCGCCCTGCGTACCTAAACCCGACAGCCTGCCTGCTCACCGCAGGTAGGCTGGCAGCGGATACCGGCCTTGCGCCTAAGGCCTTGTGGCGGGTCTAGCTGAGCTGAGGTGATGAAATGCTGGCCTTGGTTTTCCAAAATATTTTTATAAAATTATGGGCTTTATGTGCTTGTAGCTGTTTTGTAAGTAGCTGTTTGTAAAAAATGGTATTAAGTTTTCTTTTTGATTAACCTATTTATTGGCTCCCAAACTTTAGTTAAATATTAAAACTGAATAATATTTGTGGCACACATTATTTTTGAGCTATTATAACTATGTAGGGCGACATTAATTTGTTTTCGCTGCGTATAATTTTTGATACTATTTTTCCTACAAGCCAAATAAATTTAACTACAACACGTGTAAAAATAGGTTTTTGTTCTCTGTTTTCTATCCAAGTACTAAAGCCGCCGTTATAAAAAGTTTGTACATTATTTAAACCAAGTTTTTGTGCTGTTGTGCTTAAAATATCCAAATCCATACAGCTAATAAAGTGTTTATCGTAATTGTAACGGTCGAATGTTTTTTGTACCCATCCATTAATACCTTTAAAATTAGGTAAGGTTATTAATAAAGTACCGCCTGGGTTTAGGTAATTAAGGTGTTTGGCAATAATATCTTGGGTATTGTTAAAATGCTCGATAAGGCCGAACGAGCATACCATATCGTAGGTTTTTTGAGGTTGATAAGTAAATAAATCGGCTTCGATAATAGCAATATCGCTTGGTGCTAAACTATTATCCAGCAATAGGTTTTGGATAATTTGGGGATGTATGTAATAATCGAAAAGGGTAACATCAATACCAAAATATTTTCTTAAAAAAACCGAATAATAGCCAGGAAAACCGCCTAGTTCGATAGCCGATTTTATGTTTTGTTGTTTAATTAATGGGCCAATAAGCTGGTGAAAAGTATAATCGGGTTTGATTTTAAAAACCAGGTTTTGCTTGGCTTCCCAAAAATTTTTCCAAAATACAGGTTCGGTTAATTGATTGTTCATTTATTGTGTTTATGCTAATATTTTTGCAGGGTTACCTGCCACGGTACAATTATCGGGAATACTTTTTACAACCACGGCTCCAGCACCTATTTTTACATTATTACCTATATTAATATCCCCTATTATGCACACATTGGCACCTATATCTACATAATTACCTATTATAGGGCAGCCGCTTAAAGTTCCGTTTTTCAGCATTTTATGGCCAATAGTAGTTGAGTTTCGTAAAACACAATGATTGCCTATAATTACCCCTTGGTTAATTACCAATGCCTGCCCATGGTAAATAATTAAGCCTGCGCCTACTTTGGTTTTACGGGGCAACTCGATACCCAAAAACCATTCTACAAAAACATGGTAAAACCCTAAATACACACAAAGCAGAATGGCGATACTTATATGTTTGTTGCCCAATTGTGCCATCCTAAACATAAAAAGCACTATTTTGGCTTTTAAATTGCCTTTGTTTTGTTTTTGATCTTGCGTTAAAAAAGCAATTAGCCCCATTGTTATACCATTAAAAAATGCAAATTATTAAAATAAAAAAATGTGTTGTTCAATTTTAATAATTTGCAAGCTATTTGCAAATATAAATTTTAACCAGCAGCATACCGTTATTTAATGAAAGTTAGCCTTATAAATACAGCCGATAATGGTGGCGGCGCAGCCGTAGCTTGTAAACGATTGTTTAAAGCATTACAAGCCAAAGTGCAGGCAAACATGCTGGTACAGTACAAAAGCGATGCGCACCATGCAATTATTTCTGTACTAAAACACAAGCTCGATTTTATTATGGCTAAGCTAAATTTTTTGCGTGAGCGTATTCCATTCATCGCTTTTTACGAGAATAACAAAGCTGTTCGATTTGCATTTTCAACCGCCAATACAGGCATTGATATTTCAAAAAACAGGGTAATTGCCCAGTCTGATATTTTACATTTTCATTGGATAAACCAAGGCTTTTTATCGCTCGCCAGCCTTCAAAAACTAATGGATTTAAATAAGCCCATTGTATTTACATTGCATGATATGTGGGCTTTTACGGGTGGTTGCCACTATGCGGGTAGTTGTACCTATTTTATGCAACAGTGCGGTAATTGTAAATTTTTAGTTCGCCCTTTCGGGGATGATTTATCAAAAAAAGGATGGTTATTGAAACAAAAACTATATTCCCGAAATACCAATATTACCTTTGTAGCTTGTAGCGATTGGATGGCGCAACAAGCCCGAAAAAGCAGTTTACTATACAATTTTAACATACACACCATTCCTAATCCTATTGATATTAAGCTATATAAGCCATTAGATAAAAATAGCATCCGTAAAAAATGGGGGCTTACCGCCGATGCTAAAATTATACTGTTTGGTGCCGCCAATATTAATGATAAACGCAAAGGTGTAGCGTATTTAATTGAGGCTTTAGAGATTTTGAAAGCAAAATATACATCAGCGCATTCTATCCAAATTATATTATTTGGGAAAAACAAAATGTTAGATACGAGTACATTAGCCTTTCCAGCGCAAAATTTATCAACCATAAACTCCGAACAGCAATTGGTAGAAATATATAACCTAGCCGATGTATTTGTGCTGCCATCGCTCGAAGATAATTTACCCAATATGGTAATGGAGGCTATGGCTTGCGGTACGCCTGTGGTGGCATTTAACCAAGGTGGCATACCCGAAATGATTAACCATAAACAAAATGGTTATGTTGCCCAATATCAATCGTCAAACGATTTTGCCCAGGGCATTCATTGGGTGTTAAATTTAGAAGGCGATAGCCTACAAAAAAATGCCCGAGAAAAGGTACTCAATACTTATTCCGAAGAAATTATTGCCCAGCAATATATTGCCCTTTACCAATCTTTATTAAAATAATGCCAGAAAAACCTTTGCTATCGGTTATTACCATCGTTTACAATAATGTAACACATATAGAACGCACCCTATTATCGGTGCTAAACCAAACCTATACCCACATAGAATATATTGTTATTGATGGCGAAAGTACCGATGGGACGGTGGATATTATCAACAAATACAAAGAAAAAATACACCATTTTATTTCCGAAAAAGACAGCGGTATTTACCACGCCATGAACAAAGGCCTAGCCCTAGCCACAGGCCATTATGTGCTTTTTATGAACTCGGGCGACGAAATTTATGCCCCCACTACCGTAGAAAACCTATTGCGCCCCCCATACGCCGATATATATTATGGCGAAACCGAAATGATAAACCAAAATTTACAATCACTAGGCACACGCCGGCACCAAGCTCCCCACAGCCTTAGCATTAATAGTTTTAAATATGGGATGCCTGTAAGCCATCAGGCCATTTATGTACGCAAAAATTTGGCTAAGCCTTATAACACTACTTACCAGCTTAGTGCCGATATTGATTGGATTTTAACCATCCTGCAAAAGGCAAAAACAACCCATAATACCCAAAACTATGTAGCCAAATATATGGTAGGCGGCCTATCAAAAACCAAACATTGGCAAAGCCTAAAAGAACGGTTTATAATTATGAAAACCCATTATGGCCTGTGGCATACCTTTTTTTACCATATTATTATTGCTTTTAACCTAGCGAGATATTGGGTTATAAACAAAAAAACGAACGATTGAGAAAGTTATGTAAGTAACATATTATACCAATTTGGAAGTAATAAAAAGTATCGTAATGTTATCACTCGCTGTTTAAATACAATCATCTAAAAACATCCAACTTGTTAAATCGTTTTTATTGTATAGATACGGTTCGTTTAAATTGATTTTCCAATGATTGCCTTGTTGCACCAAAATTCCACTTGCATTTTCGGTTTTAATCCACATTGTTTAGCCACATTTTGATTGGTAAAATAATTGTAAGAAAGTATTATTTTTGTGTGAAAAGCCTCAAAATTCTACCGTTTTTATTTGAATTCCCTGTGGGGAGGTACAGGTTCATAAATTATATTCGACTGTAGAGGGCTGAAACCCGTTTGTTTACATTTTTGGTATTTTATAGTACGCTTCTGTTTAGTAGTATTGCGAGCTATGTATTTTAAAATGAATTGCCGTACCAATGCTCCGAGCCTTCTGAAAAATTAAAGGAAATTCAAATAGCTTTAAACATCAAAAGTAAACCATTCAAAAAATCACAATCTGTAGTACACAAACCGACATTAAAAAAATAAAATTGCTTACTTACAAGACAGTTAGGTTGGGTTAGTAAACAATGTGGGTTAAAATAGTAAATAACATTGATTTATAGCAAATTATACTATAGTTTAATCATCGTAGCTCAGGTTTATAAAATCGCTTTGCTATAAGCTATATTTTGGGTTTTTTAAACTAAAATAAACCTTTAATAATATCAGCAGTGCTGATGCCTTCGGCCTCGGCTTTATAGTTGCGTACAATGCGGTGGCGTAAAATGGCTTCGGCAACGGCTTGCACATCTTCTACATCGGGCGAGTATTTACCCATAATGGCGGCATGGCATTTGGCTCCAATAATTAAATATTGTGATGCCCTAGGGCCTGCGCCCCAAGTTAAATAACTATTGGTGGTGGCGGTGGCCAGTGCTGTATTGGGGCGGGTTTTGGCAACCATTTTTACGGCATATTCCAGTACATTATCGGCTACGGGGATGCTGCGTACAAGCTGTTGGAAGTAGTTTATTTGTGAGGCGTCTAATATTTTTTTTAAATCAGCAAGGGTATTGCCTGTGGTGTTTTTAACAATATTTAGCTCCTCGGCAAATGAGGGGTAACCTAGCGTTACGTTAAACATAAAGCGGTCTAGTTGTGCTTCGGGTAGTGGGTAAGTGCCTTCTTGCTCAATGGGGTTTTGGGTAGCCAATACAAAAAACGGCTTGGGTAAATGGTGTGTAGTGCCAGCAACGGTTATTGATTTTTCTTGCATAGCTTCGAGCAGGGCAGCTTGGGTTTTGGGTGGGGTACGGTTAATTTCGTCGGCCAGTATAATGTTAGAAAAAACGGGGCCAGGTACAAATTTAAAATGACGGTTTTCGCCTAATATTTCGCTACCTATAATATCCGATGGCATTAAATCAGGTGTAAACTGTATGCGGTTAAACGATAAATCGAGTACCTGGGCTACGGTTTGCACCAATAGCGTTTTGGCTAGGCCTGGTACGCCTACCAATAAGCAGTGCCCGTTGCTAAAAACTGCAATAAGTACGGCTTTTATTACGTCATCTTGCCCTATAATTACTTTGGCTATTTCGTTCTTGGTTTCTTGGTAATAGGCACATAGTGCATCTATTGCTTTGGCTTCGGAGCTGTACATAAATTTTATTGAGCTGTGGGGCTTGCTGCGGGTTTAACCCATTCTTTTAAACTTTCGCAACTTAAAAAATCTTTATCAATTTTTATATAGGTTGATTTTCGTCGTTTATCAAACCATTCGCTTACTGCTTTATTTACACGGTTTTCGTAGGCGGCATCTTTTATTTTGGGTAAATCTTGTTCGAGGCTGGCAACATGTGGTGGTATTTTAGATTTTAGGTATAAAAACCGGTAAGCCGATTTTCCTCTAGCATCTACAAAAATATCGGGGGACGAGTAGCTACCTACTTTCATGGTATCAACGGTTAAAAATACTTTAGGGTCTAGCTTATCGGTGGGTATAAAGGTGGTTCGGGCAGATACACCTTCGGAGTTCATCAGCATTCCGCCGTTAAATTTGGTTTGGTTATCATCCGAGTGTAGCGAGGCTGCGGTAGAAAAATCCATTTTTTTTGTAATTACCAATTTGTAAATCGAATCAATCTCGGCTTTATCTCTGATTAAAGATTCATTGGTATTGTTAGGGATAATTAAAATATGGCGTACCCGTACTTGTTCGCCGCGGCGTTCTAATACTTCTAAAAAATGGAAGCCGAATTCGGTTTCAAATACGGGCGAGAGTTCGCCTTCTTTGAGTTTAAAAGCCCAAGCGGTAAATTCTTTCGCCATGGTTTGCCTATCAAAAAAGCCTAGTTCGCCACCTTCTCTTGCCGAGCCAGGATCTTGCGAGTATAACCTTGCCAAGGTAGCAAAACTATCGCCTCCTTTAATACGTAAACGCAAGCCTTCGGCTTTATCTTTAAAAAACTCTTTTTCTTTTTTGGTTAATTTAGGGTGAATTATAATTTCGCCTATTTCTACTTCGGTATTGTAATTGGGTAAACTATCTTTGGGTATAGCCTCAAAAAAACGCTTAATATCTAAAGGGGTAACTTCTACTTTTTCGGTAATTTTTTGTTGCATTTTTTGGGCAATCATTTGCTCTTTAATATCGGGGCGTATTTCGTCTTTGTATTGCAATACCGAGCGGCCTAAAAAAGATTCTAGTTTTTCTTGCCCTTGTGCTCTGGAAATCATGGTGCGCATGCGGCGGTTTATTTCATCGTCTATTTGGTCATCTTCAACTTTAATCGAGTCGATAGCGGCCTGTTGCGATAGTAATTTTTGGCTTAGCATGGTTTGTAAAAAATAACATCGTATGCTAGGGTCGGGCTTGTTGCCCTGTACCAAATATTGGGCATACTGTTGGTCTATTTCTGATTGTAGTATAATATTATCGCCCACTACTGCCACCACTTTATCTAGCACTTTTTTTTGAGCATACACAACTGAACTAAAAGTGGTAAAAATGGCAACAATAAGAAAAGTATATTTTTTCATGTATAATTAATGGTGTTTTTATTTTAAAACGCAAAGTGTAAAATTAGGAGATATATTGGTAATTGGAACGCTTTATTGTACAATCTTATTTTTTGTTCGTTACTTGAGTTTAAGGGCAAGCGGCGAACGGGTAAAATCGCCTCCTATTTCCATCAAAAAAACCTTCATGTTTTTCATAATGGCGGCTTCAAGCTCTTTCTCTTGGTGTTCGTCTCCTAAATCTAAAAACTCAAAAATATATTCATCTCTTACCGATAATTGGGCTTGTTGTTTATACTTTTCTGCTACCGTTTTATCAAAATTGGTTTGACCCAATAAAAAACGTTCGTAACTCTTTCCTTCAATATGATGAATGAATACATTTTTTCACCAGCCGTATTTTTTAGTCATTTGGATATAAAACTCCCGCTCTAAATCATCATTACATTTCTCCATAACAGCTATATTATGGCTTCAGCTAATTTCTTGCACCAGTGGTGCAAGTTTTGTATTTAACCCATAATGAAGGTAAAACTTTCGCATTCTCCATAAATTATCTACCGAATATCCCCGCACACCCAGAAACTCGCTTTGCAAATCTTTCGATAAAGTTTCTACAATCGATTTACTCCAGCCCTGTTCTTTTTGCTTTTCTACAATACTTTTTCCTACAAAAGCTAGGTTTTAAAAAGGTCTTTATCAATACAAAATAATTATATCATTGTAAATAATATGTTTTAAATACCAAAACAGGATATAATTTGCCCCGAAACTCCAGATATTGATTTATAAAAAGTATTTTCGTAGCAAATGAACGCTTTACAATCGCACCACCCCATTGCCCTAAGCCTGCTTATAAACGAGGATATTTACCTAATAAACACTCCTATTATGGCTGTTGCCGATGCTGTTACGCCGCCAATTGTGGTAGCCGAGCCAGCCGAAATCATGGCAAACATCCCACCAAAACCAGCTCCCGAAATTATAGCCCAATTGCCCCAAACAGATAAACCCAATTACCGTTATCTAGGCGATAACAATAAATCGATACTGATTTTGGTAAACGAAACCGATGCCGAGATATTAAATAAAGACGATTTATTGGCGTTAAACAAACTTTTGGCTGCCCGCAAGCTTGAGCAAAAAGATGTGGCTATTTTAAATATTCAAAAAAATACGCAGTTAAATTTTGCCCAGCTAAAAGATTTTTTTGGCTTTAATAAATTATTGCTTTTTGGCATTAACCCCAAAGATTTGGCCATTACGGGTATCGTAGCCAACCAAATTTGCACTTTTGAGGGCGTACCTATTTTGGGCACTTGGCACCTTAAACAAATGCAAGCCGATGAGAAGAAAAAATTAATTTTTTGGGCGCAATTTAAAACCCTGTTATGATAAACCTAGTATTTGCCACCAATAACCCCAATAAACAGCAAGAAGTGCAAGCCAAAGTAGGTATGGCATTTAAAATATTAAGCCTAGCCGATATTAATTGCAACGAAGATATTGCCGAAACAGGCGCAACTTTAAACGAAAATGCAGCGATTAAGAGCCGCTATGTTTTTGATAATTATCAGCTTAATTGCTTTGGTGATGATACTGGTTTAGAAATCGAAGCCTTAAATAACCAGCCTGGTGTGTATTCGGCAAGGTACAGCGGCACCCGCGATAGCGAAAAAAATATTGATTTGGTGTTGCAAAAATTAGCAGGTATTACAAACCGTAATGCCCGTTTTAGAACCGTAATTTCGTTAATTATTAACGGTAATGAGCATGTTTTTGAGGGTATTGTAAACGGTACAATACGCAACGCCAGAAGCGGTACAGGCGGTTTTGGTTACGATGCTATTTTTGAGCCCAATGGTTATACAATTACCTTTGCCGAGATGCCTTTAGAAGAGAAAAACAAGATAAGCCACCGTGGTATAGCCATGCAAAAATTAATTACTTTTTTGCAGCAACTTTAGGCTTAACCATAGGTGTTTTCGTTTTTTTTGCGCTAGGTTTTATAAGCGTTTTGCGTAACGATGGTATAATTTGTTCTTTAGATATTGGCCTGTCTTTGGGTTTCCAGCTAAAATTAGCCAAGGTTTTAAGTTCTTCGGTAAGTTTTTCTTTGGGATAAACTTTTACCTCGGGTTTTCGTATCCATAATATTTCTTTTAGGCTATCGCGTTCAAATTTTATACGCATGCGGGCAGCAATGGTGCGTAGCATGCTTCCTTTTTGTGCGCTATCTTGCGGAAAATAAATACTTTCGGCATTGCCATCTACAAAAACACGGTCGAGCTTATCTTTTACAAAATAACCTTTCATTTTTTTGCCCGCCACTTGGTTAAAGGTTAGCGAGTCTTTTTCGGTGTTTACAATTATCGAATTTTTTATCAAATCCATATTATCCACCTTTTTGTGTTTCATTTGCAGGTACATGGTATCGGCAGTAATTTGGCTTCCTTGCGCCCATAGCATGGGTTTTTGATAAATGCGTAATACCGAATCGCCGTAGCTAAAAAATGCCGAATCGGCCACAGCCTGCAAATCTGATTTAAAAATTTTTACTTTTTTGTAAGCATTTAACACCCTAATTTTTGTGGTATCGGTGGCTTCGGGTGGTAATGGTGCTTTTACGGCAATAATTATATTTGGGGTTTTTGCTTCAATGGCCCTAATGCCTAGCTTTTTTTTGTTTATAATTTCTAGCCTGGGTATTGCTGTTTTTATGCTGGGCGCAAGTACCACTAAATTTATGTTTATGGGGCTTGGTTTTAAATTTTGCTTTTGGGGCAGTGGCTTTAATACTAAAACGCTATCGGTTTTTGTTGGTTTTGTTATGGCTAAACCATCGTTTATAGCTTTTTTTTGCAAGCTATCTTTTACCAGATTTTTTGTTAAACTATCTTGCGCACCAAAAGGGTTTTGGGTTTGATTTTCGGTAGGTAAGCTATCGTTATAGTCTATTTTTTTTTCGCTGGCGGCAATTAAAGCGGTATTTATTTCTTCGTTTTTTATTTTTAATTTGTAGAGTTCGGTTTTGCGTAGCACCCTGCTTTTTAGGGTATCGGCGGTAAGGTACATGCTGTCTTTTGTTATCGAATCTTTTTCGGTTTCAATAACTACAAAGGCGTTTTTTGTTACTTCGATGCTTTCGTCTTTTTTGCGGTAAAGGCCTAAATCGCCTCTTAATTCGATTTTTTGGGCGGTATCTTTAAATAAAATATTTTTTACCGCCCTGCCATAACCCGCTTTACCATCGTAAAATAAGCTATCGCCTTTAAGGCTTTTGCTGCCTTGGCGGTACAGGTTTCGCTTGCCAAAAGCGGCTTGATCTGTAAGGGTGTTGTACTGCCCGTTTTCGGTGTAAAGGGTATCATCTTTACCATAAATATTGGTAGGGCCAAAAAAGTAGGCAATTTTGTTTTGTGTATTGTACTTTAAAGTATCCGATAAAATAAGTACCTCGGGCGATTTTACCCTTACATTATACCTAAAATAAGCATCACGCGAATTGGAAAAATAATAACCATTGGTGCTGGTAAGCGTATTTTCGCCGTTTACAATTTTACCTCCGTTATAATAATGGCCTACTTTGGTTTCCATATTATAATCTAAATCGTTGGTAGTTAAAACGGCATCTTTATCAATCATGCGCACATTGTTTTTTAAAATTGCTTGCTTGGTATTGCCATTGTAGTTTAACAAATCCGAATAAATATTAATGGTATCGGCTTGGTTAATATGCACATTACCAAAGGCATCGAAACTGTTTTTTTCGATATAAAACAATGCGCTATCGCAAATTAGGGTGGCATTATCTTGGCTAAAAACGGGTTTAATAACCTTTTGTGTATTTTTACCATTTACTTTTATGCCAATAAAACTTTCGGATTGTAGCAAGTTTACCCTCGTAATTTTTTGGGCAAAGCCCGTGGCTGAGTATAAAATAAAAAAGATGAGCAACAGTTTTTTCACGGCGGTAAAATTACTTTTTTGGTATCGGTTTTAAACGGTTATTTTTGAAATATGTTTTTAGCCCGTTTTAAGGATTTTGTTGATGAAAATAACCTGTTTATAGGTGGCGATAAATGTTATTTTACACAAATGTTTGCCATTTATTTAATGTAAAATGAAATTTAGTACATGACAAAAAATAATTGATTGATTTTGAGTAAAATAAGTGCAAATAAATTATGTTAAAGCATTGATTTTCATTATATTAGAAGAATAATCTCACTCATTATTCTAATGGAGAAAACCA
>JAAFJW010000060.1 GCA_013298995.1 Sphingobacteriales bacterium | reverse complement strand
AAAAAATTTATCAAAAGGTTTCAATACCTCGAAGCCAAAGCTATCGAAAAAGGCAAGCTGTTACAGGATATGAGCCTTGCCGAGATGGATGTTTTTTGGAACGAAGCAAAAAGAGTTTAACGGTTTTAACTTTACTGCTTACCAAAGTTTCGGAGGTAAATAAAGAGTTTTTTTTAACTTGTTTTATTTGCTGTTGGTGCTTACAACTAGCTTTATGTTTTTTGCGCTTTTGCTTGGCGTTCTCTGCGGTAAAGATAATTTTATGCTTACCACAAGAATAGTTTGGGTATTGGCGAAGGCAGGGATTAGAATTAAAAATGTTGAATTTAGCACATCAGCCCTGCTTTTGCTAGTAACTACTTTAGGAAAAGTATGTTGTTTAGAGTTTTTCTATTTCTGCTTTTGTAAGACCTGTCATTTTAATTATAAACTCAACATCCATCCCTTCGTCTTTTAAGTTTTTAGCAACTTTTAGAACCCCATCGTCAAAAGCTGTGTCAATGGCATAATCATATACCGCTTTATTATCTCTAAAAACTTTCAAACTGTATTCGTATCTTTTTAATTCAGCTTCTCCAAATTTAGCCAGTTCTGCTTTTTCAAATGCTTGACTAAAAACTTCGTCTGCTATTATTTCTGGAATGGTTTGAAAGTCTTCCAAGTGTTTGATAAAATAAAGCCATTTGTCTAACCGAGTTTTAAGTTCTGTTTCTACCAGCTTAAAATTTGGCATTTCAAGATAAATGAAAGTCAATTTATCGTAAAAAGTTTTTCCGTATTGGTTTTTCAGTTTAATGGTATGTACCACTTCGCTTTTTTCAGGCTCGGTTTCGTAATCGTCGAAAGTAAAGTCCAAAATTCCGATACAGTAAACGGCTTTTAAATTGTAATTCCATTCTCCTTTCTCTGCTTGTTCTCTGATTGGGAATGTTGAATAATAAATGGTTCTTTCTTTGAAATAATTTTGTTTTGCTTTTTGAAGTTCGACTATAAATTTTTCACCTTTTTCGTTTTCACAATAAATATCATAAATGGCTTTTCTATCAAGGTCGGTTTGACCCATTTGTTCGTTGTTTTTGAAAGTCAAGTCAACTATTTTGTCAGCAGTAGGCAATAAAGCATTCAAAAAGTCAAGTAATAATGGTTTATTGGCTTCTTCTCCGAATATTTTCTTAAATCCGAAATCTGTAAATGGGTTTACATATTTTGCTTTACTCACTTTATTTTTGTTTGTTGTGCTTGTAAATCTTCGATTTCATCCTATCGTTTACCATATAAATTACAATTTGACAAATTTACATATATTTTTTATGGTTTTGTTGAAATGTTCAATTTTGTGGTTGGTTTGCATTGTGCCTAACGCAAAGATTTACGCAAAGCCTATTGCTTTTATACCCAGCTAATTTTATAAAAACGCTGTTTTATAACAACATTTATAGAATTGAAATTAACTTATCTAAATATTTTAACCCTCCAAAACTTCAATTACTTAAAAGCAATTGCCTTAACGGGCGATATATTGCCTACCAGCATACTTGGCACTATTAATACCAGTAAACACACCAGCAGTGTACCTGTATTAATCAATAAAACATCTACCCAATTAATTTCGATAGGTACAAAACGCATATAATAAGTAGCCGCATCCAAAGCCAAAAAATGGGTGTATAACTGGGTATAAGCCAAGCCCAAGCCTATTATATTGCCCAATAAAATACCTAAGCCTATTAAATACAATGCGTTGTATAAAAATATTTTGCGCAAGCCCCAGTTGCTTTCGCCCAATGCTTTTAATAAACCTATCATATTGGTACGTTCCAAAATCATAATTAACAATGCCGAAATCATGTTAATGGTAGCTACTATAAGCATTAAAATTAAAATAACCCTTGTGTTTACATCAAGCAACGATAGCCACTCGAAAATAGCGGGATATAATTCTTTAATGCTTAAAATTTTTATTTCGGGAGGTAGTAAGTTACTTATATCTAGTGCAATGGTTTCTAAATTATCGAAATCGTTTACCCTTATTTCGTAGCCTCCTACTTGCCCCGCTTGCCATTTATTTATTTTTTTTACTACGTTAATGCTACCAATAATATAGGTTTTATCCACATCATCTACATCGGTACTGTAAATGCCTACTATTTTAAATTTTCGCTTGCGCAAAGATTCTTGCATAAAATACATCAAAAAATCGTCGCCTACTTTAAGGTTAAGTTTTTGCTCCATTAGTTGCGATATAAGTATTTCCTTATCGGCTAAATGGGTGTTTTTAAAGTTTATGGCTCGGCCTTTTAGTAAAATAGACGATAAATATTGGGGATTATAACTGCCATCAATGCCTTTAAAAACGACACCTTCAACCTCCGTTGCGGTTTTTATAATGCCAGGTTTATTGCCATAAGGCGCAATATGTACCACGTTGGATTGTGTTTTTACCGCTTTTAAGGTATTGCTATCTAAGCTAAAAGGCGAATTTTCGGACGATGCATTCAAATCGTATTTTAACAACTCAACATCGCCATTAAATCCTCGTATTTTTTCCCTTATTTCGCCTTTGAACCCCTTGATAATAGCCACAGAAAGTATCATCACCATTATCCCCAACATTATACCCAAAACGGCAATGCGCACAATGAGCTTAGAAAAAGTACGTTGCGAGTTGATAGAAATACGCTTGGCTATAAATAAAGCTAAATTCAAATTGTTTTGTTTATTTTGTGAGAGATACAAATATGCAATCATTTAAAATTAATTACACCTAAAACAGTTTAAAATTTTTATTAACCATGGTAAAAAAAATATTGATTGTGGGATTATTGGCCTTGGGCTACGCTGGGGCTAAAGCGCAAGTAACCAAAAAAAATATAGCGAGTAACCCGTTAAAAATAATAACAGGTGCCAGCCAAACCGAAAAATACATTCCTCAATTGGCTAATAAAAAAATTGCCTTACTGGTAAACCAAACGGCCGAAATTAATGGAATAGCCCTGGTGGATACGTTAAAAAAACGTGGACTTAACATTCAAACTATTTTTGGTCCCGAGCATGGTTTTAGAGGCACAGCCGATGCAGGCGAAAAAGTAGGTAATTACGTGGATGAAAAAACGGGCATCCCAGTAATATCGCTTTATGGTGTAAAAGAAGCACCTAGCAAAGATGATTTAAAAAATATTGATGTTTTAGTGTATGATATACAGGATGTGGGCGCAAGGTTTTACACTTACAGCATCACTTTATTTAAAACAATGCAGGCTTGCGCCGATGCCAGTGTGCCTATTTTGCTATTGGATAGGCCTAACCCTATTGCCAATTTTATAGATGGCCCTATTTTAGAAAACGAATTTAAAAGTGGGGTAGGGCAGTTACCTATTCCTATTGCACATGGGCTTACCATGGGCGAATTTGCCATGATGGTAAACGGGCAAAAATGGTTAAAAAATGGCGCAAAGTGTAAACTAGAAATTATTAAAAATGCTAATTATAACCATTGGAAACCATACATTTTACCCATAAAGCCTAGCCCTAATTTACCTAATAACTTGGCCATTTATTTGTACCCCAGCTTGTGTTTATTTGAAGGAACGAGTATAAGCATGGGGCGTGGTACGCTTTTCCCGTTTCAGGTAATTGGCCATCCCTTACTAAAAAATAGCTATAATTTTAGCTTTACGCCAATGAGTATAAAGGGAATGAGTAAAAAACCACCGCTCGAAAACCAAGTTTGTTATGGGATTGATTTTCGTAAAACCAGCGAACATCAAATTAAAAATCGCAAACAGCTTGATATAGCCTTGCTGCTAAAAATTTACAGCCAATATCCCGATAAGGAAAACTTTTTTAACCCATTTTTTAATAAACTGGCAGGCAATGCTACATTAATGGCGCAAATAAAAGCTGGTAAAACCGAAACCGAAATACGGGCAACTTGGGCGACACCATTAAAGGCTTATAATGCCATGCGTAAAAAATATTTGTTATATCCTTAAATTATAAAAACCCCCGAAATGAAAATTATATTTATGGGTACGCCCGATTTTGCGGTGGCATCACTAAAGGCATTGTTAGATGCTAAATACGAAGTAGTAGCCGTTATTACCGCACCCGATAAACCTGCTGGTAGGGGACAAAAATTAAGCGAATCGGCAGTTAAAAAATTTGCTATCGATAACAATTTAAACGTGTTACAGCCCGAAAAGCTAAAAAACCCTGATTTTTTAGCACAATTAAAACAGCTTAACGCCGATGTGCAAATTGTGGTAGCTTTTAGGATGTTGCCCCAAGTAGTGTGGGCCATGCCACCCAAAGGCACCATAAACTTACATGCTTCGTTATTGCCGCAATACCGAGGTGCGGCACCTATTAATTGGGCTATAATTAATGGCGAAAAACAAAGCGGGGTAACTACTTTTTTGTTAAAACAAGAAATTGATACAGGCGATATTTTGTTTTCGGAAAAGGTGGCTATTGCCGATGATACCACCGCAGGCCAATTGCATGATGCTTTGATGGAAATAGGGGCTAAGCTAATTGTTAAAACTGTAAAAGCTATCGAAACAGGCGATTATGTAGAACAGATACAAGATAATATTAACCCAGCTGGCCTAAAACACGCCCCCAAAATATTTAAAGAAAATTGCCTAGTAAACTGGCATACCCATACCGCACAGGCTTATAACCAAATACGAGGTTTAAGCCCTTTCCCTACGGCTTACACTGTTTTTAACGATAAAATATTAAAAATTTTTACTGCCGAAAAAGAAAATATCACGCCATCCGTAACGCCTGGTAATTTTGTGTCGGACGGTAAAACGTACCTAAAATTTGCTACCACCGATGGGTATATTTTGGTAACGGACGTACAATTAGAAGGTAAAAAACGGATGGCTATTGCCGACTTGCTGCGGGGGATAAGGTTGTAACCTGAGCTTAATTAATATTCAAGCCAAAAAAACAAAAAATTAATATCATACTAAGTCAAATTTAAAACTCTTTTAATCTTTAAACTTAGACCCAAATTTTAAACTTTTTGCCACTCTTTTGTTTCAAAATTATACTGTTTTACAATTTTTGCAGGATTACCAACCGCAATGCTGTAAGGGGGAACGTTTTTAGTTACAACGGCACCACCAGCAATAACACTATGTTTACCAATAGTTATACCAGCGGTTAGTACAGCATTTGCTCCTATCCAAACTTCATCTTCAATGGTTATAACCGATGTAGTTACTTTTTGTAATCTAATAGGTATATCAATATTTGTGTAGGTATGGTTTAGCCCACTAGCAACAATATTTTGCGCTAATATAACTTGGTTGCCAATATTTACTGGGCCAATAATTACGCTACCTAAGCCTATGCGGCAATGGTTACCTATGCTTACATCGCCCACGCCATTATTTACTGTTGCAAAATCTTCGATGGTAGAATGTGCGCCTAAATAAAATTTATGAAAAGGAAAAATATCCAATCGGGTACTCCACCTAACTGTAGATTTTTTGCCAAAATGATGGATAATGGGCGTAACAAACCACCTTACCCACCACCTAGGGCGGGCATTGCCCACAATCATTTGGTGTACAATTTGTTTTATTTTGGTGTTTGATTTTATTAAACTAATTAAACTCATAAAAAATAGATAAAGAAAAATGCTTATAAAATAAAAAAATCCTAATGTTAAAATATTGTATTTGGTAGAAAATTAAACAAAAAAGCCTTACAATTAAATATGTATTGTTTATTTACGAGCCGCTTTATCCCAAATAGCTGATTGTTGGCCTTTTAAATATCTTTTTAAGCCTGCAAGTACTGCCCAATTCATCATACAAAAATAAAAAGGAACATATAAAAGTTTAAACCTAATGTTTTTTTGCTCGAGCAAATATCCTAGTATGGCTATACCGTAAAAAGCTATCTGCGCAAAGCAAAACAAAGCATAAAAAGAGCTATTAAATGCCAAAATAGTACTCAAAACTAACATAATAATAAGCAAAAAAGGTACTACTGTCCACCTTAAAACTCTATGAGAATAATATTGAAATGCCAGTTTCCAGTTTTTTGCAAAGCCAATATAAGGCCATAAGCGCACCATACTTTGCCAGCCTCCGGCACAAATTCTAACCTTACGCTTAATTTCTTCTTTAATATTTGCCGATGGTGTTTCCATAGCGTAAGCCTCGGGTTCGTACACTATTTTGTAACCATTTGCAGCAATTTGCATTGATTGTATAAAGTCATCTAACAAAGTATCATGCGGCATAGGCTGGTATAACGATGTTTTGAAAGCCACCAACTCGCCAGCCGCACCTACGGCGGTATAAAAATCCGAATCTTTCTTTTTAAGGTACGATTCGTATTTCCAATACAAACTTTCGGTAGCATTTGCACCATCTGTAACCTCTGTAATTACACGTTTTTCGCCCGATACGCAGCCAACCTTAGGGTTATAAAAATGACGAACAATATTTTTTAATGCATCAGTATTTAAAGTTGTATTGGCATCGGTAAACACAACAACTGGGGTTTTTACATGCAGCATGGCCCTGTTTTCGGCGGCACTTTTGCCCTCTCTAGCATCGTTGTGTAGCCATAAAATATCGGGATATTTGGCTATTATTTGGCCCGAGTTATCATTAGAACCATCGGTAATAAACATTATTTTTAGCTTACTAGTAGGATAATCTAGCGCTAAACTGTTTTGTATTTTTTCGTTAATAATATTGGCTTCGTTAAAACAGGGTATTACTAATGTAACTGGCAACCAATCTGTTATTGTTGTTAATTGAGTAGTGCTTTTAGTTTTTAATTTTACCAATAAGGTAATTAATATGCCATAACCAATAAAGGCATACCATACTATAAAAAATGAGAGCCAAAAAAATATTTCGATACTAACCATTATTGAGTTTGTTGTTGAATGTTTCTAATAATTTTACATGGTACACCGCCAGCTAAACTGTAAGGTGGTATATCTTTTGTTACAACTGCACCTGTTGCAATTACGCAGCCCTCGCCAATTGTTACACCTTTAAGCACAATTACTCTTGTAGCTAACCACACATTATCGCCAATAATTATGGCTTCTTTTGTAGGCGCAACATCTCGGTTATCAACCCCATGAAAATCATTATCCATTAAAATTACTTGGTTAGCAATTTGGCAATTTTGCCCTATTTGTATGAGCGAACGGGCAGTTATAATAGTTCCTGTATTTATAAATGTATTTTGGCCAATAGATATTGTGGCTCGTGGACCAGCCGATAATTGGGTAATACCTAAATGCGACCATATTTTACAATTATCACCAATAATGATTTTGCCTCTCGCATTAACTTTTAAGTTTCCTTTAACGGTTACCATTTTACCTGTTTGGCAGTTTCTAAGCCTATATTTTGCGTTAAGTAACCGTAAAATCCCATTAAAAATACTAAGTAAAAGTAAGGCATATACTTTTGCTTTTTCGGTGGTGGTTTGGGGCAAACGCTCGTAGTATTCTAATGCAATGCTATTTGCTTTTTGGTTTATTTTGCTTAAAATACTCATAATAATATTTCTTTTTCGATTTCGCTATACACTAATAATAGCTTTTTTACAGCCTCGTCCCAAGTAAAATCTAAAGCTCTATTTTTACCTTTTAGTACAATTTGATTATATAAAGCCGAGTTGTTTAAAAGTGTTATAGTTGCTTCAACTATTGTTTGGCAATTTAGTGGGTCAATTAAAATAGCGGCATTACCAGCAATTTCGGGCATACACGATAAATTTGATGTAATTACAGGTACTCCGCTTGCCATTGCCTCAATAATGGGCAACCCAAAACCCTCGCTTATAGAAGGAAACCATAATATGGTAGCTCCTTGGTAAATTAAGGGTAAATCGTTATAATCAACATAACCTATTAAATCAATTTGGTTGCTTATAAAATTTAAGTGGTGTTTTTCTAGTAAACTTTTTAACTGTGTACTATTTAGTCCTTTTATAACAAGCCTAGGTACCTGTGTGGTTTGCTTACACAATAGCGCAAAAGCTTGCAATACGCCAATGGTGTTTTTTCGTGGCTCGGTATTGGCCATAAAAAAAATATAGCCTGGCTTAATGCTATATTTTAAAAGTGTATTTTGTACTTGTATTGCGGTAAAAGTGTTGAAAAAGCGTTCATCAACTCCGTTATGTATTACACTAATTTTTTGGGGCAAAATATTTAATTTTTGTACAATAGCATCTTTTTGATATTGCGAAACAGTAATTATTTTAACTGCTTTTTTTGCAACAATTGGCACTACTAAGCTACGGTAGGTATTGCCTAAGCTTTGGTACCAACTTGCCTTATTGCTAAAATTATTTTGTTGTAAAAATATAATATCGTGTAGCGTTAAAATTAACGGTTTTTTATAAAAAATAGGAGCGGTATTTGCTGTGCAATGCAATACATTTATGTTAATTTTTTTGCAAAAATTAGGGAGTAAAAACTGTTCCCAAAATGGATAAAAAATTGCTTTTAATGGGTGTATAAATTTATTTTTACTTGGTTGGATGCAATTATCTACATCGTTTTTAACTATAATATGGTATTGGTTATTATCATTTTGGGTGGGTAATCTACGCAAAAACTCGTAAGCAACCACATCCATACCGTGTTTGCGAGCCCTAAATAACCGTTGTGCTTCAATAGCAATTTTCATATTGTTTTTTGATTATTGGTTTCGCCGTGTGGGGTATGTATAAAAGTTTTGTTTGCTCCTTTTAATTTAAAAAATAACTTAAACATACTTAAAAAGGCAACAGGTAAAGAAAAAATAGCGTTTAATAATTGCTTATTAAGGTACGATTTTGGGATAGCTATAAAAATGGAAAAATAAGTAATAAGCCACAAAACAAACCAATAAACTGGCGATAAACCAGTTGGAATTGCTATTGAAAGTAAAGCCATTATTGGCATTATGCCAATAATTAAAATACGAGGCAGTAAAAGGGTTTGTATAACTTTGTCAAAAAAATCAAAATTGCCTTTAAATAGTTGCACAAAACCATCTAAAAAGTAACGTTGCATATAGTGTAATTGTGCTGAAAGCCACCTGCGGCGTTGACTTTCGAAATGCGCTTGCTGGGTTATTTTTTCATCGTAAATTAACGCTTGCTGGGCGTATCCAAATCTAATACGCTTACGTAAAAGTTGCAATTCCATCTCTTTATCAAACCCACCAATGGCCGTAATTTGTGGCATAATAGATTTAAAAAGTGAAAAATTTAAGGCCACCCCCGAGCCTATAATGGCCGCCGATAAACCTAAAGCAGTATGTCCTTTTCTAAATATATGGTTGTTTATTCCTTCGCTTATTGCGTCTAATAATGCAAACGAAGTGTTGGTGTTTTTTGCTAATCGTTGGCCTTGCACTACTAAAAAATTGGCACTTAAAACATCGTTTAATTTATAAAGCGCATGGCTATCACAAACATTATCAGCATCTAAAATTAGCGCATAATCATAAACAAGTTGGGTTTGCTGTAACGCAACGTTTAAGGCTTTAGCTTTGGTGCTTTTTTCAAAATCTACTTTTACAACCTGTATGGGCAATGTGCTTAATGTTTTTAAAGTTGCATCTTGTAGCGAATCGGCAATTACTACAATATGAAACTTATGGGTTGGATAATTTATGTTTAAAGCAGCTTTTGCGGTTTCAACAATTACACTATCTTCTTTGTAAGATGGTATGTATATTACAAAAGAGCCTATATCTTTAGCAGTAGCATATTTTTTTTCTTTAACCAGCCAGCCAGCAATTGCAAAAATAAAAAGATAAAGCCCTTGCAACGCAAGTACTATAAAAACTGTAACACATAAAAAAATTATAACAATATGTAAGTATAGCATCATAAATTGTGTTGGTTTTTATAATTAAAATTCCAAACTAAACCTTTTAAAACCATTATAACGTATTGTTTTTGGTTGGCAAGTAAGTACCTAATAATTGCAATTGGTATTGAAACGAATATATAAAATATCCTACTTATAAATCCTTTAAAACCAAAAATATTTCTTCGTATAAACAATAACCTGTTTCTGGTTTGGTAGTAAACTTTTAAGTTGCTTAGTTTGCCTACGCTCATAGATTCTTTGTGGTAAACCACCGATTTTGGTTGAAACCAAATTTCGAAACCTGCTTTTTGGGCGTGTTCGCAAAAATCAAGTTCTTCATAATATAAAAAGTACATTTCGGGTAATAAGCCTATTTTATTAAATACTTTTTTATGTATGGCCATTGCTGCACCGTGGGCTAAATACGTTTTTTTTTCTACGCAATACTTATTTGTATCTGTTTCACCTGTGCCTATAAATTTTCCGCGGGCAGTAAATGGGTTAATAGGCGTTCCGCCAGCATACTGGATAACATTTTTTGCATTATAATACAACAATTTTGCGCTTACAATACCTATGTTGGTATTTTTTTGAAAAAGGTTAACAATAGGTTCTAAAAAATTAGGCTCTACTTCGGTATCGTTATTAATTAACAAACAAATTTCTCCTTTTGCTATTTCAATGCCTCTGTTGTTTCCACCTGCAAAACCTTGGTTTGTAGGGTTTCGTATAAATGTAATGTTTTTAAATTGTTGCGGAATACTATCGCAGTTTTGGGTTGATGCGTTATCAACTACTATAATTTCGATATTAGTGTAGGAAATATTAGAGAGCGAATGTAGCAACTCTAAAGTTACATTCGTTGTATTATAATTAACAGTTATAATTGAAACCAAAGGGGGGGTAATTGCATTATTCATTAAAAATATTTTAAGGTAAAGTGCTGCTTTTTAACGGTATATCCCACTTATAAAGTAGCCAAATAAACCCTAAACTCATAAAAACCACCACACTTGTAGGTGTTTGCCCCAAAACTTGATTACCATAGCTTGCAAGTGCAATACCTACAAAGCCGGCAAATAGTGCAATGGCTGTTTGACGATTTTTTATATTGTATTTCATTTTAAATATAACAATTAACCCTGTTAATAGAAAAATAAATATTACTGCAAGGTGTATTGTAAGCCCTATAATGCCTGTTTCTGCCCAAATACGAACATACCAACTATCGGTTGGAGTATCGGCCAAAAACGTACCAGGAGAAAATCGTTGTCCCCAATATCCGGCAGATCCTATTCCTCCTCCTAAAGGCCTAGTGGTTAAATAAGTGCTTATTTTTTTTTGGTTTTCAAGTCTAACAAGTAATGAAGGGTCGTTAGGATTAAGGCCACTTCGCATTCGTTGTATATTATAATTACCGCTGCCAATAGTGGTAAATTTTAAAGCCGAAAAGAGTAGCCCAATGGTAACTACACCAATAATTAAAACTTTAAAGTTTCTACTTAGTAGCAAATAAACCATAATGCCCGATAAAGGAATAATTAAGGCTCCGCGTGTACCAGATATTGCCATTCCCCACATAAAAAAAACACCTAAACCCCAATAAATTGCTTTTTGTTTAAATTTATATGGTCCAAATCCTAATATTACGCAAACTAAAAGCATATGAGCCATTGCTGCACCAAATTGCCCAGCATCAGAGTAAAAAGAAAAAGCTCTAAGTTTGCCAAAGAGTAAATGGGTTTTATATGCACCAGCGTTTAACCATTGTTGTTCGGCATTGTTTAACCCAAAATACATCTGCTTCATTGCCCATAAATTAGCTAAAGCCGACCATCCAATCCAAATGTTTAAAAAAGTGTTTAGTTTTTTTTCGCTATTCATTAATAATACTGTTAATATTATTAGTTGTATCATATATAATGAAGTACCTCTTACCGCAAAAAACCAAGCCGAAATACTTTTTGATTGTGGGTTTATAATTTCAAAAATAGTGAACCCTACCCAAACAGCAATACCATATACAAATGGATTGTTTAGCCTTTTTCTATCGTTATTACTTGATTTTATAAGCCCTAATATTAATGTTAGCAGTAATACAACATCAACGCTAAGACCTATGGGGGTAGCCGAGTACCTAGAAACACCGTTGGCGAAAAAGCCTATAAACATTACAGCGTATAGGCCGTGGTGGGGGTTTTTGAATAGCAATACCAAAAACAATATAGCAATAGGTATGGCAACTAATACACCTGCCCCTACAAAGCCCAACTGTGAAATAACGCAACCTAGTGATACGCTTATAAATAAAATAAGGCCACTTTTTTGGATAAAGTTTAAATATAAGTTGTTTCCTATCACGCCAATACGAGGTTTATTTTTTTAAAGTTTTTAGATTAAAAATAACACCTTGTTGCCACAATAATTTGGCCGAGAAGCTTTGCAGAATATCTTTAAGTTGGTACCATCCTACAATAATGCCGAACATAAAAGTAACAGTTGATACCGCTGCTACGCCGTAAATACCAGCACCAAGGTGTAATGCTGCTATATCGCCAATAATATTAATTAATAACATTAAAACCACTTTAAGCGTGTTTTTTTGTGGCCTATTTCCAGCATCTAAAAGTACGCCGCAATACCTATCAAGCGGAATTAATATGGCGTACCCACAAAAAATTTGTAACAATAACGAAGATGACTCATATTTACTGCCTCCTAATAAGTTTACAATAAAAGTTGGGAAGAAAAAAAATAGCAATATAGCAGGCAATATAATTGCTAACAGCAAGCCACATTCTCTATAAAAAAATAAACGAAGGGTTAAAAATTGATTCTCTTTATACAAAATGGTTGCCTTTGCTGCGGCTATTGATGCAAATGAACGTACTGGAATTTCAATAGCCTCGATTAATTTTTGTGGTATAGCATACATAGCAACTGCCGCAGGGCCAAGCCATATGGCTATTAAAAACTGGTCGGAACTGCGTAACAAACTGGCTACTATCATTGTAAACATACTATATTTGCCAAAGTTTGATAATTGTTTTCTTTCGTTATGGAGTTTAGTTTGCCAAATACCAAATTTTAACCAACCCCCCAAAACAGCAGTTAGGCCAACCAAAAATTGTATTAAAGCATATAATAAAGCCAAACTGTTTATGCTTAATTTATACTTTGCTTGTAGCAGTAATATAACCGTAAAGCATAAAGTAAAAACCAGCCTAATAATTGCTAATTTTTTAAACATACTTTTGGCCTGTAATTGCCACTGTACTAGTTGGTAGGGCAATGCCGAAATAAGCCACAGTAACGTGTAGTTTTGAGCCAATTTAAAAGCGGGCGATATTTGGTAATTAAAAATAATTAAAGGAATTAAAAAAAGAGATATTATTAGTGTAATAACAATTAGCAATTGCCAAGCGGCTGCAACTAGTTTTAATTGTTGGGTGGGGCCATTGGCAAGTATATAAAACCTAACAAATGGTGTTTGTACCCAACCGCTTCTAAGCATTTCTAATAAAGTGTAAACAGTTAATAACATAAACCACATACCGGCATCGGGTTGCGAGAATAGGCGGGCAATAAAACCTAAGTTAATAAAGCCTAATATAGCTATTAAACCGTTCGATGAAAGAGACCAAGCTGTGTTGCTATTGATTATTTTTTTTATCACAATATAATGGTTAGCAAAAAAACGAGTGCTTTATAATAATTTTTTAATTTATATATACCGTTTTTAAGACAAAATTTTGATAATTTCCACATTAATAGCATAGGCACAAATCAAATTTATAAAAAACTAACGCATAATTCTAAAATGTTTAAAAATGCAATTTTTTCGTTTTTGAAAAGATAAATTGGGGTTAATATGCTTAAAAATTAAAAAAGTACTATTATTTTTTTAGTTGAAATAAGCTGTGCATAAATATCATTTCACACCCTTTTTTAAGGATTTTATTTAGAAATTTAATAGATATATTTAGGGTTAGAAATTAAAAACGAGCACCAGTTAGTGTGGTGCTCGCCTTATTTTATTTATTGTATATAAACTGGTTATTTCTATTGTTGCCTGTGTTTAAATACCAATCAGGGTATGAGCTTCCACCAGTTCTTGCCCATTCTAAAAAGTGCGTATAAGCTTTATTTATTGCGTTGCCTTCTGATGGATAATCAAAAGAGTCCATAAAATTTAAAGCCCAAGGCCAGCTATTTTTGCTTTTGTAATACAAACCAATACTTGGCTGTGAGTTGTCTTGTAAAGTATTAAACAAATTTGAGGCAGCTAAACTTGTTGGGGTTTGGCCAGGTAAATGTACCTCGTAGCCCCTTCTTTTATTGCTTATTAAAAATGGATTAAAAGGTGGTGTACCAAAAATAGCAGCCGGAATAGGGTTATTAAAAGCAATGGTAATATGCGCAGTTTCGCTAGTAACTTTTGGTGCATTTGCACTATTTTCGGTATTTATATAAAATCCACCTGGTCTTTTAATTAGTGCATTATAATCATCAAATGGAATAATAACCGCTTTGGTTTGGTTTTGCTCGGTTCCGTTTGCATTACGCATTATATAGTTACTTATTAAACGCTGGCCCGATACATTACTTATAAGGCTGCTTGGGAACGGAAATTCAACCCCAAATCCATTAATGTATGATGCGCCTACAGCTTTAATTATATAATCAGCTTCTAATTCAGTAACGGCGTTTTGCCCATTGGTAACATATTTATACTTATAGCCAACTACCATATCGTTTAAATCATAATCGCCAGTTGCTGGCCATAAGTCTTCAAACAATAGGGTACCAAAGTTATTTTGGTTGGGGAAGTAATTGGTATAGGCTTTGCTTGCATCGGTTGGGAACTCGTCGTAGGTATCTGTTACACCATCATTATCGGTATCAATTGGGGTGTCAATATCCCTTACATTATTTTTCGAAATAGCCGTAACAGGGTTTGAGGAGGCATAAAACAAAATATCGTTTAAATCATTATCGCTTCCTTGCTCTCTATTTTGATCGTCCATACCAATTAAAAATATATTTAATATATCATCAAACAGTAAAACAGAGTGTTTTTTTAACTCATTATTTGTTTCGGGGTTGCAAGCCGAAGTGGTATAAAATCTATTCGCATTTTGGTCAACAGTTCGTGAATTATAATCCCAAGCATTTGCTAGCACCACAAACCCAATTGATGTACCAGGGGAAAATCTACCTATGTTAACCTTACTACCCGAAAGTAAGTTACCATCGGAGTTTGGTAAAGATGCGTTAGGAAATATATATTTAATATTTGAAATATCGGCTTCGCTTCGTGGTGGGTTACCGGTAGGGTATGTGTAAAAGCCTAAAGTATTTTGATAACCCGCCCCTTCGCTAACAAAAGTTATCCAAACATCGGCAAGGGCAACAATGTTTAAATCAACCGTAGCTGAAGATTGTAAAAACTCTGGGTGGTGTTCACTCACGTTTTGAGATTCGGGAAGAGATGCATTAATATTCGATAAAAGTCTTGAGCCGATAGTGTCGGGTTGAGCCTCTAAATTATTAGGCACCCCATCATTATCATAAGTGTCTAGATATTCAAAAGTTGAGCTTAATGTTCTTCTTTTACCAGAAAATCTATCAAAAGCAAGCATTTTATTTACACTTTTATTTGAAGGTAGTTTTACTATGCTACCACTGTACCCATTTTTACCGCCAATTGTAGCATCAATTGCATTATCGGTAATTACAGCTTTTGCGTTTCTCATTAAACCTAAATATTGAGGGTCGATTATTAAGGTATCAGTATAAGACGGTACACAAATATCAGCATTGATTTTACCATTTACATCGGTAATATATTTTAATAGTGGTTGGGTATTATTTCGATTGTTACTATAAAAAGAGACTAAAACACCCTTAATTGGTTGTTCGTTATTAGATTTTAGGGTTAAATTAATTTTTACCTTTTTAGTAGTTGCAAATTTAAAATCAACAGGGGCAATTGCGTTAGGATTTTGATTTCCGTCAGTACCTTCATAACGATTTTTTTTACACGCAGTGGCTAAGGCTACAATTGTTAAAGCCAGTAACAGTTTTCTCATAATAATATAGTTTATGGTGGTGGTTTATATTTGTAAATATAATTATTTAGTATAATTAGTCAATTTTTTTTTAGTTAAAAAAATTTTAGTACATGACAAAAAATAATTGATTGATTTTGAGTAAAATAAGTGCAAATAAATTATGTTAAAGCATTGATTTTCATTATATTAGAAGAATAATCTCACTCATTATTCTAATGGAGAAAACCA